>NZ_CP115464.1:3077500-3377500 GCF_027912515.1 Brevundimonas sp. NIBR10
CGGCGAACGGTGCGCAAGGTTTCGCACCCCTGCAAACGGGCCAGCTGGAACGTCTCATGCACAAGGGCGTCTGCAATCGGCTGCGGGTTCATCAGGTCAAAGGCCACGAGTCGGAGAATCTCCAGGCTGGGGCCTGCCCCCGGCACCGCGAGAATGCGATACAGAATCAGGCCGCAAACTCGCCCCATAGAGTTCCGTGCGAGAAGAGCGCCACCCTGGATCGCGTCTCCGGAAAGCGCCTCAAGCTCTTCGTGCCACGCCGCCTCGTCGAACGGCGCGTGACCCAGCCGGGCCAGAACGAGTCCATCGTCAAACTCATTCGGCTCAAGGGGCTTTACGACAATGGCCATCTGCCGATTTTTGGCCCAGACTCATGTCGCCGCATTGATCTCGCTCAAACACCAAAGCCCTAGGCATTCGCCTACCCGTTCGACGACAAGGAGGACCTGAGCATGCTGGAGCTGAAGTCCCTTCCCGCCGACTGCGCCGATCGTCGGCGAAGCAATGCCTGCGACACCTGTGGCGCCCGACCCCTGAGCGTCTGTGCCAGCATCAACGATACCGATCTCAGCCGTCTCGATGCTCTGGCCGAGCACCTGGCGTTGAACGTCGGGGACACCCTGATCCGTGCCGACGAACCGGCACGGCACGTGTTCAACATCACCTCGGGTTCGGTCAGGGTGTACAGATTGTTGTCCGATGGACGGCGCCAGATCACAGGCTTCCTGTTTGCCGGCGACTTTCTGGGCCTGGCCACAGGCGAGACCTATGTGTTCTCGGCTGAGGCGATCGAGCCGGTTACCGCCTGCCGCTTTCGCAAGACAGATTACCGTACGCTGATCCGTGAGACACCGACGCTGGAGGCGGCCCTGCTTGACAGAGCCAATCATGAGCTCGCGGCGGCGCAGAACCAGATGCTGTTGCTGGGTCGCAAGACGGCCCTCGAACGCGTTTCGACCATCCTGCTGGAAATGCCGGCCCATGACCCTGCAAGACCGGGTCCGTCGGGCCACGTTCACCTTCCGATGACGCGCGCCGAAATCGCGGACTATCTCGGATTGACAATCGAGACCGTCAGCCGGGTCTTCACCCGGTTGAAGACCCAGGGCGTGATCCGGCTGGTATCGCTGACCGAGGCCCGCATCGAACAACCGGACGTACTTCGCGCCCTGGCTGACGGAGACGCCTGACAGGCGTGGATTGACCAAGGTCAAAGACGACCCATGTCGGCGACGTTAGTCGCGACATGATGTCGGTCGCGGGGATCGGCGCTACGGAGCCCGACCATGACCCTGGCGAACGCCGCCTGTGCCCAGACCCACCGCCATCTGCGGTCCACCGCCCTGATCGAACGCTACGACGCCAACCTGCCTCGCTACACCAGCTATCCCACGGCGGCGCAGTTCACCGCCCAGACAGACGCCGCCGACTGGGCGGACTGGCTGGCCCGGACTACCGCAGATGATGCGGCCTCGCTCTATGTTCACATCCCCTTTTGCCGGACGCTCTGCTTGTATTGCGCGTGCAATACGCGCGCGGTGAACCGGGCGGAGACGATCCGAAGCTACATTGATCTGCTTCTCGCGGAGGCGGGTCTGACGGCGGCGGCGCTGGGTCGACGTCAACGGGTGTCACGCCTGCATCTGGGTGGAGGTACGCCCAACATGGTGGCCCCCGATGATCTGGATAGGCTGTTCAACGGCCTGCGAGAAACCTTCGACCTTGTTCACCATGCCGAGATCGCAGCCGAACTCGATCCCTCAAGCCTGACCCGAAACTGGGTCCGCGCCGCTGCCCGAAACGGCCTGAACCGCGCCAGCCTCGGGGTTCAGGATCTGTCGCCGAGGGTACAACGGGCGATCAATCGAATCGAACCTTTTGAAACCGTTGTCCGTGCCGCCGACTGGTTGTGGGACGCAGGCGTAGGTTCGCTCAACCTCGACCTGATGTACGGGCTTCCGCTGCAGACGCGGGACGACTTGCTGGCCACCCTGGACCAGGTGACGACGCTGAGGCCAGCGCGCATCGCCCTGTTCGGTTACGCCCATGTGCCGTGGATGAAACCCCATCAGAAACTCATCAACGACGCCGACCTTCCAGGCCGCTCCGAGCGGTTCGCCCAGAGCCAGGCCGCCGCGACCTATCTGATCGATGCGGGCTATCAGGCCGTGGGCCTCGACCATTTCGCCTTACCCACCGACAGCCTCGCGATCGCCGCACGAACGGGGCGGCTGCATCGGAACTTTCAGGGTTATACGGACGATGACGCCTCGACCCTCATCGGTCTTGGTGCCTCGTCGATTGGACGCACGGCGCAGGGTTATGTTCAGAACCATGCCATCGAGCGGGACTGGCGTGCCGCTGTGTCTGCCGGGACGCTCCCGATCGCGCGGGGATTGACTCTGACGTCCGATGACCGGCGACGCGCCGAGGTCATCGAACGGCTGATGTGCGACCTCTCGGTCAGTCTTCCCGAGATCGAAGGTATCCATGGCCCGGCTCCGGACAGGTTCTCCGCCGCCCTTGCCAGGTTGGTGCCACTGATCGGTGACGGCCTCGTGGTCTGCGATGACCGCCTGATCTCGGTGACGGACCTTGGCCGGCCGTTCGTGCGTCTTGTCTGTGCCGCCTTTGACACGTCATTGGCATCCGTCACCGGGCGACACGGTCGGATGATCTGACCTTTGCGATGGATCAAGGCAACCGGCGGCACGCAAGATCACACCGTGCCCGACGCCTCCAACCGGACGCATTCCGCGACCGGGCCGCGTCGTGGATCTCAAGATGCGCTCGTACAACTCCCTCAGGATCGCCGCCCTCGGAGGCGGCATCGCCCTCGCCCTGCTTGCTGCTGTTCCAGCTTCCGCACAGGACTGGCAGGTCGCCCAAAAGGGCGACTGGATCGTCACGGGTCGGATTACCGATGTAGCCTCCGGTGCCGACGACGCCATCACCACAGCCTCCGGAACCGGGACAGGCCTGCACGTGGACGTCGGCTATGACGTCATGCCCACCCTCGGCTTTACCTATTTCCTGACTGACAATATCTCGATCGAGGCGATCCTTGGCGCAACACAACACGAGATCCGGGCCCAGGGCGGCACGACGAATGTCGCGGTTCACGAGACCTGGGTGCTGCCGCCCGTCGTCACGCTGCAGTATCGACCAGTCCCCGAAGCGCGCGTCAGTCCCTATGTCGGCGCAGGGCTCAACTACATGCTGTTCTTCAGCGGTGAGGACAAGAACGGCTTCGACGTAAAACTGGACGACGGCGTCGGCTATGCTTTGCAGGCGGGCGCGGACATTGCCGTGTCGGGCCCGTGGACAGTCAACCTGGACGTCAAGAAGGTCTGGTTCAATACCGACGCCAGCATCAATGGCGGCACGCTGAAGAGCGACGTGAACCTTGATCCCTGGGTCATCTCCCTCGGTATCGGCCGCAAGTTCTGATCGCATGCGCGACGGCCGTCCCGGACGGCCGTCGTTGCTTCCGCCATCAAGCCGCCGCCGGCATCCGGGCGATGTGGCAGTGGGTCCAGAGCTTGTCCATGGCGCTGACCAGGGCGTCCATCATGCCGTCGTCGTGGTTCGGCGAGGGGGTGAAGCGCAGGCGTTCGGTGCCTTTGGGGACGGTCGGATAGTTGATCGGCTGGACATAGACGCCGAACTCTTCGAGCAGCATGTCCGAGATCATCTTGGTGTGAACCGGGTCGCCGACGAAGACCGGGACGATGTGGCTTTCGCTCGGCATGACCGGGATGCCGGCGGCGGCGAAGCGGTCCTTGAGCGTCTGGGCGCGCTCCTGATGGGCGACGCGCAGTTCGGGGTGGGCCTTCAGGTGACGCACCGAGGCCAGGGCCCCGGCGGTCAGGGCGGGCGGCAGGGACGTCGTGAAGATGAAGCCGGAGGCCCACGACCGCACAGCGTCGATGATCACGGCATCGGCGGCGATGTATCCGCCCATGACCCCGATGGCCTTGCCCAGGGTGCATTCGACGATGTCGATGCCGTCGAGCACCCCGTCGCGTTCGGCGACGCCCGCGCCGGTCGCGCCGTACAGGCCGACCGCATGGACCTCGTCGAGATAGGTCATGGCACCGTACTTTTTCGCCAGCGCGATCGTGCCCTTCAGGTCGGCGATGTCGCCGTCCATCGAATAGACGCTCTCGAAGGCGATCAGCTTGGGCGCATCGGCGGGGGCCGAGGCCAGCAGGCTTTCGAGGTGTTCGAGGTCGTTGTGCAGGAAGACGTGGCGTTCGCCGCCGCCATTCCTGATGCCGGCGATCATAGAGGCGTGGTTCAGCGAATCGGAGAAGGTGATCAGGCCCGGCAGGATGCGTTGCAGGGTCGTCAGCGTCGCCTCGTTGGCCACATAGCCCGAGGTCATCAGCAGGGCGGCTTCCTTCTGGTGCCAGCTGGCCAGCTCGGCTTCCAGATCGACGGCCGAACGCGTGGTGCCCGAGATGTTGCGCGTGCCGCCGGCACCGGCACCCACGGCGTCGATCTCGGCCTGCATGGCCTCGAGCACCGCCGGATGCTGGCCCATGCCGAGATAGTCGTTCGAGCACCAGATGACGACGTCCTGCTCGGTCCCGTCGTCACGGCGGAGCACGGCCCTGGGGAACTGACCACGAACGC
Organism: Brevundimonas sp. NIBR10; assembly: GCF_027912515.1. NCBI lineage: Bacteria > Pseudomonadati > Pseudomonadota > Alphaproteobacteria > Caulobacterales > Caulobacteraceae > Brevundimonas > Brevundimonas sp. NIBR10. Next base: position 3,082,139 of record NZ_CP115464.1, read on the forward strand.
GCTTCAGATCGGCGAAGACGCGGTATCGCCCCTCGCCCTTGACCTGGTCGACTGCGGATTCGAATGCGGCCTTGTAGTCGAAAAGGCTGTTCGCGGTGGAGATCATGCTGCAACACCGCTCCGACGACCCGCTCGCAGGAGATCGAAGCTCGCCCCGCCGGCGATCGCGGCGACGGCCAGCGCCGCCAGGGCCGCGAAACAGGCACTGCAGTGACCCGTACCGGGTCCGCAAAGGCTGGCCTTGAACGCCATGTGATCAAGGGCACAGAGGCCCAGAACCACGGCGAGGGCCGCCGAGGACGCCGCGATAACGAGCAACCCTCCCACAAGAATTCGGCGCTCTTGATCTGTGATGTCTGGCATTTCGGGTCTCCGCCGATCATCACACCCTGAACGCCGCCACCACGCTTTGCGCTAGATCAAAGCCGGTCCTGCTGCGTTGCGTCAAACCCCCCCGAGACAAGGGGGCGTGAATGCCGAATCGAACACAGACCGACGAACTCGACACCGGGACCATTCCGCTTTTCGTGACCCTGGGGGTGCTGACACTCGTCGCCCTTCTGGCAGCGGCGGCCACCGATGACCCGGCATTCCGCTTCCACGGCTATATCCTGCTGGCTGCCGGGGTGTTGTCGCTCGCGGCTATGACCCTCGGGATCAACAATGGGCGGTTCCGGGCAAATCCGGCGCGATATTCGGACGGCGTCATTCGCGCCGGGGTGATCGCCACCATGTTCTGGGGCGTCGTGGGCATGCTGGTGGGGGTACTCATCGCCTCCCAGCTGTCGTGGCCGGAGCTATTCTATTTCCCGGAGGCCGGATGGTTGAATTTTGGTCGTCTGCGCCCCCTGCACACCTCCGGGGTCATCTTCGCCTTCGGTGGCAACGCCCTGATCTGCACCTCCTTCTGGGTCGTTCAGCGGACCTGCCGGGCACGGCTGGCGGGCGGTATGTGGCCCTGGTTCGTCTTCTGGGGCTACCAGCTGTTTATCGTCCTGGCGGCGACCGGCTATCTGGCCGGCATCACCCAGTCGCGCGAATACGCCGAGCCTGAATGGTACGTCGACCTGTGGCTGACCATCGTCTGGGTCGCCTACCTGCTGGTGTTCCTCGGCACGATCTGGAAGCGCAGAGAGCCGCACATCTATGTGGCCAACTGGTTCTACCTGGCCTTCATCGTCACCGTCGCCCTGCTGCACCTGGTGAACAACGCCGCCGTTCCGGTGGGGCTGCTCGAGGCGCGCAGCTATTCGGCCTTCGGTGGCGTGCAGGATGCCCTGGTCCAGTGGTGGTACGGCCACAACGCCGTGGGATTCTTCCTGACGGCCGGCTTCCTGGCCATGATGTATTATTTCGTGCCTAAACGGGTCGATCGGCCGGTCTATTCGTACCGACTGTCGATCGTGCACTTCTGGTCCCTGATCTTCATCTACATCTGGGCCGGCCCTCACCACCTGCACTACACGGCCCTGCCGCAGTGGGCGCAGACCCTGGGCATGACCTTCTCGATCATGCTGTGGATGCCGTCCTGGGGCGGGATGATCAACGGCCTGATGACCCTGTCGGGCGCCTGGGACAAGCTTCGCACCGATCCTGTGGTCCGGATGATGGTCGTGGCCATCGCCTTCTATGGCATGTCGACCTTCGAGGGGCCGCTGATGGCGATCCGCACGGTCAACGCCCTGTCGCACTACACCGACTGGACCATCGGTCACGTCCACTCCGGAGCGCTGGGCTGGGTCGGCTTCATCAGCTTCGGGGCGATCTACTGTCTGGTGCCCTGGTTGTGGAAGAAGGAGCGGCTGTATTCTAACGCCCTGGTCGAGTGGCATTTCTGGATCGCGACCACCGGTATCGTTCTCTACATCACCGCAATGTGGGTCTCCGGCATCATGGAGGGCCTGATGTGGCGGGAGTACACGCCGGACGGGTATCTCGCCAACAGCTTCATCGAGACTGTCGCCGCCAAACACATCGAGAATGTCATCCGCGCTGTCGGCGGCCTGATGTACCTGAGCGGCACGCTCATCATGTCCTACAACCTGTGGCGAACGATCCGCATGCCGTCCTCGACATCCGTCGAGAGCGTCCAGGCGACGACAATCGCGCCGCAACTGCTGCCGGCCGAGTGAGGATCGCCATGTGGAAGAAACACGGACCGCTTGAGCGGCACTCCCTGTTGCTGATGATCGGCATCGTCATCGTCGTCTCCATCGGCGGCATCGTCGAGATCGCGCCCCTGTTCTGGGTCGAGAGCACGATCGAAAAGGTCGAAGGCGTTCGCCCCTACACGCCGCTCGAGCTCGCCGGTCGCGACGTCTATATCTCCGAGGGTTGCTACAGCTGCCATTCGCAGATGATCCGGCCCCTGCGCGATGAGGTCGAACGCTATGGGCATTACAGCCTGGCCGCCGAGAGCATGTATGACCATCCGTTCCAGTGGGGGTCCAAACGGACGGGGCCGGACCTGGCCCGCGTCGGCGGCAAATACTCCAACGAGTGGCACCGCGAGCATCTGAGCGACCCACGGGCCGTCGTGCCCGAGTCGAACATGCCTCCCTACCTGTTCCTGGCTGATCAGGACCTGGATCTGCATGCCATCCGCGCCAAGCTGGCGACCATGCGAACAGTGGGCGTGCCCTACACCGATGATCAGATCGCGAACGCCGAAGCGGACGCACTGGCGCAGGTCGATCCCTATGCCAGCGAGACCTCGGCGCTTCGTGGTCGCTATGGCCCCCGCATCGTTCAAGGCGATTTCGACGGTGACCCGGCGCGTCTGACCAAGATGGACGCCCTGATCGCCTACCTTCAGCAACTCGGCACGATGGTGGATTTCCGAACCTTCCAGGCCGAAGACCCGGACAACATGCGATGAGCGGCCTCGACTACGAGACTGTGGCCCGCTTCGCCCAGCAAGGCGGTCTGATCTACTTCGGCGCGATCTTTTTCGCCGGGATCGGCTACGCCCTGTGGCCCCGTAACGGCGAGGCCTTCCGCCGCCTTGCCCAACTCCCGCTCGAGAAGGACGAGGACGACCATGTCTGAACGCGAGCGCGACGAACATTCCGGCGTGGATACGACCGGGCATGAATGGGACGGCATCAAGGAGCTGGACAGTCCCCTGCCCCGCTGGTGGCCCTGGGTCTTCTATGCCTGCATCGCCTTCTCGATCGTTTACTGGGTCCTGATGCCGGCATGGCCGGGGATCAGCGGCTACACGCCCGGAATTCTGAAGCAGTCCGACAGGGCCGCTGTGGCCCAGGACCTGAACGCCCTTCACGTGCAGCGGGGCCAGGGCGACGCGATGCTCGCTTCGGCGTCCCTGCAGCAGATCGAGGCGGATCCCGAACTCCAGGCCCATGCCCTGGCCGTCGGTCAGTCCGTGTTCGGCGACAACTGCGCCAGTTGCCACGGTGCCGGCGGCGGCGGGGTGAAGGGCTATCCCAATCTGCGCGACGACGTCTGGCTTTGGGGCGGTTCGCTCGAGGAGATCGAGCACACCCTCCGGGTCGGTGTCCGGTCCGGGCATGTCAATACCAGGACATCCCAGATGCCGGCCTTCGGACGTGACGGACTGCTTCAGCCGGCCCAGATCGCCGACCTGACCGAATATGTCGTCAACCTCTCGGGTCGCCCGGCCGACGCCCAGGCCGTCGCTCGCGCCACGACCCTGTTCGCCGACAACTGCGCCGCCTGCCACATGCCGACAGGCGTCGGGTCACGCGCCCTGGGCGCGCCGAACCTGACCGACCGCGAATGGCTGAACGGGTCGGATCGGACCGCGATCACCAGTCAGCTCCACAACGGCCGGAACGGGGTCATGCCGACCTGGGAAGGCCGCTTCTCGCCCGACGTGATCAAGGCTCTGGCGGTCTATGTCCACGTGAACGCCGGTGGGGGCGAACCCTCGGTCACGAAAGTCGAAGTCCCGACCCCATGACCGTCCTGATCGACCGGACCCGCCCGAAGACGCCGAACGCGGGTCCGGTTTCCGTCGCCGAACGCCAGCGTGAGAAGGCGCGGCCGACGGGGCTCTACAAGGCGCGGACGCCCATCTATCCCAAGCTGGTGCACGGTCCGTGGCGCTGGCTGAAATGGGCGCTGCTGATCGTCATGCTGGCAATCTACTACGTCACGCCGTGGATCCGCTGGGAGCGTCCGGGTGCCTTGCCGGATCAGGCCGTGCTGGTCGATTTCGACGGCGGGCGGTTCTATTTCTTCATGATCCAGCTGTGGCCCCAGGAGGTCTATTTCATCACCGGATTGCTGGTGATGTCGGCGCTGGCCCTGTTCCTGGTGACGGCCCTGTTCGGCAGACTTTGGTGCGGATATGCCTGTCCGCAAACGGTATGGACCGACCTTTACATCCACGTCGAGCGGTTGTTAGAGGGCGACCGCAACGCCCGCATGCGCCTCGACGCGGCGCCCATGTCTTTCGACAAGCTGTGGCGCAAGGCGGGCAAGCACGCGGTCTGGATCGGCATCGCCTTCGGCACCGGCGGGGCCTGGATCTTCTATTTCCATGATGCGCCGCAGCTGATCCGGACTTTCTGGGTCGGGACCGCGCCGTTGACCGCCTATGTGTCGTGCGCGATCCTGACCTTCACGACCTATGTCTTCGCCGGCCACATGCGCGAGCAGGTCTGCACCTACATGTGCCCCTGGCCCCGGATCCAGGGCGCCATGCTGGACGACCAGTCCTTCCAGGTCACCTATCGCTACGACCGTGGCGAACCGCGGGGTGCACACAAGAAGGCCGAGACCTGGGCTGGCAGAGGCGACTGCATCGACTGCAACCAGTGCGTGGTCGCCTGTCCGATGGGCATCGACATCCGCAAGGGCGCTCAGCTGGAATGCATCAACTGCGGCCTGTGCATCGATGCCTGCGATGAGATCATGGATCGGGTGGAGCGTCCACGCGGGTTGATCGCCTTTGACACGGACGCGGCCGTGGCGGCCCGGTGCGAGGGGCGCAAGCCGCAACATCGGCTTCTGCGTCCCCGGACCCTCTATTACGGCGGGGCCCTGGTGTTGATCGGCGGCCTGATGATCTGGGGTCTGAGCCGCCGCGAACAGATCGTCGTCCACGCTCTGCGCGACCGGAATCCGGCCTATGTCCGACTGCACGACGGGGCGGTTCGCAACGGCTATACGCTCAAGATCGCCAACCATGGCTTCGAGGCCGCAAGGGTGGAGATCCGCTATGCGGGGGTTCCCAATGCCGTTCTGAACCATCCCGGCCAGGCCGGCCAGGGCCCGCTCGTCGTCGATGTGGCTCCGAACCGCGTGACGCCGCTTCGGCTGTTCGTGACCGTGCCCGCCGGCGCGCCCGAAGAGGGGAGCCGGGACGCGACCTTCGCGGTAATCTCCGGCGATCGGACTCGCAGCGTTGAAACGGCCTTCGAATATGGGAGCCCCCCGCAATGACCGCGCCAGCCCCGGCCGATCGCCCACCGTTCGCCGTCAGGGGTTGGCACGTCGCCGCCGGCGTCGTCGCCTTCTTCGCCCTGGTGGTGGGCGTCGATACGAGCTTTCTCGTGATCGCCTACCGGACCCATCCGGGTCAGGTCGAGGCCAAGCCCTATGAGACCGGGCTGATCTACAATACCGAACTCGGGCGGCTGAGAGCCCAGGACGCCCTGGGCTGGCGCGCGGGCGTAAAGGCGACGCCAACCGGGCTCGAGGTCCTGCTGGAGGATCGGGACGGCGCCCCGCTGTCCGGCCTGAACGTCTCGGCGGTGCTCCAGCGCCCGGCCACGGAACAAGGTCGCGCCGAAGTCAGGCTGACCCAGACAGGGCCTGGACGATACAAGGCGGCGGGTCCGCGCTCCGGGGCCTGGGACGTGAGGATCAGCGCCCGGGACGGCGGCGAACGAGCGTTCATCGCCGAGCGGAGGCTGACATGGCCATGACCCTGGACACGGCGATCGGGCGCGACATGTCGGCCTTCGTCCGACGCCGGGACGACGGCCGCGCCAGTCTGGACCTCCTGGTCACTGGGGCGCGTTGCGCGGGCTGCATCTCGAAGATCGAGCGGGAGGTCTCGGCCCTGCCCGGCGTGCAGTCCGCTCGCCTCAATCTGTCGACCGGGCGGCTGGCGATCGAAGTGTCCGACAGGGCCATCGACCCCGACCGCGTGGTCCGGACCCTTGCCCAGCTGGGCTATCCCTCGACCCCCTATGATCCCGGGGTCGCCCTGGAACACCGCGATCGCGAGGGGCGCAAGCTGATCCTGGCCCTGGCCGTCGCCGGTTTCGGGGCAATGAACGCCATGATGTTCTCGGTTCCCCTGTGGGCCGGACTGTTTGACCAGGAGCTGGGCTCGGCGACGCGAACGATGATGATGTGGATGTCGGCGGCGGTCGGTGCCCCCTGCGCCATCTTCGCCGGAATGACCTTCTTCGAGTCGGCCTTGAGGTCGTTGCGCGCCGGCCGCGCGAACATGGACGTGCCGATCTCGGTCGGCGTCATCCTGACCCTGGCTATCAGCTTCTCGGAGACGATCCTGCATGGCCGCGTCGCCTATTTCGACGCGGCGGTCTCGCTGCTGTTTCTGCTGCTCATCGGGCGGTGGCTGGATCACCGGCTGAAGGCGAGCGCCCGCAGCGCGGCCGGCGATCTCCTGGCGCTCCAGGCCCCGAGCGTGTGCCTGGTCGACAGGTCCGGGCACGAGCGATCGGTCCCGCTCGGTGACATCGCTCCCGGCGACCGTATCCGGGTCCGACCGGGCGACCGGATTCCGGTCGACGCCATCCTGGAGGAGGGCGAAGCCCTGCTCGACAACAGTCTTCTGACCGGCGAAAGCGTGCCCGAGCGGATCGCGCCCGGACAGCTGTGCCGGGCCGGGGCGGTGAACCTGGCGGGCCTGCTGACCCTGAGGGCCCAGGCAGGATCGGAAGACTCGACCCTGGCCGAGATCGCCCGGCTGATCGAGGCCGGGGCTCAGTCCCGGTCCCGCTATGTACGCCTGGCCGACCGGGCGGCCGCCCTCTATGTGCCGGTCGTCCACGCCGCCGCCCTGCTGACCTTCGTCGGCGGCTGGGCGCTGGGACTGGAGCCGCGAGAGGCCCTGATCCGGGCCGTCGCGGTCCTGATCATCACCTGCCCCTGCGCCCTGGGACTGGCCGTCCCGGCGGTCCAGATCATGGCCTCTGCCCGGTTGTTTCGACGCGGGGTCCTGGTCAAGTCAGGTGCCGCACTGGAAAGATTGGCCGAGGTCGATCATGTCGTGTTCGACAAGACCGGTGTCCTCACCGAGGGCCGGCCGGTCTTGATTGGAACCCCCCGATCCACAGTGGCCATGGCGGCTCCGCTGGCCCGCGCCTCCAACCACCCGATGGCCCGGGCCGTGGCCCGCGCCGCAGGCGACGGCTCAATCGCCACGGACGTCGTCGAGCACGCTGGTCTGGGCGTCGCAGGGCTGATTGACGGCCGACCTGCGCGCCTGGGCCGCGCGGCGTTTGTCGGGGTCCCCACACTTCGCGCATCGGAAACGGAGTTGTGGTTCGGCTTCGAGGAAGGACCAAAAGTCCGCCTGCGTTTTTCGGATTCTCTCCGATCGGACGCAGCACAGACGATAGCCGCTCTGATGGCGCGAGGACTGACTGTCGAAATTCTCTCCGGTGATCAGGCGAGCGTGGTGGAGAACGTGGCTCGCCACCTGGGGATTTCGGCATGGCGGGCCGGTTTGTTGCCCGGGGAAAAGGCGGAGGCGATCGAGCGTCTCGCCGCCTCCGGGCGCAGGGTTTTGATGGTCGGCGACGGCCTGAACGACGCGGCCGCTCTGGCTCGGGCCCACGCTGCGATCGCACCGGGATCTGCGATCGAGGCCAGCCAGAACGCCGCCGATCTGGTTCTCACCCACGACAGGCTGATGGCGGTGGTCGACGCCATCGATGTCGCCCGCTCCGCCCATAGGCGGGCATTGGAGAACTTCGGCTTTGCCGCACTCTACAATCTCGTAGCGGCACCGGCAGCCATGTTCGGCTTGGTCAACCCGTTTGTCGCAGCCCTGGCCATGTCAGGGTCATCGCTTGTGGTCACCTTGAACGCACTCCGGCTGCGAGGTGCAGGATGAACATCCTTCTCCTGCTTGGCCCGTTTTCCGTCCTGCTGGGTCTCGTCGCGGTGGGTGCTTTCGTGTGGACACTTCGGTCGGGTCAGTACGACGACGTCCAGGGTGCGGCAGAACGAATCCTGATCGACGAGCCGGACCCGATCCCACCGCAGCCGACCTAGTCGCAAACACGTCCATTGGCTGAGTGCAGGGGCGAGAGATCGTGGCGTCGCTCGGCGGGCCCTGACAGGCAGCGGGGAAGCTCGTCTCATTGGTCATCCGCACACCGGCGGTGCGGAGGATCGACGGCGCGATCAATCGCGACGACCAATATAGGCATAGACACAAACGATTTTATCAATCAACCTTCCGGAGCAGTCGACGCTGAGCGACGCATGGGCGCACATGCCGGAGGATTCCAGACGTGACCGACATTCCCGCATCCGGCGCTCCCTCTAAGGGTTGGCGGCCATACCAGATCTACGTCGTCGTGCTGCTGCTGGCCGTGACGGTGTGCAACTATCTGGACCGCATCGTCCTCGGCGTGTTGCAGGAGCCGATCAAGATCGAGTTGGGCCTCTCGGATGCGCAACTGGGCCTTCTGACGGGCCCTGCCTTCGCTCTGTTCTATTCCCTTTCAGGCATCCCGGCGGCGCGGTTCGCCGAGCGGTTCAACCGGGCCGGCCTGCTGGCCCTGGCCATTGCCATCTGGTCAGGGATGACCGCCCTTTGCGGCGTGGCCCAGAACTTTGGCCAGTTGCTGCTTTACCGGATCGGCGTCGGTGCCGGCGAAGGGGGCTGCATCCCGATCAGTCACTCGGTGCTAGCCGACTATTTCACGCCACGTCAGCGCGGGTTGGTCATGTCGGTAGTCAGTTCGGCGCCGCCGCTGGCGACGATCCTGGCTCCCATGATCGGCGGCTTCGTGGCCGAGACCTGGGGCTGGCGCTCGGCCTTCCTGCTGCTCGGCCTGCCCGGCGTGGTGTTGAGCCTTCTGGTCTGGCTGACGCTGAAGGACCCTCGCAAGGCCACGCCCGCCAACACCGAGCGACGCCCGGCAACCTTCTGGACCGACTTCAAGTGGTTACTGAAGACGCCCGCCTTCGTTTTCGTCTTCATCGGCGGGGCGTTCGTCGGCATCGCCAACGCGGGTATCGCAGGCTTTACCGTGTCTTTTCTGCTCCGGACCCATGAATTCACCCTGTCGCAGGCCGGCGGCATCGTAGGCATGACCGGGATCGCCGGCCTGGTCGGAGCCATGCTGGGCGGTGTGCTGGCCGACAAGTTTTCCGACAGTCGCGGCCGCTCCTATGTGCTCGTCCCCGCCCTCGGGAGCGGCCTTGCCGCCATCGCCTATCTGGTTGCCTTCGGTACGCCGGACGCCCGTTGGGCCATGCCGTTCCTGTTGGCAGCGGCTGTGGCGTACAACATGAAAAACGGACCGCTGTATGCGGCCATCCAGAACATCGTCCCGTCGACGATGCGCGCAACCGGGACCGCCGTGTTCATGGTCGCTGCCACGGTGGTCGGCAGTACGGTTGGGCCGCTCCTGACCGGAGTCATCAGCGACGCGGTGGCGGGCCACAGGTTCGTGGGGGCCGGTGCCTTTACCGCCACCTGTCCCGGTGGCCGTGCACCTGAGGGCGCGCTGGAGGCCGTCGGCGCTGCCTGTGCCCAGGCGTCCGCCTCGGGCCTTCAAGTGGCCCTGCTGGTCATGTCTGCGATCTTCCTGATCTCGATGGTCTTCCTGGCCCTGGCCAGCCGCAGCATCCGTATCAACGAGCCCACGGTCGCCGCCTAGGGGTCCGTCGGGAAGGCCCCGCGATAGACCTTGTCCAGCAGCGACAGCAGGGTGCGGGCCTCGTCGTCGGTCAAGGCCGCCACCACGCCGCGTTCGTTGGCCACGGCCTCCTTCGCCATCCAGGCCAAGGACTCCTCGCCGGCCGGCGTGATGAACAGGTGATGCCGCCGACGATCGGCGACGTCACGGCGGCGTTCGGCCCATCCGCGCCGCTCCAGCTCGTCCAGCAGGGCCACGACAGTCGCCTTGTCCTGTCCCAGCTCGTCGGACAGCATCTTCTGCGACATGCCGGGATTGGCGGCCATCAGACCCAGGGCGGAAAAACCGCCAGGCCTCAGCGCCTGATCGCCTAGTCGCTCGCTGAACGACCGGGTCAGATGATTGTGGATCCGTCTCATGCGGAAGCCCAGCAGCGGAGTCAGGATGCCCAGAACGCGCGTGGCCGAGGTCGGCGTGTGATCGATCTCGGCGAGCATCGGTTTGGTCATGGGCACGGATCCTTGCAGCCACAGAGAGCACAGCTACGGGTCTATCAGATTCTCGATCAGAACATCGGGCGACATATAAACCGTATGTTCTAGAAACTAATATTGACACGAGCCGACGCTCGCGGCTCAATCAAGCCAGATCGACCGGGCCGCCGCTGGGGGTGTGAGAAGCGATCGCCGAGGAATGTCCGTGACCCAATCTTCCGTCTCCACGCCCCGTCCGCTCGAAGGGCTTCGCGTCATAGATCTGACACGCGCCCTCGCTGGTCCCTATGCAACGCTTCTGCTGGCGGGCCTTGGGGCCGAGATCATCAAGGTCGAGGATCCCAAGGGCGGTGACTTGGCCCGGGAGAACAGCCCCTACATAGGCCGGGACGGGGTCACGGTCATGCGGTCGCACACGGACGATCTGTCGGTCTCTCACCTGACCCGCGCACGGGGCAAGAAGGGAATCAGTCTGAACCTGAAGGCGCCGGAAGCGCGCGAGGTCTTCGCCGATCTGGTGCGAACCGCCGACGTGGTCATCGAGAACTTCACAAGCGGGACGGCGAACCGTCTGGGCGTCGGCTATGCAGCAGCCCAGGCCGCCAATCCCGGCATCATCTACTGCGCGCTCAGCGGATTCGGAGCCGGAGGTTCCGACGGGTCCAAGGCGATGGACGTCCTGATCCAGGCCCTGAGCGGCGCGATGTACACCAGCGGCGAAGAGGGTACGCCGCCCGTGCGCATCGGCATTCCCATGGCCGACATGCTGGCACCGGTGTTTGGCGTCATCGGCATTCTGGCCGCTCTCCAGCACCGAGAGAAGACCGGCCTCGGCCAGTTCGTGGATGTGTCGATGCTCGGGGCGCTGACGTCCTTCGTCGCCATCGAGAACTGGCGCGCGATGGAGATGGCGGGCATGTCCGGGCGTACCGGACTGACCGTCCACCGCCTGTCGCCCTTCGGCGTCTTCCGCTGCGCGGACGGCTATGTCGCCATCGTGGCCGTCCATGAGGGGCTAGCCCGCGCGCTCTTCCGGATCATGGGCGAGCCCGGGTTCCAGGACGATCCCCGCTACAACAGCCGCGACGGCCGGGTCGCCAATGCCGTCGGGCTGGAGGCACAGATCGAAGCCTGGACCAGCACCCTGCCGACCGCCGAGGTCGTGCGTTTGCTCGAGGCCGAAGGCGTCCCGGTCGCCCCGGTCCGCCACCCGTCCGAGGGCATGCTGGACCCGCGCGTGGTGGCACGCGGCGAAACCATGGCCGTCAAACATCCCCGCTATGACACCGATGAATCACTGCGCACGGTCGGTGTCCCGATCCAGTTCTCCGAATGCCGCACGGGCTTCGACGATGTCCTGCCGGTCGAAATCGGCCAGCACAATGCCAGCGTCTATGGCGGAACCCTGGGCTATTCCGCCGAACGACTGGCGCAACTGCGGGCCGCGGGCACGATCTGATGCCCATCTCCGACATTGTCGCCGAAGCCATGGCTGGATGTGCGGTCGCTCCATCGGACGTCATCGCCTGCCTCGGATCGGATGCCCCGCGCGAACTGATTGCTGCAGCCGGGCTCGTTCCATGGGCGATCGTGCCCGCCAGCGTTGTCGGCACCGTGGCGCACCCCGGTCTGAGCCACCGATCCCAGGGAATTCTCGCCGCGATCGAGGCTGACGGGTTCGCGCCGCGCGGCCTCGTTCTCACCCATGCCGCCGCCGAGGATGCCCAGCTTTTCGCCGTGCTGCGCGAACTTCACCGCACCGGACGTGGACCCCAGACGCCGTTCGCGTTCGTGGATCTGCTGCATGGCGTGGAAGACGCCGTCCGGCGCTACAACCTCTCCCGCCTCACAGCCTTCCAGGCCTGGCTCGAGCAGAGGGCTGGGCACTCCATCGATGCGGACGCCCTCGAAGCCGCGCGCCAGCGAGAAAATGCCTTCAAGTCACGCCTGGCCGCCCTCTTCACGGCGGGACGTAGCGGCAACACACCGCGGCTGTCAGGCGCCGACGGGCTCGATCTCATTCGCGTCATCAGCCGGGTATCGGGCGCGAAGGCCAGCCGCATCCTTGATGATCTCGACACAGCGTTAGAGGCGTCACCGGTCCTGGAAGGCCGGCGGATCGTGCTGACCGGTTCCCCGCATGAGACCTCGGCCTTGTACCGCCAGATCGAGTCTCTCGGCGCGATCATCGTGGCCGAGGATCATGGCTGGGGTGATCCCTGGCTGGCTGCGACACTGGACGAGACCGTGTCGGTGCCCGAGGCGATCGCGCTGCGTAGCCAATCCCCCGCCTGGCCCAGCCCCATGCAGTCCGCCGACACGCGGGCAGCCGCACTGGCCCTGCGCGCCAAGGCGCTGTCCGTCGATGCCGTGATCCACTGCGGACTGCTGGGCGATGAAGTCGCGCCCTGGGATGTCAAGCCGACCCGCCAGGCCCTCAACGAGGCGGGCATCGCCTTTCTCGCGATTGCCGGGCTCAGCCCGACCGCAGCGCTCGACGCCGAGACCTCCAGCCTGATTTCCCATTTCCTGGCCACCGGCGAAGTCCGTACGCCCGCACCGAAAGTCACGACAGCCCGGCCGTCCCCCGCACCGAAGCCTGTCGAGCGCGAACCAAGGCGTAGCCGCAAGTCGCTGGACTGCACCGCCGATTTTGGGGCCTGGCAGCGCGACTGGTTCGCCGGTGTGCGGGAACAGGCCGCCAGCGGCCCATTCGCCGTAGTCAATGCCGACGCGCCGCAGGAAATCCTGCGCGCCCTAGACATCCCCTATGTCGTAAACCAGTGGTGGGCCTCCATCGTGGCGGCGAAGCAAAAGGCCGGTCACTATGGCCGCCTGCTACGGGCGGCGGACTATCCGTCCCACGTCGAGACCTACAGCGCACAAGGGCTGGCCGCCGCGCTCGACGACCAGCTTGATGACGCGCCATGGGGCGGGTTGCCGACGCCGTCGGCCCTTGCACTGATCGCCGGTTCCGATCCTAGTCCCAGGATCTTCGAGGCCTGGGCGCGCGAAACCGGGGCCGACCTGTTCGTCTTCGACCGCTCGATCGAGAGCCGTATCGACCTCCCCATCGACTGGTGGGACGACATGCCCGAACGCTGGGAGCAGACGCTGGAGCCCGAGCGGCTGGAGCTGATGTCAGCCCAGATCGAGCAGCAGATCACGCAGCTGGAGACCCTGACCGGCCGGACGCTGGACCTGGCCCGGCTGGTCGAAGTCATGAACCTGGTCAACGAGCAGGAGGACTACTACCGGCGCACGCGCGACCTCATCGCCCGTACGCATCCCGTGCCCGTCGGCGTCGTCGACACCATGCCCGCGACCATGGTCCCGCAGTGGCATCGGGGAACGGTCTGGGCACGCGATGCCGCTAGACGATTCTACGAGGAGGTCGCGCAGCGCGCCGCCGACGGCGAGGCAGCCTGCCCGGGCGAGCGCCTGCGCCTGATGTGGGTCGGGCGCGGACTCTGGAGCGACACCGGGTTCTATCAGCGGTGGGAAGAGAGCCACGGGGCGGTGTTCGTCTGGTCGATGTATCTGGGGCTGGCCGCCGACGGCTATCTGCGATCGTTCGCGGGCGAGCACGATGTGATCCGCGCGCTTGCGGCCCGGTTCGTGACCATGGGCGACGAGCTCCGGATGCCGACCTGGTCGGGGGCTTGGCACGTCAAGGAAGCCCGGACCCACGGATGCCATGGGGCCGTCGCTATCGATGACGCCGATCCGCTGGTGCTTGAGGCGCTGGAGCGGGCCGGCGTGCCGGTTCTCAGGATCGCCCTCAACAATATGGGCAGCGGCAACGAGGTCGTCAGTGCTGAAATCGCCGCCTTTCTCGACACCCTGGACGCCGGAAGATCGACCGCAAACGCGGCCGAAACGAGCAAGGGGCGACTTTGAGACTGTTTGGAAATCATACTATTTGCGTTTAAGCGAAAAGACGGCATAGTCAGCGTCAACGGGTCACGGGCATCAAGCCCGGATCATCAAGGGGAGGATGCCATGTTCGTGTCACGATACAGGTCCGCATATGCCGGCGCGTCAGCGCTGGCCTTGTTCGCCGCATTGGCGGTTCCGTCGCTCGCGTCTGCTCAGTCCAACCCCACTCCTGCACCCAGCAGTGAACAGGAGCAGGAAGAGTCAGCTCTCGAGGACATCGTTGTCACAGGCACCAGTATCCGAGGCGTCGCTGCTGCGGGGTCGCCCACGATCGGCGTCGATCGCGACGACATCGTCGCCAGTGGATCCAGCAACGTCAGTGATGCGACCCGCCTACTGCCCCAGGTCTTGAACCTCGGTGCGGACGAAAGCCGCAACAGCTTCAGCGGCGGTGCCCAGGACGCCGCCGCCAACTCCACCGCTGTGCGCAGCGCCAACCTGCGCGGCATCGGACCTGAAGCTACCCTGATGCTGCTGAACGGCCGCCGCCTGGCGCCCAACGGCGTGATCAAGGCGCTCGGCGACCTTGACCAAATTCCGTCAGCCGCCCTGCAGCGCATCGAGGTCGTCACCGACGGTGCCTCGGCCATCTATGGCTCGGATGCCGTGGCCGGGGTGGTCAATCTGATCACCCGCCGGAACTGGGACGGCGCAGAAACCACCGCGCGCTACGGCTTCGCCGATGCCGTGTCCCAGTTCCAGTTCAGCCAGACCTACGGCCGCACCTGGGATCGCGGCGGTCTGTTCGTCGCCTACGAGCACAATGAGCGCAGCAATCTGTCGGGAGCCGATCGCGATTTCGCCAGCCAGAACCGCACCGCGCGGGGCGGCTCCGACGCCCGCCCCTTCACCGCCGCGCCCGGCAACGTCGTCGTCGGCGGCGTGCGCTACGGCCTGCCCAACACCAACGGCGTGGGCGTCACCTCGGCCCAGCTGCTGGCGACCGCCAACCGCTACGACGAAGCGGCGGCCAACGATCTGCTGCCGGAACAGACCCGCGACACCTTCCTGTTCAACATCAACCAGCAGGTCACGGACCGGCTGGAGTTCTGGTACGAGGGCTTTTACACCAAGCGTGACTACGACTTGGCGGCCCCCCCTGCCCTGTTCAGCCTGACGGTTCGCAACACCAATCCGTATTTCGTCGGCCCGGTCGGAGCGACCTCGGCGACCGTAGAGTACCGCCTGCTGGACGACGACGATTCCCACTCGACCGGCTTCGAGAACGCCCAGCAAAACGCAGTTGGCCTGAATGTCGATCTGGGTCACGACTGGCGTCTGGCCGCCTACGCCGCCCACAGCATGAGCCGTGGCTTCCAGGATCGGAAGAACGTCATCAACAACGCCGCCCTGACGGCGGCGCTGGCGTCGACCAACCCGGCGACAGCGTTCAACCCGTTCGGCAACGGGACGTTCAACCGGACCAACAATGCGGCCCTGCTCGACATCATCGACGCCAACCGGGCGACGTTCGGCACCAACATTACCCAGGATCTGTCGGCCAAGATCGATGGTCCTCTGTTTGATCTACCGGGCGGCACCGTGCGAATGGCGCTGGGCGGCGAGTTCCACGACAACGCTTTCCGACAGACCCTGCTGGCAACCAATGTGCTGGCCACGGGCGCGACGACGACCAAGAAGGTATTCAACCAGCGCACGATCAGCTCGGTGTTTGGCGAAATCTTCGTGCCGATCATCAGCGAAACCAACGCCATGCCGCTGGTCCAGCGCCTGGAGCTCTCGGTCGCCGGCCGGTACGAGGACTATTCGGATTTCGGCACCACGACCAACCCCAAGGTCGGCGTGATCTACTCGCCGGGCTACGACCTGAATTTCCGCGCCACCTACGGCACCTCGTTCCGCGCCCCGTCGCTCGTCGACAGCGCGGCCCAGATCCTCAATATCTTCGTCCAGAACATCACCGATCCGACGTCCGGAACGGGGACCACGCGCGGTATCTTCTTCAACGGCGGCAACAACAGCTTGGGCCCGGAAACAGCCAAGACCTTCTCCGGTGGCTTCGACTGGACGCCCGAGTTCCTCGACGGCTTCAACCTGTCGTTCAACTACTACAAGATCGAGTACGAGAACCGTATCGACGTGGCACCGGGTAATGCCCTGGCTCAAGGCACGGTCTATTCGGCCCTGATCCGCCGGCGCCCCGCTGCCACGGACGTCGCCGGCAACGCGGCCTTCGATGCGCTGGTCGCATCCTATTTCGCCAGCCCCGACCTGCAGAACCCTGTGGAGCCGGTCGCCAACATCAACGTCGTGCTCGACGGCCGTCGCCAGAACCTCGGCACGCTGAACCAGGACGGCTATGACATCTCGGCCGGCTATGCGTTCGATACCGATTTCGGGGACTGGCGGGTCGGCGTCGATGTGGCCAAGATCCTGACGGTCGAGCGCCAAGGCGCAGCAGGCCTGCCGGTCGTGGACGTGCTGGACACTATCGGCAACCCCGTCGATCTGCGCGTGCGCGGCTCGCTGAGCTGGAACATGGGCGGCTGGTCGGCGAACGCGTTCGCCAACTACACCGACAGCTATCTGAACACCGCCATCACGCCCAACGTCATGGTCGACAGCCTGACAACCTATGACTTGACCGCGTCCTACAGGTTCGAGGGCGAAGGTATGGCCAACGGTGTCCGGATCTCGGTCAATGCCCTGAACGTGTTCGACGAGGATCCCCCCATCGCCCTGAACGGCACGGTCTCCTGGGACAGCCAGGCGGCGTCGGCGATCGGGCGCTTCATCTCATTCGAAATCTCCAAGAGCTGGTGATCTCACAACAGTTCTCCCAGGGGTAACTTGACGGCGAGCCGGGCGTGTCCTGGCTCGCCGCTTTCTTTCAGAGCCTGCCCATGACCCGCGCCATTGCCGCCCTCTTCGTCCTGTTCGCCACGTATTTCTCGCCAATGTCCGCATGGGCTCAATCAGGTTTCAATAATGGCCCCGCCACGCCGGAGTATTCGGAGCAAGGCGCGACGTCCTTCCACCTGACGATGCGCGATGGTCTGAAGATCGCGATGTCGCTGCACCGGCCGTCGGTCAACGGCGTACCCGTCGAGGGGGCCCTCCCCGTCATCTGGCACCACGCCCTGGATATCGAGTCGGCGGGCACGCGTCCGACCGGTGAAGGCTCGGACGCCCGACGCCCCCTTTCCGACCTGACCCGCTTCGGCTATGTCGTGGCCATCGTGGCGCGGCGGGGCAACGGCGCGTCCTTCGGCACCCGCCGGGGTTATGAGGACTTCACCGAAGGCTTCGACGCCTATGAGATCACGGAATGGCTGGCGGCCCAGTCATGGTCGACCGGCAACATCGGCATGTACGGCTGCTCGAACACCGGTGAGGCGGCGATGCACGCGGTCATCGCCCGGCCGCCGCACCTGAAAGCTGTCTTCGCCGGCTGCTTCGCCTGGGACCGCTATGACGGCCACACGCGCGGCGGCATCATCTCGCAGTACGGCACAGGCCCGACCCGCACCGTCGAGGACGACCTGCGCGCCATGCCCGTCCAGGGCGACGAGGACCGGGTCCTGTTGCGTCAGGCGGCCGAGGAGCATGTCGCTTCGACCAACCTGCTGGCCCTGATGCAGTCCATGCCCTTTCGCGACAGCTGGTCACCACTGGTCATGGCCCGCTTCTGGGGCGAGGTCAGTATCGGTGCCTATCTGAGCCAGGTCCGCGACGGCGGCGTGCCGATCTACATCCAGGGCGGCTGGTATGATGATTTCAGAACCGAAGGATTGATCACTCTGGCGAACCTGCCCGGCCAGGCGCGGATGATCATCGGGCCCTGGCGTCACTGCCTGAATCCGGAGTTCGACCTGCAGGCCGAACAGGTCCGGTTCTTCGACCACTATCTGAAAGGCAAGGACACGGGCATCCAGAACGACGACCCGATCCAGTACTTCACCATCAACGCGCCCGAAGGGCAGCAGTGGCGCAGCGCCAAGGTCTGGCCGCTGCCTGACACGGACAACCGGCGACTGTTCCTGGCCGGGGATGCGTTGGGCAGCGAACAGCCCCGCGCCGCTGGCACCCGTCCGGTCACCGTAGACTACGCTCCGGTCTGCCCATCCGATCCGGTGGAGCCCAACTTCGGCCCCTTCGCCCAGCCATGTCGCTCCTCTGCCGCCAGCGTGACCGTCGCCGCGCGTACCTTCGCGATCGACACGGAGGTTACCGGCAATCCGATCGCCGACCTGTGGATTTCGTCCACATCGCCCGAGCAGCCAGTCTTCGCCTACCTGGAGGACGTCGCGCCGGACGGGACCGTCACCGTGGTCAGCGAGGGCCGTCAGCGCGCGTCGCTGCGCCACGTCGTCGAGGCCCCCTGGAACACCATGGGCACCCCGTGGCGCCGGTCGTGGGCCGAAGATCACCAGCCTCTGGTGGCCGGCACGCCGGTCAAGGTCTCGTTCGATCTTCTGGCCGTGTCCTACGTCTTCAAGGCAGGCCACACCCTGCGAGTCAGCATCACCGGATCGGACGCGCGCGAGCGGGCCCGGGTCGAGGTCGCGCCCGCGCCGACCCTGAGCGTCCACTTCGGCGGCGATACGCCCTCCAGCGTCGTCATTCCGTTCCGTCCCACGGCGGGTTAGTCCAGACCATGGCCGACGTCTTCAAACTGTACATGACCGGCGACCTCGTCCTGGACGAGCCGGACGCCGACACCTTCTTCGATCCGGCCCGCGCCATGCTGGCAGAGGCCGACCTGTTGATCGGTCATGTCGAGGTCCCGCATACGACGCGCGGCGTGGAATCCATAGGCGACATTCCCGCCCCCGCCAGCGATCCCGAGAACCTGCGGGCCATAGGCCGCGCCGGTTTCCACATGGCCAGCCTGGCCGGAAACCACATCCACGACCGGGGGGCCGAGGGCATCGCCGACACGGTCGCCAACCTGACCGAACAGGGCATCGTCTCAGCCGGCGCAGGCCTGACCCTGGCAGAGGCGCGCAGGCCGGCCCTGACGTCACGCGCGGGCAAGCGGGTGGGCCTGCTGAGCTACAACTGCGTCGGGCCGCGCGAAGGCTGGGCGGGTCCGAAGAACGCCGGCTGCGCCTATCTGAAGATCATCAGCCACTACGAACCCGAGGGAGCCAATCCCGGCGGTCCTCCCAAGGTCTACACTTTCGCCGACCCGGACACGGTCGAGGCGATGCAGCGCGACATCGCCGCCCTTCGCGATCAGGTCGATGTCCTGGTTGTCGCGCTGCACAAGGGGGTCGTCCACACCCCGGCACACATCGCCATGTACGAGACCGCCGTGTCCCGCGCCGCGATCGACGCGGGGGCCGACATCGTCATCGGCCACCACGCCCACATCACGCGGGGCGTCGAGATCTGGCGCGGCAAGCCGATCTTCCACGGTCTGGGAAACTTCGTAACCGTCACGCGCGCCCTGTCGGTCGAGGGAAATGCCAGCCCGGAACGCCGGGCCTGGGCCGAGCGGCGAAAGGTCCTGTTCGGGTTCGAGCCCCTGGCTGACTATCCCCTCTATCCCTTCCATCCGGAATCGCGGAACGGGATGGTCGCCGCCTGCCACATCGCGACCGACGGCACGATCAGCGCGGGCTTTCGGCCGTTCTGGATGCTGCCGGGCGGCCAGCCCCGGCCCCTGGGTCAGGACGACAAGGGTCGTGAGGTCGCCGACTACATCATCGACATCACCCGGAAAGCCGGCTTCAAGACCGAGTTCGCTTGGGACGGCGACCGCGTCGTCTTCGACGCGGCCTGACTCCATCCGACGTCAGTCGATGTTCTTGCGCTCGACCGTCCAGCGGTCGTCGGTACACAGGCGGCAGTCCGCGCCGACGAAGGTCCGGCTGGCCGCCGTGTTGCCCAGCAGTTGCCAGTTCAGCCAGTCCTTCATGACCCCGGCGTAGTCTCCGCCGCGCGGCTCGCGATAGGTTCCCCCGTGGCCCGTGCCGATGTCGGCATGGAAGATCGGAACGCCGTCGATGGCCTGGAAGTCGAGGATCGCGTTGGGTTGGGCCTGGTCCGTCGGGCCGCCGGAGACATAGAGGATCGACGTGTGGATCCGCTTCAGATCGTCGATACCCGCCGGCCGATAGCTGCGGCCGGTGCGGGTGTCGTCGGCGGGCGGCGTGCGGATGATGCCGCTATTGCCGATGATGGCCGTCGTCACGCGGGGATCGTCAGCCGCAGCGATGGCCTGAAGCCCGCCGCAGGAATGGCCGATAACAGCGATCTTGTCGGCCGCGATGTACCCCTCGAAGCGGCCCCCGGTGACGTCGTTCTGGGCGATCGCCCAGTCGATGGTCTCCAGGAGCTGGGCCGTCCGATTTTGGGTGGCGGTCTGCATCACACCTCCCCCACCCCCCGGCGTCATCGGCGCATCCGCGCCTTCGATGATCGGACCGCCGGTCACGACCAGATAGCCATAGGACGCCAGCTCGCCCAGGAATTGCGGTGTCATGTTCCCGACGTTCAGACAGGCTCCGGCTCCGTGAGCGACCAGGGGCAGAGGGTGGCCGACGGTGGCCATGTCAGCAGGGCGATAGATGGTGTGGTCCGCCAGCGAGGGATCCATCTCCATCACGACGGGATACGGCCCGCCCAGACCCTCGACGGCGACCGGGGGCGCGCTCAGCGGCGGATTGGCGACTTGGGCCTGCGCGGCCCCCATGCCCGACAGGCTGAGCAGGGCGAGGGTCAACAGCAGTTCGGTCTTCATGGGACATCCTCCGAAGGTCACCCGTCCTGCTCCGATGGCAGCGAGCGTTCAACCATATACTGTATGCAGCACTTACGATCGGCAAGCGTCGGGTCAGACCTGGGCGGGCGACTTCCCGGCGAACAGGAGGCAGCCCACCGCGCAGGCGCTGGTGACGCACAGCATGGCGGCGATCTCGAAGGCGGTGCCGTCCAGCAGCCTCACCGCGATGGTGGCCAACAGAGCGCCCATGCCGAACTGGGCGAACCCCATGACTGCCGCGACCGCCCCGGCGCGCCAGCCCGCCGCCCCCATCGCCTCGGCCGCCGCGTTGGGGCTGGACAGGCCGTTCATGGAGAAGGCGAGGCAAAGCGGGATAAGGAAGGCCGGGATCAGGGCGGGCCACAGCGACACGCTGGCCAGCAGCAGGACGCAGGCCGCCAGGTTCAGCCGGGTCGACCAGATCAGAAGCCGGTGGCTGCTGAACCGGGTCAGCAGCACGCGATTGACTTGGGACCCGATCAGGACGGCCAGCGACCCGGCCCCGTAGAGCCAGCCGAAGGCGGTCGTCGGCACGCCATATCCGTCGATCAGCAGATGGGCCGACATGGTCATATAGATGAAGGTGCCGGCCGCGCCGAAGCCTCCGCACGTCACGAATGCCGCGACCTGACGGTCGCCGAGGATGGCCAGATAACTGCGGAAGGGATGCTCCGAGCGCGCGCGACGTCGCGACTCAGCAGAGCTACTTTCGCAAAGTCGAAGCCACACCACGACGCCCAGCGCGACTCCGAAGGCCAGCAAAACCCAGAAGACCGCACGCCAGCCGAAACCAGCGATGATCCAGCCTCCCGCCAGTGGCGACAGGATCGGGGCCACGCCGAGGATCAGCATCAATGTGGAATAGACGCCGGCCGACTCCTGCGGCGTGAAGCGGTCACGGACGATGGCTCGCGAGATCACCACGCCCGCGCAGCCGCCTAGCCCCTGCAAGAACCGGAAGACAACCAGGGTCGACAGGTTCGACGCGACGATGCAGGCTACGGTCGCGACCAGATACAGGGCGATCCCGAACAGCAGCGGCGCGCGTCGCCCCCATCGGTCGGAGATCGGGCCATAAGCCAGCTGACCGACGCACAGGCCCAGAGAGAAGGCCGCGACCGTGTCCTGCACCCCCGCCGTCGAGCCGTGAAACTCCAGCGCCATCGCCGGCAAGCCCGGCAGGTACATCGCGATGGACAGCGATCCGAACGCGGCCAGCGCGCCCAGCGTCAGCAGCAACTCCAGACGGCCGGTTTCAGGCCGGGACCCCTTCGCTGGTTCAGCCAACCGGCGACGCCGCGTCGTCACTTGCCTCCAGCCGCGCCAGACACAGGGTACGCAGGTCGCCCTTCCTGACCTTGCCCGAGCCGGTGCGCGGAAGGGCCTCCACCACCAGGACGTGCCGGGGCAGCTTATAGCCGGCCAGCCGACTCGCCAGATGAGTACGGACCCGCTCGGCCAGGGTTTCGTCGGCGTCCACGTGCGACATGGCGCACACGCCGACCTCGCCCCAGCGAGCATCGGGCACGCCGACGATGGCGACCTCGATCAGGCCGGGGAAATCGGCCAGCGCCGCCTCGATCTCGGCCGGATAGACGTTCTCGCCCCCGGAAATGTACATGTCCTTGCGGCGATCGACGATGGTCAGATAGCCGTCGGCGTCGCAGACAGCGATGTCTCCGGTCCGGAACCAGCCGTCGGCGGTGAAGGCCCGAGCCATCTCGTCCGGCCGCCGCCAGTAGCCGCTGAACAGATTGGGGCCGCTCAGCAGCAACTCGCCCGGCTCACCCGGCCGCACATCGTTTTCGCTCGCATCCACCAGGCGCAACTCGGTCCCCGGTGCCGGGATGCCCGCTGCCCCGGCCTTGGCCGCGATGATTGTCGGATCGAGCGCCATGCCCAGGACCGTGCCCGCCTCGCTCATGCCGAACCCGTCGACGACGGGTACGCCGGCATCGAGCCAGGCCATGATCGACGCCGCCGGGTGAGGCGCGCCGCCCGTGAACAGGGCGGTCATATGGCCGAGGCGGCTGCCATCGAATTCGGGTTGCGCGCGGATGCGATCCGCCATCTGTGGCACACAGAAATAGTGGGTCACCGCCAGATTCGGATCGGATAGACGGGCCAGCGTCCGCCCCGGCTCGAACCCGTCCGAGACCAACATGACCCCGCCCTGCATCACGATCGGCCGCACGCTCGTGATCAGACCGATGATGTGGAACATCGGGGTGCCGATCAGGATTCGGCTCCGGGCATCGACCTGGCCCAGCAGGCTGAAGTTGATGGCGGTCTGGCGCTGTGCGCGCTCGCTCAGCATCACGCCCTTTGGCGTGCCGGACGTACCCGAGGTAAACAAGATCAGCGACACGCGCTCGGGGTCAGCAGTCTCGGCCAACATCGTGCCGTGCCCGTCGATCTGCTGCGCGAGGTCGTCCAGCGTCACATCGATCGGCGCGAGGTCCCCCAGTGCGCCGTCGCCGACGATCAGGCGCGGCTCGGCATCCGCGACCAGCACCGCGATCTCCGGGCCGCTAAGTCGCCAGTTCAGCGGCACATAGGTCAATCCTGCCCGGGCACAGGCCAGATGCAAGATGATCAGCTCGACCCGGTTCTTCGCCAGTGAGGCGACGCGGTCGCCCAGGCTGCAGCCGTGGCGATGCCTCAGCAGATCGGCGCACCGCCCGACCGCGCGGTCCAGTTCGGCATAGGTCCAGCGTCGTCCCGAGGCGAGGTCGACCGCCGCGAGCGCGTCGGGCTGGCGGCGGGCCTGAAAGGCCGTATCGTCGATCGGCCCCATGGCCCGATCAGGCCGACTTCTGCTTCAGCTCATAGGCCCCGAGGCCGGGCTTGTAGCTCTTGTCGTCGATGAACTGCTTGATGCCTTCCTTGCGGCCCTCGTTGTCGTAGGAGTTCGCCGCCTCCTGCGCCCGGATCAGATAGTCCTCGGCGTTGTCGTAGGTCATCTCCTTGACCCGGCGGACGGCGTCCTTGGTTGCCTTGAGGGCCACGGGATTCTTCTTCAGCAGGATGGCGGCGAGCTCGCGCACGCGGGTCTCCAGCGAGGCGAGCGGCACGCTCTCGTTGACCAGACGCCATTCCGAGGCCTTCTTGCCGTCGATCAGTTCGCCGGTCATTGCATGGTACATGGCGTCGCGCATCGGCATCAGATCGACGACGACCTTTGTCGCGCCACCACCAGGCAGGATGCCCCAGTTGATCTCGGACAGGGCGAACTGGGCCTCGTCGGCCGCGATGGCCAGATCGCAGGAATACAGCGGGCCATACCCGCCGCCGAAGCACCAGCCATTGACCATGGCGATCGTCGGCTTGTTGTACCAGCGCAGGCGACGCCACCACCCATAGGCCTCGCGCTGGGCCTGACGAGTTGCCCCGATACCCTTGGCCTCGGTCTCGCGGAAATACTCCTTCAAATCCATGCCCGCCGACCAGGCCGTGCCCTCGCCCTTCAGCACCAGCACGCCAAAGTCGGTGCGGTATTCCAGTTCGTCCAGGATCTCGCCCATGCGACGGTTCAGGTTGGGCGACATGCAGTTGCGCTTGTCAGGCCGATTGAAGCTGACCCAAGCGATCCCGTCTTCGATCTGGTAGGTGGCAACGTTCGGATCGTCGGTCATGGTCTTGTCCCCGTGGCGTCGTGTCGACGCAGTCGTATTATTGATTAAGTCGGCGAGTGAGCGGCCGATCAGATGGGATAGTGGCCCGGCTGAGTCTCGATCGTGATCCAGCGCAACTCTGTGAATGCGTCGATTCCGGCCTTGCCTCCAAACCGGCCGTAGCCTGAGCCCTTGGTTCCACCGAACGGCATTTGGGCCTCGTCGTGAACGGTCGGGCCGTTGACATGACAGATGCCCGACTTGATCTGTTTGGCGATTTTCAGCCCCCTCGCGATGTCGCGCGTGAAGACCGAAGCCGACAGGCCGTATTCCGTGTCGTTGGCCAGTTCGACGGCGTGGGCCTCATCGCGGGCGCGGGTTACGGCGACTACAGGCCCGAAGCTCTCCTCGCTGAACAGCCGCATGGACGGGGTAACCCGATCGACGACTGTGGCCGGCATCAGCACTCCGGTCGAGGGTCCTCCAGTCACGCTGACCGCGCCGGCGGCCAGTGCGTCGGCCACCAGGCCCTCGACATGCTGGACGGTTTTCAGATCGACGACGGCGCCCAGGGGCGTCTTGCCCTCGCGGGGATCACCGACCGCCATGGTCGCGACCTTGGCCCCAAACTTCTCGATGAAGACATCGGCTACGGCATCGACGACGATGATCCGCTCGGTCGACATGCAGATCTGGCCCTGGTTCATGAAGGCCCCGAAGGCGGCCGCCTTGACCGCCTCGTCCAGGTCCGCATCGTCCAGGATCACGAACGGAGCCTTGCCGCCCAGCTCCAGCAACACGGGCTTCAAGTGTTCGGCGGCCCGTTTGGCCACAATCCGACCGACGGCGGTCGATCCCGTGAAGTTAATGCGTCGCACGGCCGGATGATCGATCAGCGCTCCGACCACCTCGCCGGCGTCGGCGGGAGCATTCGTGACCACATTGACGACGCCCGCGGGGAAGCCCGCATCGGCGAAGGCCTCCACGATCAGGGAGTGGGTGCGCGGGCAGGTCTCCGAGGCCTTCAGCACGACGGTGTTGCCGCACGCCAGCGGCACGGCGATCGCCCGCACGCCAAGGATGATCGGCGCATTCCAGGGCGCGATTCCCAGGACGACCCCGGCCGGTTCACGCAGCGCCATGGCGATACAGCCGGGCTTGTCGGACGGAATCACTTCGCCGCCGATCTGGGTTGTCAGCGCGGCCGCCTCGCGGACCATGCCCGCGGCAAGCATGAGGTTAAACCGGGCCCAGCCCTCCGTCGCGCCGATCTCGTTCTGCATCGCCTCAACGAAGGCATCGGCCTTGGATTCCAGCGCGACCGCAGCCTTGTGCAGCATCGCGCGACGCTCGTTGGGGCCCATACTGCTCCATGCCGACAAGGCGGCCTGAGCGGCATCCACCGCCGCCGACGCATCGGCGACGGACGCCGCAGGAGCCTCGCTAGCCACCTGCCCAGTCATGGGGCTCAGCCGCTGGAAGGTTGCGCCGGACGGGCGAACGAGAGTCTGATTGGACAGAGACATGAGGCCACCCTAACGGTTTGTGTTCTTATAGTTATGGTTCCTAGCAATATCGGTTGTGCGGCTCAAGTACTCTGTTCATGGTGACAGGATGAAAAGCGAAAAAGCCGCGCCAAGGACGCTTGAGCAACCATTTCAAGGGCTCATGGCCTTCCAGCTGCGGCAGGCGTCGGTGCTGGTCACGGCCGATCTGGGCGAGCGTCTCGCAGGCCTGTCGCTGACCATGACCAATCTTTCGGTCCTGCTGATGATCCAGGCCAACCCCGGCGTAACTCAAACCGAGCTTGGCAAGGCGCTGGTCATCCAGCGCGCCAACCTGGCCCCGATAACAGCGACTTTTGCGGCACGTGGGCTGATCAAGCGGGACCAGATCGACGGCCGGTCACACGGCCTGAGCTTGACCAATGCAGGCGCAAACCTGGCCGAGCGTGCGTGGGAACATGTCACGGCGAACGAAATGCATCTGTTGCACCGCATGACTGCCGTGGAACGTGCCGCCATCGTCGGCCTGTTGCAGTCGCTGCGACCCAAACAGCCAGGCCACCTCCAAGGCTCGCCTCTGTGATCGTAAGTGGCTAATACAGTCTTGTGGACGGGGTTGTTCGTCCACCCTGGCACCTTCTCCCGTCAACCCGGACCCGCGTCACGATGAAGACCAAGACCCTTGCTCCACTGACCGAGGAAATCGGCAGTGCCAACGCCGTTCTAAACTTCGATGGGCTGGACGAGGTATTGGGGTTTCATGTCCGGCAGGCCCAGGGGACAATGCATCGCCGCCTGATCGAGACCCTAGCTTCCATCGACCTGACCCAAAAGCAGGCGGGAGCCCTTTGGCTGGTGGGGGCCAATCCTGGCACGTCGCAGATCGGTATCGGCGGCGCGCTGCGGATGGACCGGGCCACGACCATGGCCATCATCGATCGGCTGGAGGGCCGCACCCTGGTCGTGCGCCAACGTTCGACGGTCGATCGCCGCCGCCACGAGCTGTACCTTACGCCTGAGGGACAGAAGCTGCTGGTGCAGGTCAAGAAGCTGTCACGCGAGCACGAGTTGAAGTTCTCGGAACGGTTCACGGCCGAGGAGCTAAAGAGTCTGATCGACCTGCTGGGTCGCATCTACGGCTGAGTATCGCCTCGCGAGCATTGTCAGCCCAAACTGATTATGCTGTCAAAGCCGCTTAACCAGCGTGCCGGCATGCCCAATTCCAGGGTCCATACTTAATGGCGTCAGCGGAGCAAGTTCGGTCTGATTCGGATCAAGCCACACTTGCCGCGTGGCCGTCGGGGGACTCGGAGAGTGGATGGTCACCGGGTCATCTCCGGGATTGTCCAAATGCTTCAATCGGGTGCGCGCTGGCGTAACTGCCCGGCGGAGTACGGGTCGTACACGACAGTCGACAGCCGCTTCATCTGTGGAGGCGGGACGGCGTCTGGCATGGCATCTTCAAAGTCCTGACCGGCCATAACGGAATCCACTCCTCGGCGGCGATCGACACGACCTCGGTCCTCTTGGGCCAGATAGAAGGAATATCGCCGCTTCGCTGCGCGATACGACAAGCTCGCCACCAGGTTCCTCTCCGGCGTCCTCATCACAGCCATCATCGGCTACCGGGCCAAAAGAGTCCGGACCGCAACGCAAGGCGAACGCCGCCCCAGGTCGAGGCGGCGGTGCCGGGGGAACGGGCAATAAACTCGATCGACCCAGAAACCGTCAGCCATGTCCCCGAACACACGTCAGCTATCTCGCCGGGCTGAACACCGGCGCGAACGGAGAGGTGAGTTCAGGCCGCGACGACCTTTGCGATTGCCGCGAACCGCGAGGCCGCCTCACCGTCGGGATCGGCGACGACCACCGGCACGCCCGCATCCCCGCCCTGTCGCACCGAAGCGGCGAGCGGCAGGTCGCCGAGGTAGGGGATGTTCAGGCGCGCGGCCTCGGCCTCGGCCCCGCCGCGACCGAAAACATCGCCGGACATGTTCTCGATCAGGCCCAGCGTCGGGACGCCGACCTTGGTGAACAGGGTGTGGGCGCGGCGGGCATCGGCGAGGGCGACCTCTTGCGGGGTGGAGACGATGACGACGCCGTCCAGGGGGGTCTTCTGGATCAGGGTCAGCTGGATGTCGCCGGTGCCGGGGGGCATGTCGACGACCAGGATGTCCAGCGGCGCGTGCTCCGTTCCCCAGCGGGTCTGGGTCAGCATCTGGGTCAGGGCCTGGGAGGCCATGGGGCCGCGCCAGATCATGGCGTCGTCGGCCTTGGTCAGGAAGCCGACGGACATGGCCTTCAGGCCATGGGCCAGATGCGGTTCGATCATGCCGTCGACGTAGTCGGGCTTTCCCGACAGGGCGAGCATGGTCGGGATGGACGGGCCGTGGACGTCGGCGTCGAGGATGCCGACGCTCAGTCCCCGCGCGGCCAGGGCGCAGGCCAGGTTGACCGCGACGGTGGACTTGCCGACGCCGCCCTTGCCGCTGGCCACGGCGATGACGCGGCGGACGTGGGCGGGGCGGTCAGTCGGGACGGGGGCCCGGGGCCGGCCCTGTTCGACGGCGGCGGGCGACAGGCCGGCACCGCGTCGTGGGCGCGCGGCGGGCGCGGACTCGGCGGTCAGGATGACCGAGACCCTGGTCATGCCGGGCATGGCCCTGAGCGCGGCCTCGGCGGCGTCCCTGACGGGGGCATAGAGGGCGGTGTCGGAGGGGGCGACCTCGATCACGAAGCCGGCGCGGTCGGCGGCGACGGTCAGACCCTGTGCCACGCCCGACGCGACCAGACCCCGGCCAGATTTCGGATCGGGGATGGCGTCAAGGACAGCGACGACGGCGTCTTTGGTCAGGGGGGCGGGGTCGGTCATGCGCACTCAGGCTTGCAGGCGGGGTCGGGGACTTCTATCGCCCGCACAGACCGCCCGCGAGTACGCATTTGCCCGATCGCCAGATCACATTGATCGCCGGCCCGACCGCCTCGGGCAAGTCGCGGCTGGCGCTCGACATGGCCGCCCGAACAGGCGCGGTCATCATCAACGCCGACAGCCAGCAGCTGTACGCCGATCTGAGGGTGCTGAGCGCAAGGCCCTCGGTCGAAGACGAGGCGGCGGCTGAGCACCGGCTGTACGGAGTGGCCGACGCGGCCGACGCCTGGTCGGTCGGGCGCTGGTCACGGGCCGTGCTGGAGATCCTGGCCGAGTTGAAGACACAGAAGCGGCCGGCGCTGATCGTCGGCGGGACGGGCCTGTATTTCACCGCCCTGACCAAGGGGCTGGCCGACATCCCCGAGGTGCCCGCTGCCGCGCGCGAGGAGGCGATGGCGCTGTATGACACCGAGGGGGAGGCTGCGTTCCGGCTGAGACTGACCGCGCTGGATCCGCCCGCCGAGGCCGCCATCGCGCCGGGGGACCGGCAACGGTTGACCCGGGCCTGGGCCGTCGGGCGGGCGACGACTCGGTCGCTGTCGGACTGGCAGGCGTCCACCCATCCGCTGCTGGCGCGCGAGACCTATGACCGGATTGTGGTCGAGCCAGAGCGGCCGGATCTCTATGCCCGCTGCGACGCGCGGGTCGGGCTTATGGTCGAACAGGGCGCGCTGGAGGAGGTGCGGGCGCTTGTGGCGCGGAGCCTCGACCCTGCCCTGCCCGCGATGAAGGCGGTGGGTGTGCGGGAGTTCGCAGGCCATCTGAAGGGTGAGACGACGCTGGATCAGGCCATGACCGCCGCGCGTCAGGCGACGCGGAACTATGCCAAGCGCCAGCTGACCTGGTTCAGGAACCAAACGCCGGACTGGCCCCGGGCCTGAGACGCGCCGGAACGACACAGACCCCGCAGGTGTTTGCTACAGACAGGGGTTGGTGGAGGGTTCGATGAAGAAGCGATTTTTGGCAGTGGCGGTCTTGGTGGTCGGAGGCCTGGCCAGTGCCGGGTGCGCGACGACGGACGGTTATGCGTCGGCGTGCGAGCGCGACTATGCCTACAACCGGGACCGGGCAACGGCGTCGGGAGCCCTGCTGGGCGCGGCGGCCGGGGCGGCCATAGCCGGGCCCGGCGACCGGGAGCGCGGGGCGGCGATCGGCGCGGCGATCGGCGGGTTGTTGGGGCGTGAACTGTCAGCCGAGGACGATCCCTGCGGTTATGGCTTCGGCGGGTACAATCGCGACGGCCGATATGGACGCGAACGCGTCTTCTGGCAGGAAAACGGAAGGCGCTGGTAGGATGAACGAGCACGAGATCGACGATCACGGCCTGACGCCCGGCGACCCGGCCGACCCGGCGTTCGGCCAGCATCACGACGCGACCCTGTGTCCCGAATGCGAAGGCGTGGGATCGCTGACGACCGGCGAAACCTGCCCCGTCTGCGAGGGCACGGGCAAGGCGACGGGACGGACCGGCGGGGGCTGATCGCGGTGCCCCTTGGAACCGGGGGCGCAAGCGCCTATATAGGTCGTGCCGGGGCTTGCTCCGGATATGGCGATAAACGCGCTTGTAATAAGCGGACCGGACCCGGGTGCGATTCCCGGCGGCTCCACCAATCGCTCCTCGTTTTCGGGGGAGATGCGGGGCCGACTAGCATCGACGGACGTGTAAAGAAGACTGCTTTCGCTCGTCCTGGCCCACCGTATCGGGCCATTTTCTAACTGCGAACGATAACTTCGCTGGAGAAGTCCGCCTCGCCGCGTAATGCGGTTCGGTTGATTTCGAATCTTAAGTCCTGAGGGTTCAGATCCTCAGGCGGGGCCGCCGGAGGGCCTGCCAACAGAACCTCCGGCACTTTCCTCACATCGCGACTTTCGCAGACTGCCTCGCGCCGCTATCAGTCGCGCTCGCAGACCTTGAGGATCAGATGGCGGAACAGACCCCGGTCGACGAGATGAACTATGACGCGCTGGCGCAGGATGCGCTGCGCGGCGTGGTCCGCCTGGCGCTGGAGCGGGCGCAGAGCCCCAGCGGCATCCCCGGCGAGCACCATTTCTACATCACCTTCAAGACCCGGGCGAAGGGCGTCAGCGTGCCGCCCGACGTCATCGCCAAATACCCCGACGAAATGACCATCGTGCTGCAACACCAGTACTGGGACCTGGCGGTCGAGCCGGACCTGTTCTCGGTCATGCTGAAGTTCGGCGGGATGCCCAAGGTGCTGACCGTGCCCTATACGGCCGTGACTCGGTTCTATGACCCCAGCGTGAAGTTCCTGCTGCAGTTCGAGCCGCCCGAAACGCCGGCCGAGCCGGTCCTGACCCTGACCGAGGCCCCCAAGCCGACCGAACCCCGGCCGTCGGGCGACGGTGACGGCCCCAAAGTCGTGTCGCTGGACCAATTCCGCAAGAAATAGCCGTCACAGCGGTCTTTTCCGATGCGCCGATCCGGATAAGCTGGTCTGCGCAGAGGTGCGGGGGCGGTGATGACGGGATCGAGCCGGCGAGCGTGGACGGCCCTGCTGGCCTTCGGCGTGGTGATGGCGGCCGGGGCCCCTGCCGTCGCCCAGAGCCGGTTATC
Source organism: Brevundimonas sp. NIBR10 (assembly GCF_027912515.1). Classification (NCBI taxonomy): domain Bacteria; kingdom Pseudomonadati; phylum Pseudomonadota; class Alphaproteobacteria; order Caulobacterales; family Caulobacteraceae; genus Brevundimonas; species Brevundimonas sp. NIBR10. The sequence goes on from NZ_CP115464.1 coordinate 3,113,764, forward strand.
GGATTGGTCGGGTGCGGTGATCGCTGCGGACTGGCGGACCAGTGGCGGCGAGCCGATCCAGGCCTTCGACAATGCGCGGCGCGACCTGACGGCCGGACTGCTGGCGGCGGGTTTGCAGCGCGACCGCCTGTATGACGCGACCCTGAGACCCGACGTGGCCGAGCCTGTGACGGCGACCGAAGCGATCCAGGGCGTGGCACAGGTCGCGGCCGGGGCGACGGGCGGATGCCTGCTGTATTTTACCTCTCACGGCTCACCGGAGGGGATGGTGTTCGGCGCGGACCGGACGCTGAACCCGACGGCCATGGCGACCCTGGTGCGACAGTTGTGCGAGGCGCGGCCGACGGTGGTGGTGGTCTCGGCCTGCTTTTCCGGCATCTTCGTGGACGCCCTGGCCGGGCCGAACCGGATGGTGATGACGGCGGCGAGGCGGGACCGGTCGTCGTTCGGGTGCAGCGAGGACGCGACCTATCCCTATTTCGACGGCTGCGTGATCGAGGGGCTGAAGACGGCGTCGGACTTCATCGCCCTGGCCAACGCGGCGCGGGGGTGCGTCAAGCGGCGCGAGGAGGCGGAAGGGCTGTCGCCGGGGTCGGAGCCCCAGGTCTCGATCGGGGCGAACATGCAGTTCCTGCTGCCGACGGTGCGGTTCGAGCATCCGCCCGGATAGCAAAAGACCCCGCCGGATGGGCGGGGCCTTCAAGGGTCAGAACAGCGTCAGTGGGGCTTTTCGCTCCAGCGGGCCTTGGCGTCGTCTTCGGTGACGTTGAGGTGGACGTGTTCGTCGACGTGATCGACCCAGCTGACGGGAATCATGTGGTGTTTGAAGCCGCCGGCGAAGTCGAGCTTGGCCAGTTCGATGGTGTCGCCGTGGACGTGATCGACGCGGCCGACATGGCCGCCGTCGGAGCCGACGACTTCGAGGTGTTCCTTGATGAGCGAGGCGTCTACCATGGGGGTGTCTCCTGTCCTGATGGCGTGGACTTTCAACGCGGTAAGGGGATCGGGGTTCACGGCGGAGCTTGAACAATGGGCGAGATCGTCAATCTGAACCGGGCCAGGAAGGCGCGCGACAAGGCTGCGGACAAGGCGGTCGCCGTGGCCAATCGCGCCGCGCACGGCCGGACCAAAGCCGATCGTCAGAAGGCGGAGGCCGAGCGCGACCGGGCGGCGCGCCTGCTCGACGGCGCCAAGCGGGAGGACTGAGCGTGGGTGGCTGGTCCCGAAATCAGAAGATGAACCTGGGGCTGATCGCCCTGCTCGCCTTCCGGCGGGCCAGGGCCGAGCAGGCGCGCCGCGTCGCCAAGGACGGGGCCACCAAGGGCGGGGCCGTCGCGCCTGTCACGCCGCCGAAAATGAGGCGCGGCTGGTTCCGCTGAGGCTCAGGGCGCCTTCGGTGCGCGGATGACCAGGACCTGGCCCGCGATGACCAGGATCAGACCGGCCAGCACCGTCCACTGAAACCGCGCGCCCTCGAAAACGAGGGAGATCACCGTGGCGATGACCGGGGTCAGGGCCCCGATGTAGCTGGCCAATGTATAGCCGTGCGAGCGGCCGAGGTTCAGGTACAGGCCGAACGCCACGACCGAACCGAACACGGACAGGTACAGCAGCGAGCCGATGTAGGCCGGGCTGAGGTCGATCGTCCAATGCACCCCGGTCAGCAGTCCGACCAGCGCCAGACCGGCGACGCCGTAGGCCATGGCCCAGGCCGTGCCCGGCAGGACGTTCGTGCCCCTGCCCTGCCCCTTCCAGGCGAAATAGTTTCCGGCGGTCGAAGCGACCGAGGCACCCAGGGCCATGGCGATGCCGACCATGCCGACGGGACCCAGGTCCGCGCCGATCAGTTCACCCGCCGAGATGACCACGACACCGACGGCCCCAAGACCGGCGCCGATCCAGACGGGCCGCGCGGCGGTCTGGCGCTCGACCACGCGGAACATGATCAGGTTCATCAGGGCCATGCTGGCGAAGGCGACGGCGACGATGGCCGAGGCGACGCGCATCTCGGCCTCATAGACCAGGGCGTAGCTGGCCCCGAAGGCCAGTATGCCCTGGGCCGCGGCGCACAGGTGCTGGAACCGCGACAGCCGGATCGACTGTCCGGTCGCCTTGGCCATCGCGAACAGGACGATCGAGGCCAGGCCGAAGCGCCAGACGATCGAGGCGATCGGATCGACGACCCCGAGCTGAAACGTGATCGCATACCAGGTCGTGCCCCAGATCAGGGCGCAGACGACGACGCTGGCCACGGCGACGGCCATGGGAGAGGGTTTGAAGGTCAGGGACACGGGGGAGGTCTCGGGACGGCTGGACCCAGCCGATGAACGTCGCTGGACCGCGATGCAACCGTCAATGTCGCCGCGCCGACATCAGTGCGGCTTATGTCAGATCAGGCGGCGCGCAGCTTGAGGGCCAGCAGGGTTTCCTGGGGCACGGCGGCATAGACCGTGGCGGGACGCAGGCCGAGGCGGGAGCGTGCAGCCACCAGCGGTTCGGCGAACAGGGCCTCGTAGTCCAAGGCCGGGAGCCAGCGCGCGGCGCGGCCGTGCCGCCAGGCCTGAAGCACCGCCTTGCGGGCCGGGATGGAGGCGTTCTCGCGGTGGATCTCGCGCGCGGCGCCCCAGCCGATGAATCCGAAGCCGAGATTTTGCGTCTGGCCGTAGGAGAAGGAGACTACGCACGCCTCGCCCAGCGCATCCGTGCCGTACCCCGTCAGCACGTGCCAGATGTCATGCACGTCGCGCAGGCGGCGCGAATACCAGAGGTGCGGATGCGGCGCGTCGGTGAAGGGAATGACCTCGCGTTCGACCTCGGCCAGGCCGTCGGCCGTGAAGCCCCTCGTCTCGCGGAACTCGCGATAGGCGGCACCGACCGTGCCGGGCGCGAAGGCCGCAAGCCAGACCGGATCGTCGAGTTTCAGTGCCAGCTCGTCGCGTAGGAAAGCCTGGCGACCGCCCTCGATCGAGGCCAGCATCCGCGCATAGCCCCGGGCGATCGAGCGGCCGCTGAGGGCGCGCATGATCTCGAACACCTGAGCGGTGTCCTCCTTGTCGCGGATCAGGCGGCGGAAGGCGGCGAGCGCCTTGAGCGGACGCAGCTTCTGTGGCCGCACCCGACCGAAATCATCCGAGAATTCGACGGTGGTCATGGGATCGTCCCCGTGGGATCAAACACAACATACATGAGACTGATCGGCGTTAATATGGGTTCAAGTCGTCGCAATCGGAGGCAGGGATGCTGAAAAAGCGGTCGGTCTCCTTGTCGGGTCATGCCACCTCGGTCGCGCTAGAACCCGAGTTCTGGGCGGTGCTGGACGCCATCGCGGCGGAGCGCGAACTGAGCCAGGCCGGGTTGCTGGCCTGGATCGATCAGACCCGTGGACGCCGGCCGCTGGCCTCGGCCTGCCGGGTGCTGGCGTTGAGCTGGACGGCGGAAAAAAACACCGTTTGACAATCGCTTGGGGCGGCGCATTGTTCGCGCAATCGGGGTCCATTAAAGCGGGCTACCCCGTTCAAATTTCGGGGGAAACGTCATGAGCTTTCTGGAAAAATCCTGGGCACCGGCCGCCATCTTCGGCGGGCTGATCGCCGTCGGCCTGCTGGGGGCCGGGGCCTTCATCGGCAATGGGGTGGTCAACGCCCAGGTCGGCGATCGTCAGGTCACGGTGCGGGGTCTGGCCGAGCGTGGCGTCACCGCCGACCTGGCCATCCTGTCGCTGCGCTTCACCGGCGCGGGCGAGGAGCTGACGGAGACCCAGGCCAAGATCGACGGCGATCTGGCCAGGGTGCGCGCCTTCCTGAAATCTCAAGGCTATCCCGACGATGTGGTGACCATCGGTCGTCTGGAGGTCACGGACACCAAGGCCCGCGAATATGTCTCGTCCGAGAACGCGCCCCACTACATCCTGGCCCAGACGGTGACGGTGCGGACCAATGACGTGCGGCGGGTGGCCCAGACCGAGCGGGCGCTGAACGATCTGGTCCGCGAGGGCGTGGTGCTGGACTTCACCGCCCCGACCTATGTCTTCACCAAGCTGAACGAAGTCCGGCCGGCGATGATCGCCGAGGCCACCGCATCCGCCCGCACCGGCGCCGAACAGTTCGCCAAGGACGCCAAGACGAGTCTGGGCGGCATTTCCCAGGCGACCCAGGGGTCGTTCGAGATCCTGGCCCGCGAAGACGTGGATTCCGAATCGACCTCGCTGGACAAGCGGGTGCGGGTCGTGGCGACGGTCAGCTATCGCCTGAAATAGGCGATCAGGTCGACGGCGGCGTCGGCACCGACGGCGCCTCGACCTTGGGCAGGTTGACGTCGACGTTGATGTCCTTGGTCGTGTCCGGCATGCCGCCGCGTCCGAAGACGAAGAAGGCGATGATCACCACGACGACCAGGAGGCCGCCGACGATGAAGGCCAGGCCCATGTTGCCGCCGCCCGAGGTGTTTCCGGTGTTGCCTTCAGCCATTGTGGTATCTCCCAAAGCCCTTTGAACGCTGGGCTGTGAACGGGACGGTACAGTCACGGTTCCCTGCGAGCGGGTCTCAAGACGTTCAGGCCGATGAACGCGCCGATGAACGCCGATGCGAACCGCGTCGCTGGCGTTCGCCGGTGTGCTACATATGTTCTCCCCGATTCCGCCGGCGCGTCAGCCGGCCCGAGAGCGTTGCCGACCTTGACCGATTCCGTGCCCGCCCCCCGCATCTCCGACCTGGCCCGTTCGCGCGGGCCCGGTGGCGTGGCCGAACTGCCCGACTATCTGGCCGGGCTGAATCCCGAACAGCGGCTGGCGGTCGAGACGACGGAGGGGCCGGTGCTGGTCCTGGCCGGCGCCGGCACGGGCAAAACGCGGGTGCTGACCACGCGGCTGGCGCACATCCTGGCGACGGGGAAGGCGCGGCCGTGGGAACTGCTGGTCGTCACCTTCACCAACAAGGCCGCGCGCGAGATGCGCGAGCGGATCACCCATCTGATCGGACCGTCGGCGGAGGGGTTGCGCTGGCTGGGGACGTTTCACTCCGTCGCGGCGCAGATCCTGAGGCGGCACGCCGAACTGGTCGGGCTGAAGTCCAGCTTCACCATCCTGGACACCGACGATCAGGAGCGGCTGCTGAAGCAACTGCTGGAGGCCGCCAACATCGACACCAAGCGGTGGACGCCCAAGTCGCTGAGCGGCCTGATCGACCACTGGAAGAACCGGGGCTGGACGCCGGAGAAGCTGCCGAGCACCGAGGATTTCGCCAACGGCAAGGGGCAGATCCTGTACGCCGCCTATCAGGCCCGGTTGGCCACACTGAACGCCTGCGACTTCGGCGACCTGTTGCTGCACAACTTGACAATTCTGTCGAAGCACGCTGATATCGCGGAGGAATACCGACGGCGGTTCCGCTACATTCTGGTGGACGAGTATCAGGATACCAATGTCGCCCAGTATCTGTGGCTGAGACTGCTGACGGCCTCGACCGGCAATGTGTGCTGCGTCGGCGACGACGATCAGTCGATCTATGGCTGGCGGGGGGCCGAGGTGGACAACATCCTGCGGTTCGAGCGGGATTTTCCGGGCGCGAAGATCGTCAAGCTGGAGCGCAATTACCGCTCGACCTCGCATATCCTGGGGGCGGCGTCGGGGCTGATCGCGGCCAACCGCGACCGGCTGGGCAAGACCCTGTGGACCGAGGATCAGTCGGGCGACAAGGTCAGGGTGCGCGGCGTCTGGGACGGTGAGGCCGAGAGCCGGCTGATCGCCGACGAGATCGAGACGGCGCGGCGGCCCCACGCGGGCGAACCGGGCATGAAATACAAGGACATGGCCGTCCTTGTTCGCGCGTCGTTTCAGATGCGGGCGTTCGAGGAACGGTTCGTCATGCTGGCCATCCCCTATGTTGTGATTGGCGGCCCGCGCTTCTTCGAGCGGGCCGAGATCCGGGACGCCCACGCCTATCTGCGGCTGATCCAGTCCGAGGACGACGACCTGGCCTTCGAACGGATCGTCAATGTGCCCAAGCGGGGGATCGGCGACACCTCGGTTCAGAAGATCCTGTCGGTGGCGCGCCACCGCCAGGTCTCGGCCATGACGGCGGTGCGCGACCTGATCACGTCCGACGAGCTTCAGGCCCGGACGCGCACGGCGCTGTCGACCTTCGTGCGCGACATGGACCGCTGGCGGGCGCTGGCCGCCGACACCCGCCACTGGGAGCTGACCGAGACCATCCTGGAAGAGAGCGGCTATACCGACATGCAGAAGGCCGACCGGACGACCGGTCAGGGGCGTCTGGATAACCTGAAGGAACTGACCCAGGCGATGCAGCAGTACGAGACGCTGCAGGCCTATCTGGAGCACGTCTCGCTGGTCATGGATCTGGATCGCGGGGCCGGGGATGACGCGGTGCAGATCATGACCCTGCACGGGGCCAAGGGGCTGGAGTTCCCTCTGGTCTTCCTTCCGGGCTGGGAAGAAGGGGTTTTCCCCTCCCAGCGGTCGATCGATGAGAAGGGCGAGAAGGGGCTCGAGGAGGAGCGGCGGCTTGCCTATGTGGGCGTGACGCGGGCGAAACGGGACGCGCGGATTTCGTTTGCCGCCAACCGGCTGGTCTATGGCCGCTGGACCTCGCAACTGCCCAGCCGCTTCGTCGACGAACTGCCCATCGCCAATGTGGAGGCCGAGAGCGACACTGGATACTACGGTGCCTCCACCGGGATGAAGGAGGCCAAGAGCCGCTGGGACGACGCGCCGTCGTTCGGTTCGGGCTATTCCTCACCGGGCTGGAAACGGGCCCAGTCGTTCACCGCCACCCAGACGCCGAGGGCGGCGCACGCCCGCCACACCGTCATCGAAGGCGAAGGCCGCCTGGTCGCCACCGCCGATCCCAAGGCCGGCGCCGGCTGGGCCAAGGGGGAGCGGGTTTTCCACCAGAAGTTCGGTTACGGCGCGGTGCGGGTCATCGAGGGCAACAAGCTGCTGATCGACTTCGAGAAGGCGGGGGAAAAGCGGGTCATCGATACGTTCGTGGAGAAGGCGGACACCTGAGATCGGGCTCGAGTTTGAACCGGTGCTCCTTTTAAGGAATGGTATCGCTAACCCTGCGGAGATTCCGATGGCGACGCGCCGAAATGTCCTTGCCGCGACGGCGGCCGTGCTCGTGGCGGGCCCTGCTGTCGGGGCGGTCCGGACGGGTTTCGTAACCCGCGAAGGCATGGCCCTTATGCTGGACGGGAAGCCGTACAGGTTCGTCGGATCGAACGCCTGGTATCTGGCCTGGCTGGGCGCGGATGCGGACTTCGGCGACCGGGCGCGGCTGGGGCGCGAGCTGGACGCCCTGGCGTCGGACGGCGTGACCAACCTGCGGATCGGGGCCTCGGCCGAGCTTTCGCCGCTCAGGAATTCCGTGCGTCCCGCGTTTCGTGATCAGAGCGCGAGCTACAACGAAACCCTGCTGGTGGGCCTGGACCATGCGCTGGCCGAGATCGGCAAGCGCGGCATGAAGGCGGTGCTCTACCTGACCAATTTCTGGGAGTGGTCCGGCGGGATGATGACCTATCTGTCGTGGGTCAACGGCGGGCGCTATCTGAACATGAACGACCCGGCTCATCCGTGGCCGGAGTTCCCGAACTTCATCGCCGACTTCTATCGCAGTTCCGAGGCGGTCGGCCTCTACCACGACTATGTCCGGGCGGTCGTCGGGCGGACCAACAGCGTCACCGGCGTCCGATATCGCGACGATCCGACGATCATGGCCTGGCAGCTGGCCAACGAGCCGCGGCCCGCCGGCGGCGAGGCAGAGGCCGTCGCCAACCTGCAGGCCTTCTACGGCTGGATCCAGGGCACGGCCCGCCTGATCAAGTCGATCGATCCAAACCATCTCGTCTCGACCGGCGGCGAGGGGCTGAAGGGATCTGTCGAGAAGGCCGACATTGTCATGGCCACCCAGGCCTTTGCCGAGATCGACTACACCACCGCCCACATCTGGCCCGGGAACTGGGGCTGGCTGGATCGGACCGACATGGCCGGGTCACACGACTCCGCGCGGGAAAAGACACGGGACTATGTCGCGCAGCACATCGGCTTTGCGCGTCAGTTGAACAAGCCGCTGGTGATCGAGGAGTTCGGCTATCCGCGCAACGGCGACCGGTACGAACCCGCAGTGCCGACGACGATGAGAGACAGCTTCTATGCGGACATCCACGCCGCCGTCCTGGCGGATGCGAGGATTGGCGGGCCGCTGGTCGGATCGAATTTCTGGGCCTGGAACGGCGAGGGCCGGACGCGCAATCCGGACTTCCGGTTCCAGAGCGGCGACAACGCCTGGCTGGGTGATCCGCCACATGAGCCTCAGGGCTGGTATGGGGTCTTCGATACGGACGCATCGACCCGAAGGTTGGTCACTGTCCACGCCAGGTCACTGGCCGACATGTGACGGCGACGGTCGAAGGTGGGAAGGCGACCGGGACACGGGTGATCGATCGGTTCGTGGAGGCGGCCGATCGGTAGCCCCGAATCGGCTTTCCAAGACGCCTGTTCAGGCCCACAGATCGCCAACCTATGCCCCGGGGAGCGCCTGACATGAACCGCAACATCCTGATCGCCCTGACCGCAGTGGCCGTGGCCGCCTGCACCCCGGCGGATGCGCCGAAGTCGGAGGCGTTGCAGGCGGAGGCACCGACCGCTGCCGCACTCGCGGCCGAGGCGGCGGATCAGGCAGCCTATGATGCGGCCAACACACCGCCGACCGAGCCGGTGGCGAACCTGGCCTGGCGCGCGGAACTCTGCTCGCACCTGGGTGGCGAAATCGGGGGCGACGGGTCGGAGCGGGACCGAGAGGTCCAGGCGCAGATGGAGACGATGCGGTGCGGCGACGGCCTGATCGCCGAAGGCGCGGCGCTGAAGGCCGCCAACGCTGCGGACCCCGCCGTCGTGGCGCGGATCGAGGCGGCCCTGAAGGTCGCCAGCGGCGAATAGGCCAACGCTTCCTTAAGCACGATCGCCGACCCTGCCGGACGTGACCCTCGCCCGTCCAGACCCCGTGTTCGACGAACCCGAACCACCCCTGTGGGAACAGGCGGCGGCCATCGGGGTGATCGTCATGCTGACCGGGGCCCTGATCGGGCCGGTGTTCGCGCCCTTGCAGCAGGAAACGCCGATCCTCAGGCTGATCTGGCTGCCGGTCTATGCGGTGACGCTGGGGCTATGCTGCTGGCGGGCCGAGCGGATGGTCAAGGCGTGGCCTGCGCTGCTGATCCTGGTCCTGCTGTGCCTGCATGCCTATGCGTCGAAATACTGGTCGATCGATCCGGGGGTGACGTCCAGACGGACGCTCGCATTGTTCTTTTCCAGCCTGTTCGCCATCTATCTGGGGGCGGTGTTTCGGGGGCCGCACCTGCCGCGGGTGCTGATGCTGTCGGGCCTGCTGATGGGGCTGGGCAGTCTGGTGATGGTATTCGCCTTTCCCGCCATCGGCATCCACCAGTACGACAATGCCGGCCTGTGGCGCGGGCTGTGGTACGAGAAGAACCAGATGGGCGTGGTCATGGTGGCGGGGGCCGTGGCTGCGGCGGCCTGTCTGGCGTCCGAGGATCGGAGGCGTCTGCTGCCCGCGCTGGCGCTGGTGGTGACGACGGTGCTGGTGCTGGCCACCCAGTCCAAGACGTCCCTGCTGTGCCTGCTGATCGGGGTCGGGGTGGTCGGGGCGCTGTGGGCGATGCGTCACGGCGGACCGGCCCTGACGGTGGCGGCCCTGTGGTTCGGCGTCGTTCTGACCGGTATCGTCGGCTATGTCTTCATCACGGACCCGGCCGTGGTCCTGAAGGCGCTGGGCAAGGATCCGTCCCTGACCGGACGCACCGACATCTGGGTCGCCCTGATGCGCGAGGTGGGCGAACGGCCCTGGACCGGATTCGGCTATCAGGCCTTCTGGGGGCGGGAGTCGATTCCGGCCGCCTTCATTCGTGCGGAAACCCAGTGGCCTGTGCCGTCGGCGCACAACGGATGGATCGACCTGCTGATCCAGCTGGGTTGGCCGGGGGCGTTCTCGGTCGGGTTCGCGGTGATGCTGGCGTTTCTGACGTCGCTGTTCCGCATTCCGGTCGCCGGTGCGCGAGAGGGCTATTTCGGCATCGCCTATTTCGCGGTCTTCCTCTTGCTCAGCCTGTCCGAAAGCGTGCTGCTGACCAACGCCAACCTGCCCTGGGCGCTGTTGCTGGCCATCATGACGCGGGGGCTGCTGGCGGATCCCGAGGTTATGCGGGCACCGCTCGTGACAGGTCGCCTTGCCCACGGTCGCGGCGCGGCCTACCTGACGCGATCCCGAATCGCAGCACACTCTCCGCATGGTCGCCGCCCCCTCCCTGTTCGATGACATCCCCGAGCCCGAGCCGAAGAAGGCCGAGGTCGCGCCGGAGTTGAAGCCGCAGGCTGCTGCGCCGGTGTCAGCGCCCGCAGTTGCGCCCGCCGCAGCCGCCTCTCCGCCCCCGGTCCCCGGCGGCTATTCGGCGTCGTCGATCGAGGTGCTGGAGGGGCTGGAGCCCGTCCGCAAACGCCCCGGCATGTATATCGGCGGCACCGACGAGCGGGCGCTGCATCACCTGTTCGCCGAGGTTCTCGACAACGCCATGGACGAGGCGGTGGCCCGCCATGCCAAGCTGATCACCGTCGACCTCGACGCCGACGGCTTCCTGTCGGTGAAGGATGACGGGCGGGGCATCCCGGTCGATCCGCACCCCAAACACCCGGGCAAGTCGGCGCTGGAAGTCGTCATGACCGTGCTGCACTCGGGCGGGAAATTCTCGGGCAAGGCCTATGAGACCTCGGGCGGCCTGCATGGCGTCGGGGTGTCGGTGGTCAACGCCCTGTCGGACGTGCTGGACGTCACCGTCTGGCGCGACGGGTTCGAGTGGAAGCAGTCGTTCAGCCGGGGCATCCCGCAAGGCTCGATCGTCCAGGTCCAGCCGTCCAAGAAGCGCGGCACCCTGATCCGCTTCCATCCCGACCACGAGATTTTCGGCGTCGGCGCGGCGTTCAAGCCGGCGCGGCTTTTCCGCATGACCCGGTCCAAGGCCTATCTGTTCCGAGGGGTCGAGATCCGCTGGACCTGTGCGCCCGAGCGGATCACCGACGCGACGCCCGCCACCGCCACCTTCCACTTCCCCAACGGCCTGGCCGACGCCCTGGCCGAGCGGATCGGCGAGATGGAGACGGTCACGCCCGCCTTCTCCGGCCGGGTCGAGCGCAAGGGCGAGGCGGGGGCGGTCGAGTGGGCCGTGACCTGGTCCCCGATCGGGTTCGGCGAGGCGGACGGCTTCGTGCAGTCCTATTGCAACACCGTCTCGACGCCCGACGGCGGCACGCACGAGGCCGGGTTCCGTGCCGCCCTGGTCAAGGGGCTGAAAGCTTACGGCGAACTGACCAACGAGAAGCGCGCGGTCCAGATTACCGCCGAGGACGTCATCGCCAACGCCGGTGCCCTGATTTCCGTCTTCATCCGCAATCCCGAGTTCCAGGGCCAGACCAAGGACCGGCTGTCCTCGCCCGAGGGGCAACGGCTGGTCGAGGCCCTGCTGCGCGACCCCCTGGACCACTGGCTGACCGAGAGCCCGAAACAGGCCAACACCCTGCTGGGTTTCGTCATCGACCGGGCCGAGGATCGGCTGCGGCGGCGCAAGGACAAGGAGGTCCAGCGGGCCGCCGCGACGCGGAAACTGCGCCTGCCCGGCAAGCTGTCGGACTGTTCGCGTCAGTCGGCCAACGGCACCGAACTATTCATCGTCGAAGGCGATTCGGCCGGTGGCTCGGCCAAACAGGCGCGCGACCGCACGACCCAGGCCATCCTGCCGCTGCGCGGCAAGATCCTGAACGTCGCCTCGGCGACCGCCGACAAGCTGAGGGCCAATATCGAGCTGTCGGACCTGACCCTGGCGCTCGGCGTCACGCCGGGGCCGCGTTTCGACATCGACCAGCTGCGTTATGAGCGGATCGTCATCATGACCGACGCCGACGTGGACGGGGCCCATATCGCGGCGCTGCTGATCACCTTCTTCTATCGCTCCATGCCCGAGGTGATCCGTCAGGGTCGGCTGTTCATGGCCCTGCCGCCGCTCTATCGCCTGTCGAGCGGGCCGCTGTCGGACTATGCCCGCGACGAGGCGCACCGCGAGGAGCTGATGGCCACCACCTTCAAGGGCAAGAAGGTCGAACTGGGCCGGTTCAAGGGCCTGGGCGAGATGATGGCCTCCCAGCTCAAGGAGACCACCATGGACCCCAAGAAGCGCACCCTGGCCCGTGTCACCCTGCCTGAGAGCGAGGACGACATCGAGGATCTGGTCGAACGACTGATGGGCAAGAAAGCCGACGCCCGCTTCCGCTTCATCCAGGACAACGCCCAGTTCGCGGTTGCCGATCTGGACGTGTGAAGTTACGCCTGATCCCGTAACTCGGGAGTCGGCGATGCGGTTTTCGGCCATTTGCATTGTGGCGCTTGCCCTGATCGGGACGGCGGGATCGATTTCCACACCGTCTCGGGCGCAGGCGTCGCGCGACGCGACCCCCATGCCCGTACCGATCGAGGAATGGTCGCAGGCCAAGGTCATCGCCATGGGCCAGGAAATCTTTCGCCAGGACACGGCTTCGTGGGTCGCCACCGATGCCCTGGTGGCGGCACTGGGACAGGCCGGGATCGGCGAAGTCCGTGGCTGGGTCGTCATTCCAGACGGCCAGAACCAGAGGGTTCGCTTCTTCAAGCCCGCAGCCAACGGCGTGCAGGCCGGCTGGGACGTGCTGGTCACTGACGGTCGGGCCGGAGCGGTGGTCCCCGCCGCTGACGGCACTTTGAGCGACGAGGAAACGGCGCGCTGGAACGCGCGGCTGACGGCGGCGGCCAACATCGGCGCCCTGCGCTGCTCGGAGAGGCTGAATGCGGTCGTCATGCGCGATCCCGACAGTGACGGCTGGCTGGCCTGGCTGCTGACCTCGACGACCGACGCCAATATCATTCCGATGGGAGGCCATTACCGTTTCAGGATCAGTGCCGACGGCAGAACCGTGCTGCGCCGGGACCAGTTGACCAACACATGCCTGAACCTGCCGAAGAACCAGGTACCGCGAGGGGCTCAGTCGGTCGGGCTGGTCGTCAGTCAGATCGTGTCGGCGGGACCCGTCGAGACCCACGTCTTTCTGTCGTTGCAGAACCGGATCCCGATCTATGTCAGCGCAGGCGACAAGATGTTCGCTGTCGAGGGTGCCAGCATCCGCGACGCCAGCGCCGCGCTGCGTCGATGACCAAGGTCACGCGTCGCGGAATGGGTCTGGGCGCTGTGGGCCTGGTTGCCGCAGCGCCCGGGCTGGTCATGGCCCAGGAATCGGCGGCGGAGCCGGTCGTGTCGTCTGGCTTCATCTACGACGACGCCCCCTATCCCGAGGCCCATGCCTCGACGATCGTGCAGACGACCGATGGGGCTCTGGCCGCCGCCTGGTTCGGCGGGACCAAGGAGCGCAATCCCGACGTGGAGATCTGGTTCGCGCGGCGTGAAGACGGGCGGTGGGCGACGCCCGCCGGCGTGGCCACCGGCCTTCAGGCCGACGGATCGCGGCATCCGACCTGGAACCCGGTGCTGTTCCAGCCGCCAGGCGGTGACCTCAACCTGTTCTACAAGGTCGGGCCGACGCCGCAGGACTGGTGGGGCATGGTGATGACGTCAGCGGATGGCGGACGCAGCTGGTCGGCACCGCGTCGGCTGCCGGACGGGATCCTCGGGCCGATCAAGAACAAGCCGGTCGTTCTGGCGGACGGGTCATGGCTGTCGCCCTCCAGCGTGGAGCTGGCCGAAGGCGTCGGGGCCGGTGCCGGGGCGGGCTGGAGTCTGCATTTCGAACGCAGCGAGGATCGCGGCCGGAGCTGGACCCGGACCGACCCGGTCCCCTCGCCGCTCAACATCGACGCGATCCAGCCCAGCCTGCTGGTCCATGCGGACGGGGTGTTGCAGGCCGTGGCGCGGACTCGGCAGGGTGCGCTGGCCTCGACCTGGTCGCGGGACGGCGGACGGACCTGGTCGGGTCTGGGGGCGATCGACCTGCCCAATCCGAACTCGGGCACGGACGCCCTGACCCTGGCCGACGGGCGGCACCTGTTGATCTACAACCATTCGGCCCATGCGGCGCAGACGCCGGGCAAGGGACCCCGCTATCCGCTGAGGCTGGCGGTGTCGGAGGACGGGGTGCGTTGGCGGCCGTCGCTGGTGCTGGCCACCGAGCCCCTGCCCAGCGGCTATGCCTATCCGGCGATCATTCAGGCGGCGGACGGGATGATCCATGCGACCTGGACCCATGATCGGCGCAGGATCACCCATGCGATGATCGACCCCCGCCGCCTGGCCTAACCGGCGGCCACGGGCTCGGGTGGAACAAGTCCCGCCAGCTTGCGGCTGAGTTCGCGGCGCAGGAACAACAGGGCAATCAGGCAGTGGATCACCACCGCCGTCGCCGAGAGCCACCAGATATGCTCCAGCCGGGCCCAGGGCTGGGCCGAGAGCCAGATGGCCGGGCCCGCGAACAGAAAGAGGCGCGAGACGCTGCCGTACAGCGCCGGTCGGGTATCGCCCAGGGCCTGAAAGGTGCCCGAGGCGATGAAGATCAGACCGGTGCCCAGGAAGTTCAGTGAGATGATACGCAGGAAGCCCGCGCCGACGTCAATCACCGCCTGATCCGGGGCGAAGACGCGGATCAGGGCCTCCGGCCAGATCTGGCAGACCAGGGTCAGGACCAGCATCAGCCCGCAGGAGATCACCGCCGCGTCCCGCACCGTGCGCCGGACGCGATCCGCCCGCCCCGCTCCGAAATTCTGGCCCGCCACCGGCGCGACGGCGAATGAGATCGCCATGGCGGGAAGGAAGATGGCCTGCATGACCCGTGATCCGACGCCGTAACCGGCCTGGGCCTCGGGGCCGAAATGGCGGATCACGCCATAGATGACGGCCGTGGTGATGAACATCAGCAGGAACTCCGCCGCCGACGGCAGTCCGATGCCGATGACGCGCCGCCACTGCGCGAAGTCGGGGCGCGGAAGAGGAATGGCTTTCGCAAAGATCGTCTGGACGCGCGGGAACAGCAGCAGGGTGGCCACCATCCCGACCGCCGCCGAGATCGAACTGGCCAGACCGGCCCCGAAGACGCCGAACGCATGACCGGTACCCCAGCCGGCGACCAGCACCGGCGCGAGAACCACGTTCAGAATCACCGTGCCCGCCTGGATCAGCATGGCGGGGCGGACGACGCCCGCCGCCCGGAGCGCCGAGGCCATGATCCCGGTCGGAAACATCAGGGCGACCGCCGGCAGGAAGCCAAGCAGATAGACGACGCCCGCTTCCAGCGTGCCCTCGTCGGCGGCCAGCAATGTCAGGGCCGGGCGAGAGAACAGATAGCCGAGTACCAGACTGGCGACCGCCAGAATGAGTGACAGCAGCATGGCCTGACCATAGACGGCGCGGGCCTGGTCCAGGTCCCGCGCACCGATCGAGCGCGCGATCAGCGACAGGCCCCCGACCCCGACCATCTGGGACGCCGCCATGGCCAGGAAGAAGACATTGCCGGCCAGACCGACACCGGCGATCGCCTCCGGGCCCTGACTGGCGACGAAATAGAGGTCGACGAGAAAATACAGGGTCTGGAAGATCAAGCCGATGCCGATGAAGGCGGCCATGCCCAGCAGGCGTCCGGCAATCGATCCCTGGGTCAGGTCTTGCTGCATGATGGTGTCCCCCGCGCGGTCGTTAGCACGGGTCGCGAGGACAGGATGTCACACCCCGGTCACGCCCGCGGGCCAATCCGGCGATCGGCCGGCAGTCATCGCGACGCTTCGCCACGCCACGGCCTTGCGGGAATAATCTGTCGTAAAATCAGAGACTTCAGCGGACTGTAACACGCCTTGACCAATCGGCCCCTCGACGATAGGTTCCGCGCGAAATTCAGACCCGTTCCGGCTCGCCGGGACACCGGGCAAACACAACCCATGGCCACTCCTCAGGAATCGCGCGAAGAGGCGATCAAACGCCTCTCCGCCAGCGCATCCTCGCTGGAGGCGCGGACCACCAACCCCGTTTCGCATGAAGCGGCGGGTCAGGCGGCGGCGGGTCAGGCCTGGCGGATCATCGCCGACCTGTTCGGTGGGGTGTTCGTCGGCCTGGCGTTGGGGGCGATCGTGGACCGGTTTTTCGAGACCGGGCCGTGGGGTTTGATCGGCGGCGTCCTTCTGGGCTTCGCCGTTTCGGTATTTATGGCCTGGTCGACGGCGCAACGCCTGATGGCCCAGGCAAGAGCAACGGGAGTGGAGCCGAAGTCGGTTCCCTTCGACGAAGACGAAGAAGACTAAGGGGCCCATGGCTGATCCGCTGCACCAGTTTAAGATCGAACCCCTGATCGATTTCGGGACGGTTACCCTGCCCGTCGTCGGCGAGCAGCAGATCGCCTTCACCAACTCGCACCTGGCCATGACCATCGCGTTCGGCCTGGTGATCCTGTTCCTGCAACTGGTGACCGCCAAGGCCACGGTCGTGCCGGGCCGGATGCAGTCGGCGGGCGAGACCCTGTTCGGCATGATCGACGGGATCGTCGATTCCATCATCGGTCACGAGGGGCGCAAGCTGTTCCCCTTCGTGTTCACCGTCTTCACCTTCATCCTGGCCATGAACTTCATCGGCCTGTTCCTGACCTTCACGGCGACGTCGCAGATCGCGGTCACCGCCACTTTCGGCGTGATCACCATCCTGCTGGTGCTGGCCATCGGCTTCGCCAAGCACGGCCTGGGCTTCTTCAAGCTGTTCGTGCCGTCGGGCGTGCCGATCTTCGTGCTGCCCTTCGTGGTCATCATCGAGTTCGTGTCCTTCCTGCTGCGCCCCATCACCCTGACGCTTCGTCTGTTCGGCAACATGATGGGCGGCCACGTCGCGCTGAAGGTGTTCGCCGGCTTCGTCGTCATCGGCGTCACGGGCGCCGTGGGCTGGCTGGGCCTGCCGATCGCCCTGCTGTCCATGGGCATGACCGTCGGCCTGACCGCGCTGGAGTTCCTGGTGGCCTTCCTCCAGGCCTTCGTCTTCGCCGTTCTGACCTGCATCTATCTGAATGATGTGGTCAACCTGGGCCACGGGCACTAAAGCCCCACCTCAGTTTTCGTCCCTAACCAACCAACCCCAGACTAGGACTTAAGATTATGGAAGCAGAAGCCGCCAAGCTCATCGGCGCTGGCCTCGCAATGACCGGCATGATCGGCGCCGGCATCGGCGTCGGCAACATCTTCGGCTCGTTCCTGACGGGTGCCCTGCGCAACCCGTCGGCCGCCGGCTCGCAAATCGGCAACCTGTTCGTCGGCGCCGCCCTGGCTGAAGCCCTGGGCATCCTGTCGTTCGTTCTGGGTATCCTGATCTACTCGGCCTAAGGCCGCCTTTGCGGACAGGCTCAGGCCCGGATGATCCGGGCCTGAGCCTTTTCGATTGATTTGCAAGACAGACGAAGCATGGCCACGCACACACCCGACCTCGGTTCCGCCGCGACCCACGACGCTGACGCGACGCATGGGGACGTGGTCGAGACCACGCACGCCTCAACCGAGGCCGCGCACGAGTCCGGCGGCTTGCCTCAGTTCGAATTCCAGCACTGGTTCGGCCAGATCGTCTATCTGGTTGTCCTGTTCGCCATTCTCTACTGGCTGATCGCCAAGGTCTTTGCCCCGCGCATGCGCCGGGTGTTCGACGAGCGCGCCTCGACCATCTCCACCGCCGTCGCCACCGCACGTCAGGTCCAGGCCGAAGCCGCCTCCCAGGCCGAGATCGCCAAGGCCGAGGTCGCCGAGGCCCGTGCCTCGTCGCGCGCCACCGCCGCCGCCGCCAAGGCCCGGGTGACTGAGGAAGCCAACCGTCGCGCCGCCGAGGAAGAAGCCGTCGTCAACGCCCGGATCGCCGAGGCGGAACTGGCCATCGGCAAGACCCGCGACGCCGCCATGACCAATGTCTCGGCGATCGCCACCGACACCGCCGCCGCCATGGTCGAGCGCCTGACCGGCAAGGCCGCCACGGCCGCCGAAGTCGCCGCCGCCGTCAAGGAAGCTGCCTGATATGCCCGCGTTTCTGACCGCACATTTCTATAACTTTGCCGAGGCCGAGCTGTGGGTCGGCGTCGGCCTGCTGATCTTCATCGGCATCTGCATCTTCGTGGGCGTGCCCAAGCTGGTTGCCGGCGCCCTCGACGCCAAGGCCGCCAAGATCCAGTCCGAACTGGACGAGGCCACGCGCCTGCGCACCGAAGCCGAGGCCCTGCTGGCCACGATCCGCGCCGAGAAGGCCGAGGCCGAGGCCCAGGCTGCTGAAATGCTTCGCGCCGCCGAGGCCGATGCCCGCGTCATGGAAGCCGACGCCAAGGTCAAGCTGGAGGAAACCCTGGCCCGCCGTCAGGCCCTGGCCGAGCGTCGCATCGCCCAGGCCGAGGCCCAGGCCATGACCGAGGTCAAGCAGGCCGCCGCCGACTTGGCCGCCCGCGCCGCCGAACAGATCCTGACCGCCCGCGTTTCGGGCCAGAAGAGCGATCCGCTGCTCGACGCCGCGATCGGCCAGATTGCCGGTCGCCTGAACTAGATCCGTTCGACTCCGAACCGATCAGGCCCCGCCGGCGACGGCGGGGCCTTTTTGATTCAGTGCGCCGGAACGCCGTCCATCAGCTTGGCCGCCCGCTTCTCGCGCTCGACCAGGTTGCCGTAGACCGAGCCCATCACGAAGCCGAAGATGACGTTCGAGACCAGCAGCCAGGCGATGGTGATGCCCAGGGTGCCGCCGCTGAACACCCCCGGATCGCCGAACATCAGCAGACCGACGATCAGGACGCAGAAGGCCCCGACCGCAAAGGCGATCCCCTTGGTGGCCGGCAGGTCGGTGGGCAGGCGCGGGCATACGATCCCGTAAAGCGCGCCCAGCACCACCGTGCCGGTGACGACGTGGGCGATCCAGCCGACGACGTGATTGCCTTCCATGCCCATCATGAATGCCAGCATGTCCGGGTAGGGCGTGACCCAGGGACCGGCCATCATATTGATCGCCTCGAGGATCGAGACCACCACGGTGGCCGCAAAACCCGCGACCACACCCTTTTGTACGCGTGACATCATAACGACAGCGCCTCCCAACGCATTTGTCTGTTCCGATAACGCAGAAGGGAGTCTACGCCTCTGAGATCAGGGCGCCATTCGGCCACAATCACGAACGCGTGCTTCGCAGATGCGATGCCGCAGCGCCGTGGAGAGCGAGATCAGGCCTTGTGGAAGGTGCGGCGCCAGACGCGGCGCAGGGTCTTGCGGAACCGACCCAGAGGGCCCCGACGACGACGCAGCACCATCTTCTCGGCCCTCAGAGCCTGTTGCCAGAAGACCGGCGCAATCTCGGGGTTCTTCCGCAGCAGACGGCGGAACGGATAGACGTAGCGAGGACGAGCGTACTGGGCGCGGATGAACTGGCGCTTGGCCCAGTAAGAGCTGCGCAGCACCAGAACCAGACCGACAGCGATGACCGGCACGCCGCCGGGGCCCGGCAGGGGCGCAATCAAGATACCCAGAATGATCACCAGCACCCCGCCGACCAGCATCGCGCTGCGGCGCAGGGCGCGCAGCGGATCCCGCGGGCGGGACGTGAAGCCAGAAAGGGCAGGCGCGAAGGTCACGGGCGATCCAAGTGGAGGTCAGTCAGTTCTGGACAACGTCGCCGGAGTTCTCCGGGTCCACGATCGGCGGCGAAAACCACGACCGTGACGACCTTGCCACACAGGTGTTTACATTCTGCTTCGGTGGCTGAACCGAGGCTGAACGGTGAAGGTTTTGTAAGGCGGGATCGGACGCGCCGATCGGTGGCCAATGGGCCACAGGCAGCGGACCTATCCGAAGGTCAGTCCGGTGAACTGCTCTGACACCGTCCAGAGCCTTGCGGCGACGCCGGTATCCAGTGCCTGCGGGCTGATCCGGGCCGGACCGGGCGGTCCTTTCAGGTCCTGCCAGCCCTGGGGGCCATAGTAGCCGCCGGGCGTCACATTCGGCTGGGTCGCCGCCATCAGGATCGGCAGGGCCCCTGCGGCCGCATCATGGCTGACCAGGGGCTCGATCAGGGGCCGGAACAGCCGCCTCAACCCTTCCAGGGCAAGCCCGCTGTCGACCATGGGTCCGTTTGCGATCAGGTCGGTGCGGGCATAGCCGGGATGAGCCGCCACACTGGTCAGGCCCCAGCCTTGGGCATCGCTGCGCCGTTGCAGTTCGATGGCGAACATCAGCATGGCCAGTTTCGACTGCTGATAGACGGGCCAGGGCTTGTAGCCGGCCGCGTAGTTCAAGTCGTCGAGACGGATCGCGCCGCCCTTGTGGGCGATGCTGGCCAGCTGGACCACCCTCGCCTGCCCGGACCTGAGCAAGGGCAGAAGCCGCGCCGTCAGGGCGAAATGGGACAGGTAGTTGGTACCGAACTGCATCTCGAACCCGTCCGCCGTGGTCTGGCGCTTCGGCAGGGCCATGACGCCGGCGTTGTTGACCAGGATGTCGATCGGCCTTCCCTCGCCTAGCATCTCGTCGGCGAATTCCTTGACGGAGGCCAGACTGGCCAGATCGACCTGTTCGAACCAGACCTTGGCAGCCGGATGACGATCCCGGATCAGGGCGGCGGCATCCCTGCCCTTGGCCGGATTGCGGCCTACAAGCACGACCTCGGCACCTGCACCGGCGAGCCCCAGCGCCGTCTCCAGCCCCAGCCCGCCGGTCGCCCCGGTGACGACGGCCAGCTTGCCGGAGAGGTCGGGGATGTCGCGAACGGTGAAGGTGGCCATGCCGTCGATGTTGGCATGCCCTGCCCTCACCGCAAGACGTCACTCCGCCGCGATATTGGTCCCTTGCGGCGCGGTCCAGCGCAGGACCGGCGAGCGGGCGGCGCGGGTCTCGTCCAGGCGTTTCAGCGGCGCATGGAAGGGGGCGCCCTTGAAGCGGTCGACGTCGCCGGCCTTGGCGGCCTGGGCCAGCAGGCGCATGGCGTGGATGAAGCGATCCAGCTCCTGCTTCGACTCGGTTTCCGTGGGCTCGATCAGCATGGCCCCGTGGACGACCAGAGGGAAATACATGGTCATCGGGTGGAAGCCCTCGTCGATCATCGCCTTGGCGAAGTCGAGGGTGGTGATGTCCGTGCCCTTCAGCCATTCGTCGTCGAACAGGGCCTCGTGCATGCAGGGGCCGTCGGGGAAGGCCGGACTCATCAGATCACCGAGCCGGGCCTTGATGTAATTGGCGTTCAGGACGGCGTCTTCGGCGACCTGGCGCAGGCCATCCGAGCCGTGGCTCATCATGTAGCTGAGCGCGCGGGTGTACATTCCCATCTGGCCCTGGAAGGCGCAGAGGCGCCCGAAGGCCTGGGCCGCATCGCCCTCCTCCCGTTCGATCAGGCTGTAGCCGTTGTCGCCGTGGACGACCCAGGGGGCCGGGGCGAAGGGGGCGAGCGCCGCCGACAGGACGACTGGACCCGCGCCCGGACCGCCGCCGCCGTGGGGCGTCGAGAAGGTCTTGTGCAGGTTGATGTGCATGGCATCGACGCCGAGGTCGCCGGGGCGGACCCGGCCGACGATGGCGTTGAAGTTGGCCCCGTCGCAGTAGAAATATGCGCCCGCTTCGTGCGTCAGGCGGCTGATCTCCAGGATGTCGCGCTCGAACAGGCCGCAGGTGTTGGGGTTGGTCACCATGATGGCGGCGACATCGTCACCCAGCTTGGACGCAAGGTCAGCCACATCGACGCGGCCGTCATCGGTCTGGGCGACCTCCACGACCGTATAGCCGACGAAGGCGGCGGTCGCGGGGTTAGTGCCGTGGGCTGAGGTCGGCACGAGCACCTTGCGGCGCCTGACGTGTTCGCCGGATGCTTCGTGCGCCGCGCGGATGGCCATCAGGCCACAGAGTTCGCCGTGGGCCCCGGCCTTGGGCGACAGGGCGACGGCCGGCATTCCGGTCAGGGTCTTGAGCCAATGCGACAGTGTATCCATCAGCTCCAGTGCACCCTGGACCGTCGAGATCGGCTGGAGCGGATGGATGTCGGAGAAACCCGGCAGACGCGCCATCTTCTCGTTCAGACGCGGATTGTGCTTCATCGTGCACGAGCCCAGCGGATAGATGGCCAGGTCGATGGCGTGGTTCTTTTGGCTGAGCCGGACGTAGTGGCGCATCGTCTCGGGCTCGGACAGGCCCGGCAGGCCGATCGGATCGCGGCGGACCAGATCGCCGAGATCGGAGCCATCTGTCGTGGGTTCCGGCAGATCGACGCCGGTCTTGCCCCAGCCGTCGCTCTCGAAGATCAGATGCTCGTCCTGCAACAGGCCACGCGCACCGGTCAGGGTCGCGGGCTTGGCGGTCACGGCGTTCGGGGCGGTCGGGCGGCCGACAGTGTTCATGGTGCTCATGGTCAGGCTCCCAGGACCTTGGTCAGCGATTTGGCGAGGATCTGGATGTCGACATCCATCGTCGTTTCGGTGGCGGCGACCAGCAGGACGTCGTCCATACCGGCGTCGGGCGCGAGGCGGCTGTAGGGGACACCCGCCAGCACGTGGTGGTCGGCCAGGGTCGAAACCACCTCGGCCGCGTTCTTCGGCAGACGGACCGCGAACTCGTTGAAGAAGCGCGGGGTCAGGATCTCGACGCCGGGGATGGCGGCGAGCGCATCACGCGTGGCCAAGGCCTTTTCGTGGTTCAGCAGGGCCAGTTTCCTCAGGCCCGTCTCGCCCAGCAGGCTCATGTGGATGGTGAAGGCCAGAGTACAGAGACCCGAGTTCGTACAGATGTTCGACGTCGCCTTGTCGCGCCGGATATGCTGTTCGCGGGTCGACAGGGTCAGGACGAAGCCGCGCTCGCCGTCGGCATCGACGGTCTCGCCGGTCAGGCGGCCCGGCATCTGGCGGACGAGTTTGTCGCGCGTGGCGAACAGGCCGACGTAGGGGCCGCCGTAGTTCAAGGCGTTACCGATCGACTGTCCCTCGGCGGCGACGATGTCGGCCCCCATCTCGCCCGGCGATTTCAGCAGGCCCATCGACACGGCCTCGGTGACCACGACGATCAGCAGGGCCCCGGCGGCGTGGGCGGCCTCGGCGATCTTCGTGACGTCGGTGGCGGTGCCGAAGACGTTGGGGGTCTGGACGACGACGCAGGCCGTGTCCTTGTCGATGGCGTCGATGACGGCGGCCTCGGCGTCGATGGCTGCGGTCAGGGCCTGGGTCTCGACGCCGACCGCGTGGACCACGGTCTCGGTCGCGCGAACGTAGTGGGGATGGACCCCGCCCGAGATGATCGCCTTGTTCCGGCGCGTCACCCGCGTCGCCATCAGCACGCCCTCGGCCATGGCCGTCGAACCGTCATAGAGCGAGGCGTTGGCGACCGGCATTCCGGTCAGGTTCGCGACCTGGGTCTGGAACTCGTACAGGTACTGCAGGGTGCCCTGGGCGATCTCCGGTTGGTACGGCGTATAGCTGGTGAGGAACTCCGAGCGCTGGATCACGTGGTCCACCGTCGCCGGGACGTGGTGCTTGTAGGCGCCGGCCCCGCAGAAGAAGGGCACGGAGCCCGCCGCGACGTTGCGCCCCGCCATCTTGGACAGGGCCCGCTCGACCTCCATCTCACCCGCCACGCGCGGCAGATCGACGAAGCCGTCGCGCTGCGCCGGGCCGGGCACGTCCACGAACAGGTCGTCGATGGACTTCACG
This sequence comes from Brevundimonas sp. NIBR10, assembly GCF_027912515.1. Lineage (NCBI taxonomy): Bacteria > Pseudomonadati > Pseudomonadota > Alphaproteobacteria > Caulobacterales > Caulobacteraceae > Brevundimonas > Brevundimonas sp. NIBR10. The sequence goes on from NZ_CP115464.1 coordinate 3,137,493, forward strand.
CCAATGGCGGACAGCATCGCCGTGCGGTCGTCGGGGGTCAGGGGGAGGTAGCGCATATTCTTTTCCGCTCATCCCGGCGAAAGCCGGGACCCAGTGCTTTGGGCGATGTTTTTCGCCGGGGAGGACGAACCGCTGATCCCAGACCTCTCGCGTGAAAGGACTGGGTCCCGGCTTTCGCCGGGATGAGCGGGGATTTTTAAAGCGTGGTCAGGTATTCGTCGTAGGCGGCCTGATCCATCAGGGCGTCGAGCGCCGAGGCGTCGGAAACCTTGATCCTGGCGAACCAGCCTTCACCGACCGGATCGGCGTTGACGGTCTCGGGGGCCGTGCCCAGGGCGTCGTTGGCCTCGACCACCTCGCCGGAGACGGGGGCGTAGACGTCGGAGGCTGCCTTGACGCTTTCGACGACGGCAAAGCTGTCGCCCTTGGAGACGGTCTTGCCGACTTCGGGCACCTCGACGAACACCACGTCACCGAGCGCCTCGGCAGCGTGTTTGGAGATACCGACGGTGGCGATGTCGCCGTCCAGGCTGACCCACTCGTGATCCTTGGTGAACTTCATGGCTGATCTCTAGGCTTTGGGTTTGCGGTGATAGCGGGTGGCGACAAAGGGCATGGCGACGACTTCTGCGGCGGCGGCCTTGCCGCGCACGATGACCTTCAGGTCTGTGCCCAGGTCGGCGTATTTCGGCGGGACATAACCCATGGCGATATTGCGGCCGAGCGTCGGCGAGGGACCGCCCGAGGTGACCTTGCCGATGACGTTTCCGTCCGCATCGGCGATCTCGGCGCCTTCGCGGGCGGGGGCACCTTCCTTGACGCTGAGGGCGACGCGGACGCGCGACGGACCTTCGGCCAGTTCCTTCAGGATGCGATCGGCACCGTTGAAGCTGGCGGCTTCCTTGCGGGATTTCGACAGGGCGAAGGTCAGGGCTCCCTCAACCGGCGAGGTCGTCGGGTCGATGTCGTGGCCATGCAACGGCAGGCCGGCCTCAAGCCTCAGACTGTCGCGGGCACCCAAGCCGATCGGCTTGACGCGGGCGTCTTGCAGGATGGTGTTCCAGATGCGTTCGGCGTCGGCGTTCGGCACGGAAATCTCGTAGCCGTCCTCGCCGGTGTAGCCCGAGCGGGAGACGTAGCAGTCGACGCCGAACAGCATCAGCCGCGCAGAGTCCATGAAGGCCATCTCGGCCAGCACCGGCTCATGGGCGACCATGACCTCGGCCGCTTCGGGGCCCTGGATGGCGATCAGGCTGCGGTCGGCGAGCACCGTCAGGGTGGCGGTGCCCGAGAGGTTCGCGGACCAGAAGGCGAAATCCTCGTCCTTGTTGCCGGCGTTGACGACGACGAACAGGCCGTCGTGGTCGGGCTTTCCGGCCATCAGGTCGTCGATGATGCCGCCGCTCTCGTTCAACAGCAGGGAGTATTTCTGCTTGCCCGCCTTCAGGATCGCATAGTCGCCCGGTACGAACCGTTCGAACTGGCTGATGGCGTCCGCGCCGGTGATCTTGCACTGGCCCATGTGGCTGACGTCGAAAAGACCGGCGTGTTCGCGGGTCCAGCGGTGTTCGGCCAGGACGCCTTCATACTGGACCGGCATGTCATAGCCGCCGAACCCGACCATGCGGGCTCCGAGCGCGCGATGCGCGGCATTGAGCGGCGTGGTCTTCAGGATTTCGTCGGTCATGGTATCCGGCCTTTCAGAGTCGCGTATTGAGGCGGAAAGCTCCGCCGTCCTCGCGCCCCCGCTGTCTGTGAAGCCTGAGAGATTCCGCCCGTCCCGGCTCGGCCGAGGCCGTCCGGGATGACAAGCTTGCTCCGTCGGCGCGATCCGAAGATCGACTTTCCAGCGTCCGAATGTTCTCGCGGTCCGTTTGCCTGAGCGTTTCCGGGGCGGTTGCGCCTTCGGCTCCGGCGGCTGTCGTAAGCCGCCGATCTCTCCCGCGAGAGCGAAGTGACGTAGGCCTCGACTCACGCGGCAAGTCAAGCTTGGGCGAAGGAACAATGGCCGGAGAGCGGGATTAAGCGAGCATCCCACCCTCCAGATTCAAGAGAAGCCTATGTCCATCCTCGATAAAATTCTCGGCAAGGACGAAACGCCGCGCGACACGCCTGCCAAGCCCGACATGGCCATGGGCAAGGTGCTGGACACCCTGGCCGGACTGGGCGGCAAGCCGATCGAGACCCTGACGGCGCAGGAGGCGCGGCTGCAGCCGACACCCACCGATGCGGTGAAGAAGATTCTGCGCGAGGCGGTCAAGGACGAGAACCCGTCAATGGGCATCCAGACGCGCGACATCACCATCGACGGCGCGGCCGGCCCTCTCCAGGCCCGCGTCTACAGCCCCGATCCCGACAGCGACGACCTGAAGCCACTGGTCGTCTATTTCCACGGCGGCGGTTTCGTGATCGCCGACCTCGACGTCTACGACGGCGGGCCGCGCGGGGTGTCACGGTTTGCCGACGTGGTGGTGCTGTCGGTCCACTATCGCCAGGCCCCGGAGAACAAGTTCCCGGCGGCACATGAGGACGCTGTCGCGGCCTGGAAATGGGCGGTTGCCAATGCCCAGTCGATCGGTGGTGACCCTCGTCGGATCGCGGTGATGGGTGAAAGCGCGGGCGGCAACCTGGCCATCAATGTCTCGATTGCGGCGCGCGATCAGGGGCTGCAGGCACCCATGCATCAGGTTCTGGTCTATCCGCTGGTCGGCACCGACCTCGACAACGAAAGCTATCGCGAGAACGCCACGGCCAAGCCGCTGAACAAGCCGATGATCGAATGGTTCGTGAAACAGACCTTCGCCGACCTGTCCGATCTGATCGATCCGCGCGTCAATGTCGTCGGCAATGCCGACCTGCGCGGTCTGCCGTCGTCCACGGTCATCACGGCCGAGATCGACCCACTGCGGACCGAGGGCGAGAAGCTGGCCGAACTGCTGGAAGCGGCCGGTGTCGATACCCGGTCCAAGACCTTCAACGGTTCGACGCACGAGTTCTTCGGCATGGGGCTGGTGGTGCCGGACGCGGCGGTGGCCCAGCAGTTCGCGGCGCATGAGCTGAAGCGGGCGTTCGGCACGGCCATCCTGCCGATCTGACGGCGATCAGAGGGCGGCGTAGGCCTCGACCTCGTCGATGTACGCCGCCTTCTCTGCCGAGGTCAGGAACGCGCCCTCGAAACTGTTGCGCGCGAGCAGGGTGACTTGCTCGCGCGTTAGGCCGACGGCCTGGGCCAGCTGGCGGTAGTTCTCGTTCACATAGCCGCCGAAATAGGCCGGGTCGTCCGAGTTGATCGTGATGTGCAGACCCTGACGCAGCATCTCCGGAACCGGGTGGTCCTTCAGATCATCGACGACGCAGAGCTTGTGGTTCGACAGGGGGCAGACGGTCAGGGTCATCCCCGATTTCGCCAACCGCTCGACCAGGGCCGGATCCTCCATCGAGCGATTGCCGTGGTCCATCCTGTCGATCTTCAACAGGTCGAGCGCCTCCCAGACATAGGCGGGCGGCCCCTCCTCGCCCGCATGGGCGACGCGCTTCAGCCCCATGGAGCCGGCGGCGGCGAAGACCTTTTGGAACTTGGACGGTGGGTGGCCGACCTCGGACGAATCCAGCCCGACACCCCGGATACGGTCCAGCCACGGTTCTGCGCGCCGCAGAGTGGTGAAGGCCGCGTCCTCGTCGAGGTGACGCAGGAAGCACAGGATCAGCTGCGAACTGACGCCCAGCTCCGTCTCGGCCGCCTTCATGCCGGACAGCAGGCCGTCGGCGACGACCTGGAACGGGATGCCGCGGTCGGTGTGGGTCTGGGGGTCGAAGAAAATCTCGGCGTGGCGCACGGCGTCGGCGGCCGCCCGCTGGAAATAGGCAAAGGCCAGGTCGTGGAAATCCTGCTCGGTCAGCAGGACGTTGGCCCCGGCGTAGTAGATGTCGAGGAAGTCCTGGAGGTTCGAGAAATCATAGGCGGCGCGCACCGCCTCGACGCTGTCGAACGGGATCGAGACCTTGTTGCGCTCGGCCAGGGCGAACATCAGCTCGGGCTCGAGTGAGCCCTCGATGTGGAGGTGCAGTTCGGCCTTGGGCAGGCCGGCGATGAAGGCGTCGAGGGACATGGCAGCTCCGAATTGATGGACAGCTTATCCCAAGTTCGATCCGTCTTACATCCGCTCCGGCGTCTCGATCCCCAGCACATCCAGCGCCAGCACCAGTTGGTCCAGCGCCGCCTTCGACAGGGCCAGCCGCGAGCCGCGCGTGGCGTCGTCCGGCGCGATCAGTACCGGGCAGGCGGCGTAGAATTTCGAGAAACTCTGCGCCAGCCGATAGGCGTGTTCGGCGATCAGGTGCGGCATCCGCTTGTCGTAGGCGTCCGACACCGCCTGATCGAAGGCGTCCAGCGTCAGGGCCAGATCGCGCTCGGCCGATTCGACGATGGCGATCGGCGACACACCCGCGCCCTGTTCGGCCGCGCGGCGCAGCAAGGAGCGGATGCGGACGACCTGATACAACAGATACGGCCCCGTCTTGCCCTCGAAGCTCATGAAGCGGTCGAGATCGAAGACGTAGCTGGTGGTGCGGCTGTTCGACAGGTCGGCGAATTTCAGGGCGGCGATGGCGACCTTGTGGGCCGTGGCCTCGAACTCTTCGGGCGACAGGTCGGCGCCGAGATTGGCCTCGGTCAGACGGGCGCGGGCCTTGTCCCGGGCCTGGGTGATCAGGTCGTGCAGCTTCAGGACGCCGCCGGCGCGGGTCTTGAACGGCTTTCCGTCCGTGCCGTTCATGGTGCCGAAGCCGAGATGCTCCAGCGTGCCCTTTTCGGCGTATCCGGCCAGGTAGGCGGCGCGGAACACCTGTTCGAAATGTTCGGCCTGACGCTCGTCCACGACATACAGGATCAGGTCGGGGTCGATGGTCTCGCGACGATCAACGATCGTGGCCATGTCGGTCGTGCCGTACATGGCCGAACCCTCGGAGCTGATCACCAGCAGCGGCGGCGGGCTGGGGGCCTCGATCACCGAGCCGTCGGCCAGCTTCTTCTTGCGGGTCTCGCCGGGGCCGGCGACGTGGACCACGCGCGCACCGTCATCCTGGACCAGCAGGCCCCTGGCCTCCAGATGGGCGATCATCTCGGCCATCCGCGGATCGGCGTCGCTCTCGCCGTTCCACAGGTCGAAGGTGACGCCCAAGGCACCGAACTCGCGTTCCAGGGCAGTGCGGCTGACGGCCACGAAATGCTGCCACAGCGCGCGATAGCCGGGCCGGCCGGCCTGAAGCTCGGCCGTGGCCTTGCGGGCGCGGTCGCGGAAGGCCGGGTCTTCCTTGGCCTGGGCGGCGGCGGCGGGATACAGCCGTTCGAGATCTTCGAGGCTGACGGGGCTCTGGTCCGGGAAGGGGCCCTCACCGTCGGTCAGAAACGCGTCCGCCCTGCCCTCATCGCCGACGGCGACGATCAGCAACCCCATCTGGAAACCCCAGTCGCCGAAATGGGCGTCGCCCCAGACGGTGTCGCCGCGCAGGCGGAACAGTCGCTTCAGGCTCTCGCCGATGATGGAGGAGCGCAGGTGCCCGACGTGCATCGGCTTGGCCACGTTTGGCCCGGCGTAATCGATGACGACCTTGCGCGGCGTGGTGACAGCCGATGCGCCGGCAAGCACGGTATCCCCGGCGATCGCCTCGGCGCGCGTCGCCAATGTCGCTTCGGCGACCTTGAAGTTGATGAACCCCGGCCCCGCCACCTCGACGCCCGACAAGCGCGGATCGCCGGACAGGCGTGCGGCGACGCGGGTCGCCAGATCGCGCGGATTAGCCTTCAGCGCCTTGGCGGCGGCGAGTGCGCCGTTGGACTGGAAGTCGGCAAGGTCGGGGCGGTCGGACGTCGTTACCCGGGCCAGCGACGCGTCCACGCCTTCGGCGGCGAAGGCGGCGGCCACCGCTTCGCCCAGTTCGGTCTTGAGGTCGGCCATTACTGAGCGGGGGGCTGGGCGACCGGCGCGGTGCCGGCGTTGACGCGGAACCGGCTGCCGTCGCGGTTGAAGGCGGCCATTTCGGGCGTGACGTCAAAGCCGACCAGGACCTCGAAGTTCGAGCCAGAGGTCTCGGCGTTGGCGCGCGGAATGACGATCGTCTTTTCCTGGGTCACCGAGGCGGTGCGGGCACCCTCGAAATCCACCGGCAGGTCGAAATATTCCTTGGCCAGGACCGCCTCGTTTCGGGCGGTGACGGCGATCCAGTAGCGATATGTGCGCTGATCGGCCGTCGCCTGGGCGCCGCGGCCCAGGTTGAACAGCAGGTCCATCTGGACGGTGATCGGCTCATCCCCGCGATAGCTGCAGCCGGCGGTGACGCCCTCGATCTCGCCGGTATAGCCGACGTTGGCGACGGCCGGGCGGTTGTCCGCCAGTTCGACGTAGCGGGCGGCGTCGTAGAGGATCTTCACATAGGGACAGGGTCCGGCGTTGGCGCGCTGGTTCAGCGGCGCGATACGCGCAGGACGGCGGCTGGCACCCTCTTCTTCCTGACCCTGCTGGCGGTCACGCTGGCCCTGCTGCTGCTGACCCGGCATGGACTGGGCGTGAGCCGCGACCGGAACCGAACCGGCGAACAGGGCGACGGCAGCCAGGGCGGCGGTCTGAACGGAGATAACGCGACGCATCAAGGGAAGTATCCGACAGCCGAAAGGAGGCGCTGCACAGGGGTCGGCGCCGACCCTGCCACGCTGGGTGCTGATAGCGGCTAAAGCGAGGCGCGGCAAACGCTCGCGGTGGCGATCAGCGGCCGGAACCGCTACCTAGAGGGCATGAACGCGATTTCCCCGAACCGCCGACCGATGAATGTTCGTCTGGCCACGCCACGCGGCTTCTGCGCCGGGGTCGATCGCGCCATCCAGATCGTCGAGCGGGCGATCGAGAAGTTCGGCGCGCCCGTCTATGTCCGCCACGAGATCGTCCACAACAAGCATGTGGTCGAGCGCCTGAAGGTCATGGGCGCGGTCTTCGTCAAGGAACTGGACGAATGTCCCGACGATCGGCCCGTCGTCTTCTCGGCCCACGGGGTGCCCAAGTCGGTGCCGGCGGCGGCGGGCGCGCGCCAGATGCTGTACCTCGACGCCACCTGCCCCCTGGTCTCCAAGGTCCATGTCGAGGCCGAGCGTCACCACGCCGCCGGCCGTCACATCCTGCTGATCGGCCACGCCGGTCACCCCGAGGTCGTCGGCACCATGGGACAGCTGCCGGACGGTGCCATCACCCTGGTCGAGACGGTCGAGGATGCGCAGACGGTCCAGCGACCGGGCAACGCCCCCCTCGCCTATGCGACCCAGACCACGCTCTCGATGGACGACACCGCAGAGATCCTGAGTGTGCTCAAGGCCCGGTTCCCCGAACTGCCGGACCCGCACAAGGAAGACATCTGCTACGCCACCACAAACCGTCAGGAGGCCGTGAAGGGTCTGGCGGACGGATCGGACCTGGTGCTGGTGGTGGGCTCGCCGAACTCGTCGAACTCGGTGCGGCTGGTCGAGGTGGCGCTCAGGGCCGGGGCGGCGGATGCGCGGCTGGTCGATGATGCGTCCCATGTGGACTGGAGCTGGTTCGACGGCGTTTCGACCGTCGGCATCACCGCCGGTGCCTCGGCCCCCGAACCGCTGATCCAAGCCCTGATCGAGGCGATCCGCGAGCGCTTCGACGTAACGATGATCGACGATCCCGGCGAACGGGAGACCGTGACGTTCAAACTGCCCCGCGTTCTCGCCTAAGCCGGTTGCGACCGAGGCTCGTCTCAAACCGCTTGCTTTGAGACACCGGTGTCATAACCTGAGCCCAAGCGGTCGATCAAGCCGCACAGGGACGACGCCGAGGTACAGTCATGCTTGCTCTTCGCTCCACCGCCTGCGTGGCCGCGCTTCTGGCCGGGCTCGCCCTGCCGTCCCTGGCCCAGGCGCAGAACCCCTCGCCTGCCGGTGACGGACTGCTGTTCCGGATGTCGGCCGATACGGGGCTGACGGCCGATGTGGCGGCAGGTCAGGCGGAACCCACCTTCGCCGACAAGATCACCCAGAAACCCACCGGCGGCACCGACGGCGGCTATCTTGAGGGCACCGACGACCAGCAACTGGCCTGGTCGGCACCCGGCAACATCTATGCCCAGAGAGGCACGATCGCCTTCGACTGGCGGCCTCGCTACGCGACCGGGCCGACGCCCTTCGTCCTGTTCCGGGTCGGGTACGCCAACCATTCCAGCTGGGACATGACCTTCCTGCGGATCGACTGGAACGGCGAAGGTTTCGATGCCTTCGTCACCGACAACAACCTGGCCCGCGTCCGGGTGTCGTGGAAGATGCCCGAAGCACCCGCACCAGACGCCTGGATGCATCTGGCTTTCAGCTGGGACGAGGCCGAGGGCGTTGTGCTTTATGTCGACGGCGAGCGGGTGGCGGCGACGCGGACCCCGGCGGTGCTCGACGCCGCGCTGGATCAGTTCGGCACGGCCGGACGGATCGTGTCGCCGATCCAGGTTCACAGCCGCTACAGCTTCACGCGCGGCTCCGACTATGACGACCTGCGCATCTATGACCACGCGCTGGATCAGGGCGAGGTGCAGGCTCTGGTGAGTCCCGCCGCAAACCCTGTGACGTCCTCGGCTCCGGCTGACTGGCGGCCCGCCTGGGATCGCCGCTTCGGCTTCGATCAGGGTCCGGCGCCCTATCTCGCCGATCCGGTGACCCGCATCCGCCGGGTCGAGTTCACGGACCAGCGCGACATCGCCCAGCGACTGATGTTCGGCAACGACGGCATCCGCGAGACCACCTGGCCCGGCGTCTACAACCGGTCGCGCCTGACGGGACGCAGCGACTATTTCATCCTGCCCGACTGGGACGTCTATTCCATGGGCGGCAAGTCGGCGACCTGGTTCCTGCCTGACGAACCGTGGAACCAGGTGGAGATCCAGGGGGCCGCCTTCGGCACCCTGTCGGCCGTCGATGCCACCATCGCATCCAGCAAGATCGTGGACGCCGGCGCGCCCCAGCCCCTGGCCAGCCGCCCGCGCGGAGCCGAGCGCACGACGACGCGTGTCGAGGGTCGCGACGGCGGCGCGATCCGCTTCGTCAATGTCGAGCAGGAGACCCCGATCCAGGAGATCGGCGTCTACAACGTCACGGCCGGCGCTGTGCCCGACAGCCTCGGCGACTATCGCTATGTCGTGCGCGCAGGGGTCGAGCCATCCTATGTCGCCACCGACGACCTGTCGGCCTTCATCGCCGGGCGTTATCCGGCCGAGGAACGCGACACCGTCGCCGCCCTGCCCGCCAGCGCTCCGACCGCGCCGCGCACAACGGCGCTGAACGGCGCCCGCCCCATCGCCCACGTCGTCATCCCGATCGAGTTCCGGCGCGGCCGGGCCGCCGGACCCCTGATCCGCAATGTGCCGACGCTCAGCTATCAGGAGGCGGGCGGTCTCGACGGGCTGGTGCTGGAGATCCCGGCCCTGACCGCGACGCCGGGCCCGGACGGGCTGATCTCGCTGAACATCCGGGTCAAGGATCCGACCTGGGCCCTGCGCGACCTGCTGGACATCAACGTCTCGGTCAGGCCGGGCGAGGCGCGGACGGTGTTCCTGGATACGCGCGACCGGGTGCTGGACAACGACAACAGCCTGTACCTGACCGTGGCATCGTCGGCCGCCGACTTCAGCGCCCAGGGCCTGGACGGGATGGCCGTGCGGCTGATCTTCAAGGACCGCGACGCCGCCCGGCCCGAGCACGTCGCCGACCGGCTGATGCAGATCAAGGACAGCTATGGCTTCCTGGTCGAGGAACGCCAGATCACGCGCGACCTGGCCCTGTTCGACCAATTCTATCTGGACCTGACCGACCTGCTGCGGGTCGATCCCGGCAATGTCGAGGGCCGGGCCTACTGGAGCGAGTGGAACGCGTCCCAGCCCCTGCCCGCCTTCACCCAGGCCACGCCGCCGGCGGGCGTTCCGCTGTGGGCCTTCCGCCAGGTCGAGGACCTGAAACAGGTGCGGACCTTCATCAACTGGTGGATCGACAATCGCCAGGTCGAGGGTGAGTTCGGCGGAGGCATTTCCGACGACACCGACATGACCAACCAGTGGGTCGGCCCGGCCCTGATGGGCGTCGACCCGGACAAGTTCAACGCCTCCCTCCTGGCCCTGATCGAGGCCAGCTATCGCAACGGGATGTGGGACAACGGCCTGGGCATGATCCAGACCGACGAGCTTCACGTCTATGAGGAGGGCGTCAACGCGATCAGCCAGGCGGCCATGCTGAACCGGGGCGATCCGAAGACGATCGAGCGGCTGATGGCGACCGCGCGGCGCTACAGCGACCTGACCCAGGTCAATGCGGCGGGGCACCGGCACATCATCTCGTCCAACTTCTCCGGTTCGCTGTTCGCGCGGGATACGCCCTGGGACTGGTCCAAGTCGCAGTCGAACCTGATCCTGCATCCCGGGTATGCACTAGTCGACTACAACGGGTCGCCGCGCCTGAAGGCCCTGCTGCTGGAACTGGCCGACGGCTATCTGGCGCACGGCAAGCCGGGAGCGGACGGCGTGGTCACCTGGCCCGCCGACATCAACTGGACGACGGACGCCCAGCGCGGCACGGGTCTGGGGCCGACCAACATGCTGCTCTGGGCCTCGTATCGCTGGACCGGTGAAGCCAGATATCTGACGCCGATGGGCGAGCCGGGATCGCCCGGCTGGTCCGGCATCACCGCCGACGTCGCGCGCGAGCTCAAGCGCCCCGAGATCAGCCAGGGATGGGTGGCCGCCGCCGCCAGACCGGGCGCGTCGCCGGACGCCCTGACCTTCGCCGCCGCGGAGACCGGCGACCGCTCGCTGCTGGAGCGGCTGTACGCCGACGAGATCCGCTTCGCCTCGGTGCGGATGACGATGCAGACCGAGGATCACTGGTGGTCCGACCGGGTCGATGTACCGTCGGACCAGCTGCAGCGCGCCCGGCTGGGCGGCGTCGCCCATGTCCGCAACCGGATCGTGCCCGGCAACCGGATCAGCTGGCGCTTCGACGACGCCGGGGATGCGCTGAAGACGGCGATCCTGGTGCGCGAGCCGGCGGCCGACGGTTTCCGCGTCGTGGTCTGGAACCTGGCCGACCGGCCTGTCGCCGCGACGATCTCGGGCGGTCAGGTCACGCCGGGCCAATGGACGGTGACGCAAGGGATCGACGCGGACGGCGACGACCGGCCGGACGCGGGTACCGCATCGACCGTGGCGTTCGGGCCCGGAGAGGGGGTGCCGGTCACCCTGCCGTTGGGGGCCAGCGTCATCACCTTCGCCCTGACCGAGGCAGGCCCGGCCATGGCCACCCGGCCCGACGTCGGAATCGGCGTGGACGACGTCGTGCGCCGCGGCGGACGGCTGTCGGTCACGGTCCACGGCCTGGGGGGCGTCGCCTCTCCGGCCGGGCGTGTTGTCCTCGAAGGACCGGATGGGGCCGTGCTGGCCAGCACCCGGTTCGCAAGCCTGGCGGCACCCGATGACCTTCAGCCCAAGGTCCAGACGGTGACCCTGTCGGTGCCACGGCCCGCTCCGGCAGGATCGAGGGTGCGGCTGGTGCTGGACGGTGAACCCCTGGAGATCAGCGCCGCGAACAACGTCCGTCCCCTGCCCTGAGGCCCGGCGGGCGGGCCCCGGTCATGCCGGACGAAGGCCCGCCAGCACCGCAGGCAGTATCTCGGGCAGGTCCTCGGCGATCAGCCCGGGGCCGAATCGCGCCGCCGCATCCGCATGCAGCCAGACCGCCGCCCGCACGGCCTCGAAACTGTCCATCCGCTGGGCGATCAGGCCGCCGATCATCCCGGCCAGGACGTCGCCGCTGCCTGCTGTGGCCAGCCAGGGCACGCCGTTGTCATTGACCGCGACCCGTCCGTCCGGCGCGGCGATCACCGTCTGCGGTCCCTTGAGCACCACCACGGCCCCCGCCTGTCCGGCCGCGACCCTCGCCGCCGCCTCTCGCCCCTGGGCCAGCAATCCCGGGAATATCCGCTCGAACTCCCCCTCATGCGGCGTCAGCACGTCGTCGCGATCCAGACAGGCGAACAGCACAGCCGGCCGGTCGCGGAAGATCGTCAGGGCGTCGGCGTCCACCACCAGGGCCGCGCCCGTCCGGGCCAGGGCCTGCAGATTATGCACCGTCCCCTCACCCAGCCCCGCCGCCGGTCCGATGACGACGGCGTCAAGCGGCTCGGCCAGCTTCATCAGGGCCTCGGGCGAGGCGAACTCGTCGACCATCACGGCCTCCACCGCCGCCGCAACGATCAGTGCCGCGTCCGGGGGGCAGAGGATTCGCACCAGCCCGGCCCCGATCCGCAAACCGCCTCTCGCCGCCAGCCGCGCGGCGCCGGTCCTCAGCGCCGGACCCGAAACCACCCCCAGCCTGCCCCTCTCATGCTTGTGGGTTTGCAGAGTCGGCCAGGGAAACAGTGCGCGCCACGATCCGGGCGTGGAATATTCTTGCGTCATGACGTTTCCGGGGCCGCACATTGAGGAAAATTCGAAGGCAGCCCTTGCCTTATACCGCAATGCGATGTCCCTTTCGTCCCCGAGCGACCGGCTGTTCGAAACGCCGGTCACGGGGTGCCCATGAAGAAGATCGAAGCCGTCATCAAGCCGTTCAAGCTGGACGATGTGAAGGAGGCGCTCCAGGACATCGGAGTGCAGGGGATGACTGTGCTGGAGGCCAAGGGATATGGCCGCCAGAAGGGCCATTCCGAGCTCTATCGCGGGGCGGAGTACGTCATCGACTTCCTGCCCAAGATCAAGATCGAGGTGGTGGTCTCCGACGACCTCTACCCGGCCGTGGTCGAGGCCATCCAGACCGCCGCACGCACCGGCAAGATCGGCGACGGAAAGATCTTCGTCACCGATGTGATCGACGTCATCCGCATCCGCACCGGAGAAACCGGCGCCCAGGCGGTCTGACGACTACAGTACCCGGCCGCGTCCGCGCGGTCGTTCGCGTTCCCTCTCTCCCCAGAAGAAACAGGACCACCCGAGAATGAGCACCGCCGAAAAGATCCTGAAAGAGATCAAGGACAAGGACGTCAAATACGTCGACGTCCGCTTCACCGACACCAAGGGCCGACTGCAACACGTCACCTTCGACATCGACCTGGTCGACGAGGATTTCCTCAACGAAGGCACGATGTTCGACGGCTCCTCGATCGCCGGCTGGAAGGCGATCAACGAGTCGGACATGCTGCTCAAGCCCGACCTGACGACGGCCTATATCGACCCGTTCTATCAGGCCACGACGATGTTCCTGTTCTGCGACGTCATGAACCCGGACACCGGCGAACCCTACAACCGCGACAGCCGCTCCATGGCCAAGAAGGCCCTGCAGTACATTCAGTCGGCCGGCGTGGGCGACGTGGTCTATTTCGGGCCGGAAGCCGAGTTCTTCATCTTCGACGACGTGCGCTGGACGACCCAGCCGGGCAACACCGGCTATTCCTACGACTCGATCGAACTGCCGGCCAACACGGGCTCGGAATACACCGAGGGCAACATGGGCCACCGCCCCGGGCCCAAGGGTGGCTATTTCCCCGTCAACCCGGTCGACTCCGGTCAGGACCTGCGCGCCGAGATGCTGGGCGTGATGCGCGACATGGGCATGCAGCCCGAGAAGCACCACCACGAGGTGGCCCCGGCCCAGCACGAGCTCGGCCTGAAGTTCTCGGACATGCTGACCATGGCCGACCGGCTGCAGCTCTATAAGTACATCATCCACAACGTGGCGGCCGCCTACGGCAAGTCGGCGACCTTCATGGCCAAGCCGATGTTCGCGGACAACGGCTCGGGCATGCACGTCCACATGTCGATCTGGAAGGACGGCAAGCCCCAGTTCGCGGGCGACAAGTACGCCGGTCTGAGCCAGGAATGCCTGTGGTACATCGGCGGCATCATCAAGCACGCCAAGGCCATCAACGCCTTCGCCAACTCGACCACCAACTCCTACAAGCGCCTGGTCCCCGGCTATGAAGCCCCGGTCAAGCTGGCGTACTCCGCCCGCAACCGCTCGGCTTCGATCCGTATCCCATGGGTGTCGTCGCCCAAGGGCAAGCGTCTGGAAGCCCGCTTCCCCGATCCGATGGGCAACCCCTATCTGACCTTCACCGCCCTGCTGATGGCTGGCCTGGACGGGATCGAGAACCAGATCGATCCGGGCGCGCCCGCCGACAAGAACCTGTACGACCTGCCGCCAGAAGAACGCGGCTCGATCCCCGAGGTCTGCGGTTCGCTGAAGGAAGCCCTCGAGAACCTCGACAAGGACCGCGCCTTCCTCAAGAAGGGCGGCGTCATGGATGACGACTTCATCGACAGCTACATCGAGCTGAAGATGGAAGAGGTCATGCGCCTGGCCCTGCACCCACACCCGGTCGAGTTCGACATGTACTACAGCTGCTGATCGCACCGCACAGAGACACTAGGGAGGCGCCGGGCAACTCTGCTCGGCGCCTTCGTTTTTGAAGGGACTGGCAATGGCGGGAATCATCGGCACGCTTCGTCGCCGCTGGCACAAGGTGACGGGCGAAGCCCAACGCCGGAAGCAGGCGGTTGCGGCCATGCGGACGGATGACGCAATCATTCAACTCGAACAGCGGATTGATTTGCTGGAACGGACAGCTGCCCTTCTAAGCACCGAAATCAACGCGAGTACTGCCGAGACACGCCTCCTGCATCGAGCAAATCGTCCACTCGCCCGGCGCGATGTGATCGAAAGGCCTCCGCTCGTCCATGGCGGGCCCGGAAACCAGATTTTCGACGTTTCGACCATGTGTCGTGAAAGCGATTTTCATACCGCCTGGTTCACGCACTGGAGCCTGCAGACCGGGTTCTGGCCCCGGTATCATCGAAAACTGTGGGAGTATGTGTTCATTTGCCAGTGCCTCTACGAACGCGGCCTCATTGCGCCTCATATGCGTGGAGTCGGTTTCGGCGTAGGCGAAGAGGTGTTGCCGGCGCTGTTTGCGGCTCATGGATGCGAAATCGTCGCCACTGATCTAGGGCCAGAAGGTGCAGTTGGCACGGGTTGGATCGAAACCGCGCAACACGCCCACGACCGGGATTCACTGCGGCGCCCCGATATCTGTCCGGAAGATATTTTCGACCGAAATGTGTCGTTCCAGGCCTGCGACATGAACGCGATCGATCCTGGTTTGAAAGGTTTCGATTTTTGCTGGTCGTCTTGTGCTTTCGAACACCTTGGATCGATAGAACATGGGCTGCGCTTCGTTGAAAATTCGATCGACTGCCTGAGGCCCGGCGGCTGGGCGGTCCACACGACGGAATTCAATCTCTTCTCGAATGACGAAACGATCGACAATCAAGGCACGGTTCTGTTTCGCAGACGAGACTTCGAAGAACTGCAGCGCAGGCTGACTCTGAAGGGCCATCGCATGGCCCCTCTTCGACTCGATCTCGGCGAAGGCGTCATTGAGAATGTGATCGACGTCCCACCATTCAGTACCGATGTCAGCTTGAGAATCGCCATTTCAGGCTTCGCGACAACGTCGTTTGGACTACTGATCCAGCGAGCGCCGACATCGCCTGAGCCTCTCACGAAGCCGGAAGTCGCGGACGATCATCAACAGATATTGACCTATCTGATGAGCCAGAATGTCGACGAGCGACGCCACGGCGTGGTTGTGGCGGCGGACCGCCTCAAGCGAATCGACGCCATGACGCCGGTCCAAGCTCAGCTGTTCCATCAGGCTCTGCTCGACGCCATTCTAGCAGAGCGTGATCACGACATGCTTGCGTCCGAGGCAAAGGGTCTTGCGGAGTCCGTATGGCCATTGACCGGCCTTGCGCCTCTGGACCAGCTGGCGGAGTTCGCGCCTTTCCTGCCATACGACGCCGCTGTCTTCGTCTTGTTGGTATTGGAGCGAAGGGGCGATCCTGGAGATGCGGATCGACTGGAAAGTGGTCTGGGAGCCAGAACGATCTATCCTACAGATGAGGCCAAACGGCTGATCGCGCAGCTTCGCGCGAAGCAGACTTCGATTTCCGACCTGTAGCCCTACGTCAGCGCCAAGCACGCCCGTTTCTGGTCGCGCCTGAAACGCACTGGGCAGGGTCGCACCGAGAACGATGAAAAACTCCTGACCAGCATCCTTCAGGCAGCCGGTGATGTCTCACCCTTCCCTCGCCGCCACTCGATCGCGCGCACGCACCAGATCGAGATCTCGTAGAGCAGCACCAGCGGCACCGCGAGCATCAGCTGGCTGATGGGGTCGGGCGGGGTGACGACGGCGGCAACGACGACCACCGCGACGATGGCATAGCGGCGGACCTCGGCCATCATCTTTGACGACACGATGCCGGCGATGCCCAGCAGGGTGGTGATGACCGGCAGCTGGAAGCACAGGCCGAACGCCAGGATCAGGGACGTCACCAGGCTGAGGTATTCGCTGATCTTGGTCATCAGGGCGACGGAGATGCCGTCCGAAACGATCTGCTGGCTCAGCGAGAACCACATGACCAGCGGCAGCATGACGAAATAGACCAGCCCTCCCCCCAGGCAGAACAGCACGGGTGCCGCGATCAGGAACGGCAGGAAGGCCCCGCGCTCGTTGCGATACAGCCCCGGTGCCACGAACCGGTACAGCTGCCAGGCGATGACCGGAAAGGCCAGGACGATGGCCCCGAACCCGGCGATCTTCATCTTGGAGAACAGCTGTTCCAGCGGCGCGGTGGCGATAAGTTGCACCGCCGCCTGGCCGCCCTCCGGGATCGGTTTTAGTCCGGCCGTAACCATCAGCAGATCGATCATGTTACCGTGCCCGCCAGTCGCCGCCGCGGCGGCATGGACCGCCGAGGCCGCCTGGAACGGCTTGATCAGCACGATCTGGATCTGGGCCGCAAAGAAGAAGCACAGGAAGAAGGCCAGGACGAAGGCGATCACGCACACGACCAGGCGCCCGCGCAGCTCGATCAGATGATCCATCAGGGGAGCGCGCGAGGCTTCGATTTCAGACTCGTCGCGGGTCATAGGTCGAGCTTCGAGTTACGCGATGTGCGGGGTTTGGCCTTGGCCGGAGCCTTGGTGGCGGCCTTGACCGGAGACTTGGCGGCGCTCCCGCCCTTGGCCTTCACGGGCGCGGAGACGGCTGTGGCAGCTTTTGCGCGCGGCTTACGGGCCGGCTTTCTGGCGACTGGCACGACCGGTGCTTCCTCCGGCAGGGCGACCAGCGGCGGGTCGGCGAGCGGCAGCATGACGGGATCGCCGTAGGGCCATTCCGAGGCCTGGGGCGTCATCGCCGGATCGGCGGCCACGGCCTCGTCGGTCAGGGGTTTTTCGAGCTCGTTCCGGATGTCCTTGAACGCCGCGTCGGCCTCGGCCCCCAGGCGGACGGGCGAATAGGGCGACTGGCCGGTGCGCAGGGCCTCGACCTCCTTGCGCAGGTCATCCAGCTCGGACTGGCGGGCCATTTCGTCGAAGCTGGCGCGGAACTCGTTGGCCATGCCGCGCGCCTTGCTCACCCATTTGCCGAGCTGACGCAGCAGGCCAGGCAGCCGTTCGGGCCCGACGACCACCAGGGCCACCAGTCCGATCACTACCCATTCCAGGCCCCCGATCCCCGGGGTCAGACCGCCCATGCGCGGAGTCTTCCGTCGCGGCCAACTAGCGCTTCAGCTCTTCCTTCTCGGCCTCGGTGCGCGGCAGGGAGGACACACCATCAGTGGGGCCGTCCTTCTTGGCGTCGTCCTTGAGACCCTCGCGGAACGCCTTGATACCCTTGGCCGCGTCGCCCATCAGGCCCGACAGCTTGCCACGGCCACCGAACAACAGCAGCACGATGACGGCGACGATGGCCCAATGCCAGATGCTGAAGCTGCCCACGAACACGTCTCCGAAAAAGCGGCCCGACCTCGGCCCGCTGCAAATCATACGCGCCATATAGGCCAAGGCGTGGCGGCGCGGCAATCGACGCTGTAGTCACATGCCAAATGAGCACACCGTCTTCTCACGTCATCATCCACACCGACGGTGCCTGCAAGGGCAACCCGGGGCCCGGCGGCTGGGGCGCGATACTGCAAGCGTCCGGCAAGACCAAGGAAATGTCGGGGGGCGAACCCCTGACGACCAACAACCGGATGGAACTGACCGCCGCCATCATGGCGCTGGAGGCCTTGACCCGCCCGTGCCGGATCGACCTGCACACCGACAGCAAATACGTCATGGACGGGATCACCAAATGGATCCACGGCTGGAAGGCGCGGGGCTGGCGGACAGCGGACAAGTCCCCGGTCAAGAACGACGACCTGTGGAAACGCCTTGATGCCGCCCGCGCCCGGCATGAGGTCAAGTGGCACTGGGTCAAGGGCCACGCCGGTCACGAACTGAACGAACGCGCCGACCAGTTGGCCAATCGCGGCATCGCCGAGATGCGGTCTGCACGCGCGGGCTGATCCCTACTCGACCACGCGATAGTCGAAGCCGCCCGTATCGACCCATTCGCCCTTGATCAGATGGCGGCTGCGAATGCTGTAGACGCCGTTCTCGAAGGTCGTGGTGGCGCGCACGCCCGGCAGGTCGGGCAGGCCGTGAGCCACCTGATCGAATTCGAAGGTGCCGGGCCCCCGCACCGCGATCGTGCCGGTCGTGTAGAAGCCGCCGTTGGTCGCATAGAAGCTGACCAGTCTGTTCTGAGCAGGGTCCCAGGTGATCAGGGTTTCGCCCGCATAGACGCCGCCATTGACCGAATGGGTGCTGCGGATCGCACGCCCGTTCAGGATGCGCTCGAACCGGACCTCGTCTATGGTATCGGCCGCATTCAGCGACGCCCCACGCCAGGTCTTGCCGATCAGCGGGTCGAAGGCCGCAAGCGCCTGGGCGGCAGCGGACGGCGCGGCCGCCTCGGCCGGGCTGGACTGCGTGGAAGCGCCCGGAGCGGCCGTCATCAAGGCTGTTGCGGCCAGCCAGATCAGGATCATGTCGTGGCTTTGACCGTCAGCCTGCCACTTCCCACCGCCGTCACCACGACGGACTCAGCGATGGCCGGCGTGTCTCCGTCCAGTTCGGCCGACCATTCGGCACCCGATACGAAGACGCGTCCCCGGCCATCGACGAACGGTTCGACCACCGTCGCCTTCTGCCCGATCAGGCGGCGGTCGCGATCGTTGATGTCGGGCTGGTCGTCGGGATTGACGCGCTGGACCAGCCGACGCGAGAGCAGGGTCGAGGCCAAGGTCAGGGCCGCGAACAGCCCCACCTCTCCGGCCAGACCCAGCGACAGGCCCAGGGCGGTGACCACCGCCACGATCCCGGCCGAAACCGCCGGCCAAAGCAGCCATTCGGTCGAGGCTGCCGCCTCGACCGCCAGCAACAGGGCACCGATGGCGAGCCAGAGCCAGAAGGGCTGGGCCGAATAGAGGTCGATCAAGGTGTCCATGGCGTCACGCAGTCGGAGGCACGGCACCGCCGCGGGGTGCGCGCGGTGCGGGCGGTGCGGGCGGCGGTGCGGACGGCGTCCGCTGCTGATCGCGGGCCAGGCCGACCAGTTCACCGATGCCGGCGATGGTCCCGACCAGGCCGCTCATCTCGGCCGGAACGATGACGGTCTTGGCGGTGGGGTTGCGGGCCAGTTCGGCGAAGGCCTCAACATACTTCTGGGCGACGAAGTAGTTGATGGCGTTGACGTCGCCACGGGCGATCGCCTCCGAAACCATGGCGGTGGCCTTGGCCTCAGCCTCGGCCTCGCGTTCGCGGGCTTCGGCGTCGCGGAAGGCGGCTTCCTTGCGGCCCTCGGATTGCAGGATGGCCGACTGTTTGGCACCCTCGGCGCGCGCGATGGCGGCCTGCTTCTCGCCCTCGGCCTCGGTGATGACGGCGCGGCGCTCGCGCTCGGCCTTCATCTGGCGCGCCATGGCGTTGGTGATGTCCACCGGCGGGGTCAGGTCCTTGATCTCGATCCGGTTGACCTTGACGCCCCACGGCTCGGTCGCCGCGTCGATGACCGTCAGCAGGCGCGAGTTGATATTGTCGCGCTGGAACAGCACCTCATCCAGGTCCATCGAGCCGACGACGGTCCGCAGGTTGGTCGAGCACAGCTGGGTGATCGCATAGGGAAGGTTCTCGACGCGATAGGCGGCGGCCGAGGCGTCCATCACCTGGATGAAGACGATGGCATCGACCTTCACCATGGCGTTGTCCTTGGTGATGACCTCCTGCTGGGGCACGTCCAGGACCTGCTCCATCATGTTCATGCGCCGCCCGATCCGCTCGACGAAGGGCGTCAGGACGCTGATCCCGGGCTTGAGGGTCTTGGTGTACTTCCCGAACCGCTCGACCGTGAACTCACGGCCCTGAGGCACGATCTTCACCACGCTGAACAGCAGAATGAAGGCCAGTATGACCAGGGCGAGGACGAAGACGAGGCTCATGCGGCAATCCTTCGGCTGTTTGAACCAGATTACGCCCGCCGCGCCCGCCGCGCCATCGAATCCGGACCGTCGTCACAAACGAAAAGGGCGGCTCCCTCTCGGAAGCCGCCCTCGACGTCTGACCTGTCGCGAAGCTTAGTCGCTGACGGTGATGTCGCCGCCGTCCAGTTCGCAGAAGTCTTCCGAACCGACGGTCACTTCGGAACCGTCCGAGAATTCGGCCTTCAGGTCGTATTCGCAGTCTTCCAGATCATCGTCGATCGTGACTTCGACGCTGTCGCCGGCTTCCAGGATCCCGTCGCCGAAGATGTCCTCTTCCCATTCATTGGTCGAGACGACCGAGATGTAGAGCGAGATCAGGTCGTGCTCGGTCTCGTTGTGCAGGGTGAAGGTGACCGGCTCGGTCACCTGGGCCGAGGCGACGACAGGCGCGCCGGCGAGCATCAGGGCGGCGACAGCCGCCAGAGTGGTCTTGATCATTGTAGTCCCCCATTTCGGCGAAAAGCCGAGGTAAGCCCCCCCGAGCCGACACAGTATCGACCCGTTGGGCGCGGATGTTACATAGAGAATGTCGGCTGTCACGCCGGAATTTCAGGTCCGTTGAGCGCCGTTCCGGTAGACGGCGGCGTGGGTCAGGCGGTGACGTCCTGATCGCGAATCCGTACCGCCTCGGTGACGATCCGCCGGGTCTCGTCCCACGCCAGAAGTCCAAGAGCCGCATCGACCGCAAAGAACCGGGCCTCGGCCGCGTCATCCCCAGCAACCGGATCACCGGAGACCCAGACCGCGACATAGTCGATCAGCACATAGTGAAAGGCTGGAAACAGCCCGTCCACGACATCGACCAGACTTAGGATTCGCGCCGAGACGCCGGTTTCTTCATACAACTCCCGCAATGCTGCCGCGTGCAGCCTCTCGCCCGGCTCGATCCGACCCCCGGGCAGGCTCCACTCCCCCTCACGCGGGGGTCGCCCCCGCCGGATCAGCAGGACCTCGTCCCCCTTCAGACAGACGACACCGACGGCGGGAACCGGACCGGCCTGGGGAATCGAGGTCATCGCGCGCTTTCCATGGCCCACCATAGCTTTCCGCTTTCGTCCCGCGACCGATTTTGACAGAAGGCGGCCATGACCCCGCCCTCCCCCGCCGTGCTTGACGAACTGAAGGCTGCGCTCGGCCCGTCCGGCTGGAGCCAGGATCCGTTCACCCTGGCCCCCTATCTGACGGAATGGCGCAATCGCTGGACGGGCGAGACGCCGATCCTGCTGACGCCCGGCACGACCGAACAGGTCCAGCGCGCGGTGGCCATTTGTGCGGCCCACGGCGTGGCGATTATCCCGCAAGGCGGCAACAGCGGTCTGGTGGGCGGGCAGATTCCTTATGGCGAGGTCCTGTTGTCCACGCGCCGCCTGCGCGCCGTGCGCGACGTGACGCCCCTGGACGACGCCATGACGCTGGAGGCCGGGATCACCCTGCTAGAGGCTCAGCACCACGCCAGGGACGCCGGCCGGTTCTTCCCGCTGAGTCTGGCTGCGGAAGGGTCGGCGACCATCGGCGGGGTGATCTCCACCAATGCCGGCGGCACCCAGGTCCTGCGCTACGGCATGATGCGCGACCTCGTGCTGGGGATCGAGGCCGTCATGCCCAATGGCGAGATCTTCAACGGCCTGAAGCGGCTCCGAAAGGACAACACCGGCTATGACCTGAAGCAGCTTCTGATCGGGGCCGAGGGCACGCTGGGCGTCGTCACCGCCGCGACGCTGAAGCTGTTTCCCATCATGCGGTCGCGGGCGGTGGCCATGGTGGCGCTGGAGACAGCCGGAGCGTCGATCGAGCTCCTGGCCCGCGCCAAACAGGAGACCGGCGGCGGGGTCGAGGCCTTCGAGCTGATGAAGCGGATGGGTGCCGAACTGGTCGTCAAGAACATCCCCGACAGCCGCTGGCCGCTGGATCCCGTCCCCGCCTGGTCGGTGCTGATCGAGATCGCCTCGGGCACGCCGGGCGGCGCCGAGGCGCAGATGGAAAGCCTGCTGGAGGTCGCCTTCGAAGAAGGCCTGATCACCGACGCCGCCATCGCTCAGAACGACGCCCAGCGCGCGGCCTTCTGGCGTCTGCGCGAGGAGCATTCGGCCGCGCTCAAGCCCGAGGGGGGCGGCTGGAAGCACGACGTCTCGGTGCCCATCTCGCGCATCGCCGACTTCATCGACGAGGCAACGGCGGCGGTGGAGCGGTTCCACCCCGGTGCCCGCGTTTCCGTCTTCGGCCATATCGGCGACGGCAACCTGCACTACGACATCCTGCCGGGCGTCGGAGAGGATGTGCCCGCCTTCATCGCACGCTGGAAAGAGGGCTCCCGGGTCGTCCACGACATCGTCGCCTGCTACGACGGTTCCATCTCCGCCGAACACGGCCTGGGCCGGCTCAAGACCGACGAGGTCCGCCGCTACAAGTCGCCGCTCGAAGTCGCCACCATGGCCGCGATCCGGGGCGCGATCGATCCGAAGGGCATCATGAACCCGGCCGTCCTGTTCAGCCCCGAACGACCGTCATGCTGATCGTCCTGTCCCCGGCCAAACGGCTCGACTTTTCAGAGCCCGACCCCGCCCTGCCCGCGACGACGCGCCGGTTCGTGGAAGACACGGCGTCCCTGGCCGTGACGACGCGGCGTCAGACCAAGGCCGATCTGCGCCGGCTGATGGGGATTTCCGAGGACCTTGCACGCCTCAACCAGGAACGGTTCAAGGCCTTCGACGCAGAGGCGCTCGACACCGGCGTCCAGGCCGCCTTCGCCTTCGCCGGTGACGTCTATCAGGGGCTTGAGGCCCGCACCCTCGACACGCCGGGCCTGGCCTTCGCCCAGGACCATCTGCGTATCCTGTCGGGTTTCTACGGCATGCTGCGCCCCCTGGACCGCATCCAGCCCTATCGGCTTGAAATGGGCACCCGCCTGCGCACCCGCAGGGGTCAGAGCCTGTATGATTTCTGGGGCGACCGGATCTCGAAACAGCTGAACGCCGACCTCGACGGCCATGCTCACCCGGTCGTGGTCAACCTGGCCAGCCAGGAATACTTCGGCGCAGTCGATGCCAAGGCGCTCAGGGTCCCCGTCGTGACGCCCCATTTCCGCGAGCAGAAGGACGGCGAAAGCCGGATCATCTCCTTTTTCGCCAAGAAGGCGCGCGGCACCATGGCCCGGTTCGCCATCGACGAACGCATCGACGATCCCGAATCGCTCAAGGCTTTCGATCGCGACGGCTATCGGTTCGACAAGGCCGCATCAACCAACACAGACTGGATATTCACCAGGTAGCGAAATCCTTGAACCGGCCTGTCGCCTTCCGCCGCCTGAGCCGCTAGAGTCGGGCTCAAATCAGAAACGACCTCAAGACACGATCCGGGAAACGCCTTCATGTTTCAACGCACAAAGAAAGACGCGATGGACAACCAGCGTCCGGTCTTCAAGGACCCCAACGACCTGTCCGGCCAGGTGGCGGTCATCTCCGGCTCGACCTCAGGCATCGGCCTGGCCCTGGCGCGCGCGGTTGCGGCGCGGGGCTGCGACGTCGTCCTGAACGGCCTGGGCGACCCTTCCGAGATCGAACGCACCCGCGCCGAGCTTGAGGCCTCCTGCGGCGTCCGCGTCCGCTATCACGCGGCCAACATGCTCAAGGGCGACGAGGTCGCCGACATGGTCGCCTATGCCAAACACCAGCTGGGCCGGCTCGACATCCTGGTCAACAACGCCGGCATCCAGCACGTCGAGGCGGTCGAGAAATTCCCCTCGGACCAGTGGGAAAAGATCATCGCGATCAACCTGTCGTCGACCTTCTACGCCACCCGTGCCGCCATTCCGATCATGAAGGCGCAAGGGCGCGGCCGGATCGTCAACATCGCCTCGGTCCACGGCCTGGTCGCCAGCCCATTTAAGTCGGCCTATGTCGCGGCCAAGCACGGCGTCGTCGGCTTCACCAAGACCGTCGCCCTGGAACTGGCCCAGGACAACATCACCTGCAACGCCATCTGCCCCGGCTTCGTCGAGACCCCTCTGGTCGCCGCCCAGGTCGCCGACCTGGCCCGCACGCGCGGTACCTCCAAGGAAAAGGTCCTGTCCGAAGTCATCCTGGAATCCCAGCCGACCAAGCGGTTCGTCACCACCGACGAACTGACCGGGGCCTTCCTCTATCTGGTCAGCGATCTGGGGGCCTCGACCACCGGGATCAGCATGCCCATCGACGGCGGCTGGACCGCCCGATAGCCGACGGCCACACGCCCCTCTGAGCCGTGGCTGATGCATCCGCAGTCGTGGCATGATAAGGGTTTGCCATGGCCCAGCCCGCGCTCCAGCTTCCGCCGACGCTCGACGCCTTCGTCGACGAACAGGTGCGCTCGGGAGCCTACCCCGACCGGGATGCTGTGATCGCCGATGCCGTGGGCATGTTGCGCGAACACACGGTTGCCCATGAGGAGAGTGATGACGTCAAGCTGGCCCAGCTTAACGCCAAGCTTCAAGTGAGCATCGACAGCCTGGATCGAGGCGAAGGGATCAGGGTCACAGACCTCAAAGCCTATTTCGACGGGATCATGGAACGTGTGAAAGCGCGCGTGGCTTGAGAGCCCTCGATGTCTGCTCCAAGCAGAGCTGGAGATTGAGGAGATACTCGTCCATAGCGCAGCGAAATTCGGCCTGGCGGCAGCGTTCAGATACAGGATCCTGATCGAGCAGGCCTATGCTGATTTGCTGGAAAGCCCGACGAGGGTCGGCGTCAGCGCGCACGACGATGTCCCCAAAAGCTTGCGTTTCTATCCCATCCGACACAGCCGCGACCGCGTGGCGCGCGGCGACCGCGTCGGGACTGCGAGCCATGTGATCGTCTTTCGGTTCGACCCACACCGCGTCGAAATCCTGCGTCTGTTGCACGCTTCGATGGATTTCCCCCGACATCTGAGCTGAGGCCGGCCCATGGCGCTTTTCAAACGCAAGGCTCCGGCGGCGAAAGCCGCGCCAGTCGCCCCCGACGACGGCCAGCGCAAGGTCTGTCTGGCGCTTCAGGGCGGCGGGGCGCACGGGGCGTTTCAGTGGGGGGTGCTGGACCGGTTGCTCGAGGATGGGCGGCTGGACATCCGGGCGGTGACGGCGGCCTCGGCCGGGGCGATGAACGGGGCGGCCCTGGTCTCGGGCCTGGCGACGGGCGGGCATGACGGCGCCCGCGCCACCCTCGACAAGCTGTGGCGGGAGACCAATCAGTCGGGCGGCAAGAACGTGTTCGGCGATACCTCGATCTGGTCCAATGCCCTGACCCCCGGCTGGCTCAAGGACACGACCCTGTGGCGGGCGTCGGAGACCCTGGCGATGTCGATGTCGCCCTATGAGTTCAATCCCCTGAACCTCAATCCTCTGAAGCGGGTCCTGAACGCGACGGTCGATTTCGAGGCGGTGCGAGCCTCCGACGTCAAGCTGCACGTCGCCGCCACCGCCGTCCGCCATGCCAAATCCCGCGTCTTCACCAATGCCGAGATCACCGACCAGGTCCTGCTGGCCTCGGCCTGTCTTCCGCAACTGTTCCAGGCGGTCGAGATCGAGGGCGAGCCCTACTGGGACGGAGGCTATCTGGCCAATCCGCCGCTCTGGCCGCTGTTCTATGAGGACACGCCCGACGACGTCCTGCTGATCACCCTGAATGCCTTCGAGCGCGCCGATACGCCCAAGGCCCCCGGCGATATCATGGACCGGCTGAACGAGGTCGTCTTCAACGCCCCCCTGGGCGCCGAACTGCGCGCCGTCGCCTTCGTTCAGGACCTGATCGAACAGGGCCGCCTGACGCCCTCGGCCAAGGACCGTTATCGCAACATCCTGATGCACGCCATCGAGGCCGACAGCTGGCTGGGCGACCTGTCGCTGGGCTCCAAATTCAACACCGAATGGACCTTCCTTAACGACCTGAAGACGCGCGGGAGGGCGGCGGCGGACGAGTGGCTGGGGAGCTGTTTCGCGGAGGTCGGCGTGCGGTCGAGCGTCGATCTGCAGGCGCGGTTTGGGTAGAATTCTCCTCCCCGTCGCGGAGCGATGGGGAGGTGGATCGGCGCTCCTTCGCGCCGAGACGGAGGGGGCGACGCGGTAACTGGAGTAGGGGCTGGCAGAGTTGATCGGACAGATCGAGTCGCCCCCTCCGTCAGCTCGCAAGCGCTCGCTGCCACCTCCCCATTCGCCAAGCGGCGAACGGGGAGGAGAAATCTACCCTACAAATCCCGCCGCCCGCCTGAGCCTGTCGTTGATCGCCTCACCCAGCCCGGCCATCGGCACAGGGGCCACCGCGATCCCTGCCGGCTGCTCCCGATCCGCCTCCCGCAGCAGCCGGAACAGGTTCGCCGCCGCCTCGCGCGGGTCGCCCGACGCGCTCAGGCTCCAGCGCGCCTCCCCCACCCCCGGCCCGAAGCCGAGCAGGATTTCACCGTCGCGCGCGCCTTGCGCCTCGATCCGCACGGGCGCGTCCGGCGCATAGTGGGTCGTCAGCCGGCCGGGCGAGCGATGCCCCTCCCCGCCGCGATCGATCGGCCCGACCAGGGCCTCGATCTCGTCGCGCGTCACGGCGCCCGGCCTCAGCAAGGCCATCCGCCCGTCCAGAACCGAGACCACCGTGCTCTCCACCCCCACCGCGCAGGGCCCGCCGTCGACGGCGGCCGCGACTGCGAACCCCGTCTCCTCGAACGCGTCGACGAAGGTCGTCGGGCTGGGCCTGCCCGACCGATTGGCCGACGGCGCGACCACCGCCCCGCCGAAGGCCGCGATCACAGCCCTTGCCTTCGGATGGCCGGGCACCCGCACCGCCACACTGTCCAGCCCCGCCCGCGCCAGGTCACAGACCCGGTCGCCGGCCCGCACCGGTGCCACGATGGTCAGCGGGCCGGGCCAGAAGGCTTCGGCCAGCCGCCGCGCCGCCGCGTCGAACACGGCGACACCTTCCGCCGCCGCCGCATCTTCCACGTGCGCGATCAGGGGGTTGAAGCGCGGCCTTCCCTTGGCCTCGAAGATGGCGGCGACCGCCTCCGCATTGGCCGCATCCGCCGCCAGCCCATAGACCGTCTCGGTCGGCAGCAGCACCAGCCGGCCCTCCCGCAGCGCCTGCGCCGCCTGGAGGGTATCTGACCCGGTCACGACGCCCGGCGCGTGGCCAGGGCTACATCGACGCGCACCTGACGGGCCACCAGGGCGTTCATCGCCCCCTGCGTCCCGATGCCATAGTCGGCGCGATCCAGCACGAACCCGCCCCGCATCCGCGCTGTCCCCCCGTCCACCGCCAGGGTCACGGGAAAGGTCACCGGACGGGTCCGGTCACGAACCGTCACATCGGCCCGCGCCGTGTATCGCCCCGGCGCGGTCGGCTCCAGCGCGCGCAGCCGGAACTGGATGGTCGGATAGCGTTCGGCGTCCAGAAACCCCGGCCCGACGGCGCGCTGGGTCACCGCCGCCTGGCGCATGGTCAGGCTGGCCGCCCGCACCGTGATCGCCACCTCGGCGTCCTCGGGCGCGTCGGGATCGAAGCGGATGTCGCCGGTCCAGCGCCCGAACCGCCCCGTCTGGGTCACGCCCAGGGCCCGCACCGACATGGTGATGGCCGAGCTTTCGCCGATGACGGCCCAGCGATCCGCCACGGCACCCGCAGGTCCGGCCATGGCGATCGCCATGAGACCCGCCCCCATCAAGGCCGCGAACCGCCTCATATCAGGGCCTGCGCGGGATCAGCGGGATCATCCGGTGCAGGACGTTGTCGCGATCCACGAACTGGTGCTTGAGCGCCGCCAGCACGTGCAGGGCCAGCAGGACGTACAGGACCTTCACCCCCGCCTCGTGCATGTCCATGAAGGTCCCGGCCAGATCCCGGCTCTGGGGCAGGGGCAGCAGCGGCCAGTTGAACAGGCCGAACCACTCGATCGCGCGACCGCCGGCCGACGACGCCGCCCACCCGCCCAGCGGCAGGCCGATCAGCAGCACATAGAACAGCACATGCGTGGCCTTGGCCGCCAACGCCTGCCACTTCGGCGTCCCGGCCGGCAAGGGAATGGCCGGGTTAGCGATCCGCCACCCGATCCGCGCCAGGGTCAGGACGAGGATGGTCAGGCCGAGCGCCTTGTGGCTCTGGACAAACTCGCGCGAGATCGGCCCCTCCGTGGCCTCGTGCGCCGTGATCAGCAGCACCTGGGCCAGGATCATCAGCGCCAGCCCCCAGTGGAAGGCCAGCGACACGGCGGAATAGCGGTTTCTCGGCTCGGCCATCGGGGCTCCCATCGGATTCGGCGGCACACTGAACCAGCCGATGACGTTCGCCAAGATGCTTGCGTGCCCCTACGGCAAACCGTCACAAAGGCGGATCAATCTGGATTGCCGCCATGCCCTATCGCTCGCCCGTCCGTGACCTCGCCTTCAGCCTGACCGCCGTCGCGGGCATCGACCAGGTCGCCGCCACCGGGGCCTTCCCCGACTATGACGCCGATCTCATGAATGCGGTGCTGGAGGCGGCCGGATCGTTCTCGGACGAGGTGCTGGCTCCGCTGAACCGCCCGGGCGACCTGAACGGTGCCAAATACGCCAACGGCTCGGTCACCGCCGCCCCCGGGTTCGCCGACGCCTATCGCCAGTTCGCGGAAGGGGGCTGGACCGGCCTTACCGCCTCGGCCGAGGCCGGCGGACAGGCCCTGCCCAAGGCGCTGGAACTGGCGGCCTATGAGACGATCCAGGGCGCCAACATGGCCTTCGCCCTCTGCCCCATGCTGTCTCTGGCGGCGATCGAGGCGCTGGAACAGGTCGGCACGGAGCATCAGAAGGCGACCTATCTGCCCAAACTGGTCAGCGGCGAATGGACCGGGGCCATGGTCCTGACCGAGCCCGGCGCGGGCTCCGACCTCGGCGCCCTGACGGCCACAGCCACCCCGAACGGCGACGGCACCTATGCCCTGAACGGCCAGAAGATCTTCATCACCTGGGGCGACCACGACGCCACCGACAATATCGTCCACCTGGTCCTGGCCCGTTTGCCCGACGCACCCGCAGGACCCAAGGGCATCAGCCTGTTCCTGGCCTCGAAGTTCGAGGTCAGGGACGACGGCACCCTGGGCGGCCGCAACGACTTCCGCCCCGTCGGCATCGAACACAAGCTGGGCATCCACGCCTCGCCCACCTGTGTGATGAGCTATGAGGGGGCCCGCGCCGAACTGGTCGGCCTGCCGAACCAGGGCCTGGCCCATATGTTCGTCATGATGAACAACGCCCGCGTCGCCGTGGCGGTGCAGGGCGTGGGCGTCGCCGAGGGCGCCTATCAGCACGCCCTGGCCTATGCGCTGGACCGCCGCCAGGGTCGTTCGATCTGGACCGGAGAGGCCAACGCTCCGATCATCGACCACCCCGATATCCGCCGTGCCCTCGGCGTCATGAAGTCGAAGATCGAGGCCGCGCGGGGCATCGCCCTGGCCACCGGCGTCGCCGCCGACCTGGCCAGGCACGCGGCGACCCAGGACGAGCGCCGGGCCTGGAAGGGCCGCGAGGACCTGCTGGTCCCCATCGCCAAGGCCTGGGGCACCGACGTCGGCTGCGACGTGGCCTCCATGGGCGTCCAGATCCACGGCGGCATGGGCTATATCGAGGAGACCGGTGCCGCCCAGTACTATCGCGACGCCCGCATCACCCCGATCTACGAGGGCACCAACGGCATCCAGGCCATGGACCTGGTCGGCCGCAAGCTGTCCCAGGACGGCGGGGCCTCGGCCAAGGCGGTGATCTCCGAGATGAGGACCACCCTGACGGCACTCGGCAAGCTCTATTCCGGCAAGCCCGTCGAACGGTTCAAGACCGCCATCGAGGCCGTCGAGGACGCCACCCTGTGGCTGCTGGACGCCAAGGCCGATCCCGCGCGCCGGGCCGACGTCCTGGCCGCCGCCGACGCCTATCTGAAACTGCTCGGCGACGTCATCGGCGGCTGGATGCTGGCGAAGGGCGCGCTGGCCGCGAAGTCCCAACTCGACACTGGCGAGGGCGACGCGGAATGGCTCGAGGGCAAGATCGTCCTTTACGAAGTCTACGCCGCCAACGTCCTGGGCCACGTCTCCAGCCGCCTCGCCGCCGTCGGCCAGGGCGGCCCCCTGCTGGAACGGCTCAGCCGGGTGGCGCTGGGGGTCTGACGTCGCCGCTTTCCTTCTTCCCCTGTCCTTCACGGGGGAAGTGGCCCGTCGAGCCCGAAGGGCTCCAGGGTCGATGGGGGAAGTCTGATTTCTTCGCTCCCTTCACAGACCCCCATCGTCGCTGCCTTCGCTGCGCTCAGCGACGCGGCACTTCCCCGCTGCGCGGGAGAAGAACAGGAGGCCTTGCGTCTCTACGTCATTTCCGGACGCACCCCCTCCACCAGCCCCTGCCCATCCCGCCCCACCTCCTGTAAGCCCTGACCATGGCCAGGGATTCCGCGATCTACGTCTGTCAGTCCTGCGGGGCGGTCCACGGCAAGTGGTCGGGCCAGTGCAATGCCTGCAACCAGTGGAACACCATCGTCGAGGAGAGCCGCGCCACCCCGCCCGGCGCGATCAAGCCGGTCAGCGCCTCGCGCAGCCGGGGCCTGACCTTCGAGACCCTGGACTCCGACACTCCCGAGCCGCCCCGAATCGTCACCGGCGTCGCCGAGTTCGACCGGGTCTGCGGCGGCGGGGTGGTGCCGGGCTCGGCCCTGCTGCTGTCGGGCGATCCCGGCGTCGGCAAATCGACCCTGCTGCTGGACGTCGCCGGTCGTGCGGCCCTGCGCGGCGTCCGTGTCGCCTATATCTCGGGCGAGGAGGCCATCGAACAGATCCGCGCCCGCGCCCGCCGCATGGGGCTGGAGAAGGCCCCGGTCCAGCTGGCCAGCGCCACGGCGCTTCGCGACATCCTCGGCACCCTGAAGCGCGAGAAGTTCGACATCGTCATTGTCGATTCGATTCAGACCCTGTGGTCCGACGTCCATGAGGCCGGGCCGGGATCGGTCACCCAGGTCCGCGCCTGCGCCGGTGAACTGGTCCGCATGGCCAAGGCGGGCGGTCCCGCCGTCGTCCTGGTCGGCCACGTCACCAAAGACGGCCAGGTCGCCGGCCCCCGCGTGGTCGAACATATGGTCGACGCCGTCATGACCTTCGAGGGTGAGCGCGGCTATCCGTTCCGCATCCTGCGCGCCGGCAAGAACCGCTTCGGCGCGACCGACGAAATCGGGGTTTTCGAGATGGGCGACGCCGGCCTGACCGAGGTCGCCAACCCCTCGGCCCTGTTCCTGGGCGAAGGCAAGGACCGTGCGCCAGGCGCGGCTGTCTTCGCCGGGATCGAGGGGTCTCGCCCCGTCCTGGTCGAGATGCAGGCCCTGGTCGCCCCGTCCGCCTACGGCACGCCGCGCCGCGCGGTGATCGGCTGGGACACCGGACGCCTGGCCATGGTCATGGCGGTGCTGGAGGCGCGCTGCGGCGTCGGCTTCGGCCAGCAGGACGTCTACTTGAACGTCGCGGGCGGCCTGCGCATCAACGAGCCCGCCGCCGACCTGGCCGCCGCCGCCGCCCTGATATCGTCGGTGACCGACACCCCCCTGCCGCAAGGCTGCATCGTCTTCGGCGAGATCAGCCTGTCGGGCGAGGTCCGCGCCGTCGGCCGCGCCGAGGCCCGCCTGCGTGAAGCCTCCAAACTGGGCTTCGACAAGGCCCTGGCACCGCCCCTGACCGTCAAGGGTGGCGGCGTTTCCGTCACATCCGTCAACCGATTGACCGAAGCCGTCGAACGAATCTCCCAGAACAGGTATTAGGGTCCCATGCGCCCCACGGGAACCGAATGACCGGCTTCGACGCCTTCGCCATCCTGGTCATCCTGGCCTCGGCTGCCGCTGGCTGGGTGCGCGGTGGTACGCGCGAGATCATCACCCTGCTCAGCTTCGTGCTGGCGGCGTTTCTGGCCCTGGTCAGCCTGCCGCTGACGTCGCGGATCGGGCGGGCACTGATCGACCCCGACTGGGCCGGAACCATCTTCGCCGCCGTCGCCGCCTTCCTGATCATCTATTTCGGCATCCGCATCTTCGGCTCGATCCTGTCCAAGCGGGCCCAGGCTCATCCGACCCTCGGCGGCGTCGATCGCATCTTCGGCGTCTTCGTCGGCGCGGGTCGGTCATTGGTGCTGCTGGGGGCCATCCATCTGGTCATCGTCGCGGCCCTTCCGGGCGAGCGGACGCCGCGCTGGCTGTCCGAGGCCACGCTGCGCCCGGTCAGCGCCGGGGCCGCCCGCGCCATCCAGATCATCCTCCCCGGCATCGGTCGCGGGGCAGATGCCCTGTCGCCCGTCGTCGATTCATCCGTCCGCAGAGGCTTTTCCGACGATGAAGCCTTGCAGTCGCCCCAAACAGGCAATAGTTCGCCTGCCGCCCCTGCCCAGTAATGTCACCCCGCTATCATCGGAGCCCCCCACGATGAGCAGCCTTGACCATTCCATCGCCGCCCCCGTCGTTCATCGGGAGCATTTCCGCGACGCCGATGACGATCATCCGCGTCTGGAATGCGGCGTCTGCGGCGTCTGGGGCGCCGAAGCGGATGAGGCCTCCGCCATCGTCGCCCTCGGCCTGCACGCTCTCCAGCATCGCGGTCAGGAAGCCTGCGGCATTGCCTCGGTGAACGACACCCGCTTCCACACCGAACGCCACATGGGCCATGTCGGCGAGGCCTTCGGCGGCACGGACCTGAAGGAACGGATGCCCGGTGCGGCGGCCGTGGGCCACACCCGCTATTCCACCGCCGGCGGCAGCTTCCTGCGCAACATCCAGCCGATGTTCGCCGACTTGGATCAGGGCGGCATCGCCATCGCCCACAACGGTAACCTGACCAATTTCCACTATCTGCGGAACCAGCTGGTCGGCGAGGGCTCGATCTTCCAGTCGACGTCAGACTCCGAGGTGATCCTCCATCTGATCGCCCGCAGCCGCAAAGCCAAGATCGTCGACCGCTTCATCGACGCCCTGGCCCGGATCGAGGGCGGATATGCCCTGGTCGCCCAGACCCGGACCAAGATGATCGGCGCCCGCGATCCCCTCGGCATCCGCCCGCTGGTACTGGGCAAGATCGGCGAAGCCTGGGTCCTGGCGTCCGAGACCTGCGCGCTCGACACCATCGGCGCGACCTTCGTGCGCGACGTCGAACACGGCGAGGTCATCGTCATCGACCACGAGGGCCTGCGCTCGCTCAAACCCTTCCCCGCTCGCGCCGCCCGACCCTGCCTGTTCGAGTACGTCTACTTCTCGCGCCCCGACAGCGTCGTGAACGGCCGCTCGGTCTATGGCGTGCGCAAGCGCATGGGTCAGGGCCTGGCCCGCGAGTTCCCGATCGACGCCGACGTGGTCGTGCCCGTCCCCGACTCCGGCGTGCCCGCCGCCCTCGGCTATGCCCAGGAAAGCGGCATCCCCTACGAGATGGGCATCATCCGCAGCCACTATCTGGGCCGCACCTTCATCCAGCCCAGCCAGGGGGCCCGCCAGAAGGGCGTGGCCATGAAGCACAGCCCCAACCGCGCGGTGCTGGAAGGCAAGCGGGTCGTGCTGATCGACGATTCCATCGTGCGCGGCACCACCTCGGTCAAACTGGTCCGTGCCGTCCGCGACGCCGGGGCCACCGAGGTCCATCTGCGCTCGGCCAGCCCGCCGATCCTGTGGCCCGATTTCTACGGCATCGACATGCCCGAACGCGACCAGCTGATCGCCGCCAACCAGACGCTGGAAGAGATGCGCCAGTTCCTCGAGGTCGACTCGCTCGGCTTCCTGTCGGTCGATGGTCTCTACAAGGCCATGGGCGAGTCTGGCCGCAACGACGCCCTGCCCCAGTTCACCGACCACTATTTCACGGGTGACTATCCGACCCGCCTGGTGGACCGCGAGATCGAGGAAGGCGGCCGCCAGATGCTGGACCGGCAACTTTCCCTGCTGGTGAGTGCTTAACAGCGCGATCCCGAAAAGTGGACGCCGGTTTTCGGATCGGGTCGCGCGCAACAAGGAACGCCATGACGCAGGTCCAGCTCGGTTACTTCACCCTCGACACCGCCGACATCGGCAAGGCACGCGCTTTCTACGGAGCCCTGTTCGGCTGGACGTTTGACGAGGACGCGTCACGGTCGACCTATGCCCACGTCGCGGACTCGAACCCGCCGTTCGGCTTCGTGAAGGCCGAACGCCCCGTCAGCGAACCCAACCTGTACTTCCGCGTCGACGACATCCACGCGACTTGCGCCCGCGTCGCCGAACTCGGCGGCAAGGCCGCGATTCCCGCCGAGAGCGCGACCGGCCAGTCCTGCGTCGTCTGCGACGACCAGGGCGTCAGCTTCAGCCTGTGGCAGGCGGCACCGGGTTTCTAGCCGACATCATGCTCTGCTGGCCATTGTCGAGCCGTATGCATCAAGGTGATGATTGTCGTCACGGATGAGACTTCATCTCTCGTATAGATAAGAACGTACGGTGCTCCGATCACCGATTTTTCGAATGTGCCGCGCCGACGGCCGACCCGACCAATATTACGGCGGGCGACCAACTCACTGGCTGCCAATTCGATTGACGACTTTCAGCGCGACCATTGGGTTATCCTTGGCGATATAATCGTAGGCCGCTCTGAATTCCGCGCTGGCCGACTCAGACCAATGCAAAACCGTCACGCGGCTTCGGCCGATCTTTCAGCAATGTGTGCCCGGAGGCGGTCCATGGCGTCTTCATGGCTGACCGTCCGTCCGCAGGCAAAATCGTCCATGCCTTCCTCGATCTGTTCGAAGATCGGCACTTCGCGGTCGATGAACTGGCGCAACGCCTCTTCGACTAACGCTGCGGATGTTCTCCCCGACAGCCCGGAGATGTAGGCCAGAGCCTCTTGAACCTCCGCTGAGAGGGTCAATGTCAGCTTTTCTTCAGCACTCACGTCGCCGCTCCGCTAAAAGGCCGGCCTGTACCGGAAGCATACCAGATGACCACAACCTCTCCCAATCAACTCCTCGCCGACCGTATCGCCCTTGTCGTCGGCGCCTCGCGCGGTATCGGCTATGAGAGCGCGCTTGCCCTGGCCAGGGCCGGTGCCCACGTCGTCGCGACGGCCCGGACGCAGGGGGGGCTGGAAGAGCTCGATGACGCCATCTATGCCGCGACCGGCAAGCACGCCACGCTCGTCCCCTTCGACCTCGTGGACGGCGGCGGCATCGACCGGCTGGGCGGCGCGATCTTCGAGCGGTTCGGCCGGCTGGACATCTGGGTCCACACCGCCGCCACCCTGGGCGCCGCCGGCCTGACGCCGGTCTCGCATCTGGACCCGCGCGGCTGGGGCAAGATCGAGAAGACCAACCTGACCGCCGTCTATCGCCTGATCCGGTCGCTGGAGCCGCTGTTGCGCCAGTCCGACGCCGCCCGCGTGATTCATCTGACCACCAGCCTGACCTCCGTGCCCAAGGCCTTCTGGGGCCCCTACGCCGCGACCAAGGCGGGCGCCGAAATCATGATGAAAATCTGGGCCGACGAGATCGAGAACACCTCGATCCGCGTCGCCGTTCTCGATCCCGGCCGGATGCGCACCGCCATGCGGGCCCAGGCCTTCCCGGGCGAAGACCCCCAAACCCTGCCCCATCCATCGGAGATCGGACCCCTGGTCGTCGAACTGGCCCGACCCGACCTGACCCCGCCCCTGACGGTCGCCTTCAAGGACTGGAACGCCGCCCTGCCGGTGTCGGCCCTGATCTAGTCGATCTCAGCGGCCTGGCCGCAGGATGCATCGCCGGCCAGCGGGATGGTGACGACCTCCCCGGGCGTGGGCCCGTTCACCGCCTCGATTCGGGCCTTCACGAAGGCGTCGTCGAACGGGTAGCGACGGAAAAAGGCGGACCAGCTCTTGAACTCGCCGGGGACCGCGTCGGTGACACAGGCCGCGCCCGACGCCGCCTCGACCCCGCCGCGACCGCCAAACGCCATCACGGCGGAAATCAGCGCCACGGCGCACAGTCCGACGACGGGCGCGAGCCTGCCCCACCCGGTCGGCACGGCTCGCGATCTGGACCTCTGTCCTTTCGGCACGCGACTGCCCCGGCTCATGGCGCGGTTGCCTCCTGCACCAGCCAGGCGCGGACCACCGCCGAGGCCAGCAATGCCCCCGCCATGTCGGTCGCCGGTGCTTCTCCGTCATGGCTCTCCAGATTGATGACGATGGCCAGGGCCCGGTACGGCGGCACACCCGGCACGGCCTTCGCCTCTGCCACGGCCGACGGATAGCGGCCGATCACCAGCGCGATCCCGTGCCCCACCCCGACCGCAGCGGACGCCTCCAGCGTCAAGTCCGTCACCGCATGGGGCCGGGCCAGCAGGTCGCGATCGATCCGGCTGCGATAGGCCGGCGACATGGCCCCCAGCGCAGCATCGAGGCTTGCCCGCGATCCCGCCTGGCCGGCGATGTCTGCACAGACCGGCCGCATCGTGATCGGCGCGGTGATCCTGCGACGCTCCGGATCCCAGGTCAGACCGCACTGGCGCTCGGCCAGCCGCACGGCCGCTGCCCGCGCCGGCGACGGCGCCACCCCGATCTCCAGCGTCGGCGTCCCGGTCTTGGCAAAGACGCGATAGTCGCCGGGCGGCAGGCTGGGCCGCAACCGCGCCGCCGTGCCCCGCACCGCCGGATCGCGGCCGGTCACGGCCTCCATCCCCTGCAATACCAGATTCCATTCCGCCGGATGGGCAATCATGCGCACGGCGGGCAGCGGCAGGCGGTCCGGCTGGGTCAGCCGCGCATTGACAGGCCGCCGCGTCACCATCCGCGACACGATCTCGGCTACCTTGATCGAGGACCATCGCGTCCGGTTCCCGCCCAATATGCTCATCAGATAGTCGCGATGCAGATCGACCAGGTCGTTCAGACCGAGGTTGCCCTCCTCCAGAAAGATCCACCCGGCCCCCTGTTTCGGCGTCTCCGCCAGACCGGGCCACAGATTGGCCGAAGACGTCGCCCCGCCCGCCTCGAACTCGGTCAGGGCGCCGAACAGGTCGTTCATCGTCACGCCCCAGGACAGCGGCGGCCCCGTGCGTCCCTCCAGCCGATAGCCGTCCGGCCCGGAGGGCCCGATCGGCCGCATGGTCTCGATCATCGGCGGCCGGCACAGCCGCGTCACCCCGATCGCATAACAGTCCGACCCGTCGACCAGCGCCGGATCGGGTACGGCCGGCGCATCACTGAGCGCCAGCAGCATCAGCCCCACGGCGTAGCGATTGCTCGACCGCGCCAGGAAGCTGACCATGTCCAGATCACCCGACACCGTATCCCTGAACGGCGCCTCGACCCCCACCACCCCCTTGAAGTCGCCCATGGCGGTCAGCTTCAGCCCCGCGAGTTCCCGATGGGCTTGCAGGATCGCCATGGTGATCGGTGCCTTGGCCACCGACCCGACAGGCTGGGCCGTGAAGTTGTGATTGCGGTCGTCCATCCCGGCGCGGGTGAAGATCGAGGCGTCGGGCGGTCGCTGCGGCCGGCTGGCGATGGCCAGCACCTCGCCCGTATTGGCGTCCATCAGGGTGATCGAGGCCCGCGCCGGCAGGCCCGCTGCATTCAGCAGCCGGCCGGGCGGCCCCAGCACCGTCTCGGCCGCGTCCTGCAACCGTGCGTCCAGCGTCGTCTCGATATCGCCGAGGCCCGGCCGACCCGCCACCAGCGTCTCTACCCCCCGGCTGAAGGCATCCAGCCCCCAGGCCCGCGTCCGCCTGGCCCCGGGCACAGGGGCCGGCGAGATCGCCTCGTTCGCCCCGCCGTAGTCATAGGCGTCCCGCAGCATCGCGCCGCCCGGTCCCGCCGCCTCGAAGGTCAGGGTCTCGCCGGCCCTCAGCCGCGCATAGGCCACCCCGTCAGCCGCCTGAAGCCGGCCGCCGATGCGCACCGCCAGCCGGCATTCGGGATGGGCTCGCAGCCGCACCAGGGCGTCGCCGCGCAGGTCGGTGCCGATCCGCATCACACTGGCCACCTCGCCGACACAGCCCGCCTTGGTCGCGCGGAACCGATAGCGCCAGGCCGCGTCCGCCGTCGCCGGGGTCTCGCCGAACAGCTCGACTGTCCCATCGCGACCGTTGGGCCGGAACCGCATCGGCCGCTCACGGCCCGGTCCCGCGCCGGCCTCCGCGACGCGCCTCGTCAGGCCGACGACCCGCGCCGTGCCGGGCCGGTACAACAATCCTCCGCGCCAGTTGTCCGGCGCATTGAACGGCCCAGCCACCTGATGGGCGGAAGGATCGACGCCTACGATCTCGATGGTCTCGCGGCCGTCGCGCTGGAACCGATAGTCCGAGACCCGCCAACGCTCGGGTGCTCTCAGGTCGCCGAACAGATAGGACTCGCGCTTGAACCGCTGCCAGACCGGATCGTCGGGCGCCAAGGGCGACTCGACCACGGCATATCCCCCGCCGGTCTCCCGCATCTCCAGCCAACCTCGCGCGACAACCAGGTCGTCGATCAGGGCATTGTACCCCTCCGCCCGCTCGTCGCCCCCCGACGCTACCGCACCACCGGCGACGCGTGGGATCGGATTGGTCACGGTCAGAACCTGGGGCGCGACGCAAATCAGCAGCACCAGCAGCGCGCCCAGCGCACCGCCCCAAGAGACCCGCATCGCCTTCAGCGACGGCAGGGCCATCCGGGCCTTCGGAATGCGCGACCGGCTCATGACGCCCGCCCCGGTCGCAACCGCCGCACCATCCGTCCCAGCCCCGCCTCCCAGGCGAAGGCGTCCTTCGCCCACAGACCGGCGATCCCGACATAGGCCAGGACGATCAGGATCGTCCCCTCCAGCAGGTCGCTATCCGACGCCGCCGCCAGCAGATAGACGTTGCGCCCCGTGAACGGCACGAGCTGCAGATTGGCCAGCACGATATAAGCGTCCACCCCGAACACGACCCACAGCGCCATGAAGCCCGCGATCTCATAGCGACCGCGCAGCGTCCCATCCCGTCGCGTCCGCCGCGCCAGAGCGACGGGCACCACGACCAGCAGGATCAACAGGGCCGCCGCCGTCACCCGACCGAACGGCGAGATCAGATGGATGGCCGACAGGTTGTCGTTCAGATGCACGGGCCTCAGCACCGTCAGATTGGCCGGTGTCAGATAGCCTCGCCCAAACAGGGTGTCGGTGTACCCCGATAGCTGGCGCGAGATGACCCTCAGATCCTCGGCCTCGCTCGCCCCCGACCGCAGCAACCGCTCGGGATCCAGCCGCATCCAGACCCGCAGCAGGGTCGGGTCCTCGTCCACCGCCTGTTCCAGGATCTTCAGCGCCTGGGCGTCGCTGACCGCGTCACGGGCCTGGGCGATATTTCGGTCCCGGTTCTCGGCGAACCCCAGCGAAAACGCCCCCGCGACCAGCACCCCCAGCAGCAGCGCCGCCAGCCCCGCCGCCGGGGCCGACCAGATCATCCGCGTTTGCAACGGCGACCCGCGCCCGAACCGGCTCCACGCCACCCAGGCCGCCATCCCCGCGATGGGCAGGGCGACGATCACATAGCCGTTGTCCTTGACCAGCCCCGGCAGCACCGCGAGCATCACGAACAACAGGCCTGCGAACACCAGCCCCAGCCGCATCAGACGCCGGGGATCCGCCCGCAACGCTTCGGCTAGCAGCCCCGAGAACCCCAGGATCATCGCCGGCGTATAGATCACGCTGACCGCGAACCCGAGGCCGGGGATCCGCTCCTTGATCGACAGGAATCCCAGCACCGCCCGCATTGCCGCCGTCGCCCCGAACAGCACCGGCCAGGTCTGGGCCGTGTCAGTTTCGGCCTCGGCTTCGGCTCCAACCTCGGCATCCGCATCCGGCAGGCCTCGATCCGGCCAGAAGCCGACCACCGCCGCGCCGAGGATCGCCAGAACACCTCCAACGAGGGCCAGTCCGCCCGGCACCGCGCCCGCCAGACCGCCCTCCGCCGCGACGGGCGCGCCGTACAACCCGCCGACCACCAGGGCCACGCCCGCGAACAGACCGAGCCCGACCGCCCACGGCCTGCGTCCGTCCTTCGGCGGCACAAGCAGCAGGAACAGAACCGGCAAAACCACATAGGCGATCGCCGCCTCGCCGATCAGCCGGCCGGGCGCCAGGGTCTCCGGATCGGCCGCCGCCCCCGACACCGCGATCACGAACCTCAGCGCAAGCAGTGTCTGGAACACGCAATAGATCGACCAGTGGACCGCGCGCTCCGTCCACACGCCGCGCTGCAACCACAGCACGCCCCCGGTCCAGGCCAGGATCAGCACCACCAGCGACCAGGGCGCCCCGAACCGGGCCATGGTGAAGGTCGGCGCGACACCGCCCTCACCCTTGATCACACTGGATTGGAACCGCGCGCAACTGGCCGCGCGCGGCAGGGTCGGGTGCTGATCCAGCCCCGCCGCCACCGGCCCACCCAGGATCGGATAGCGGATATCCGCCGTGG
This sequence comes from Brevundimonas sp. NIBR10, assembly GCF_027912515.1. NCBI lineage: Bacteria > Pseudomonadati > Pseudomonadota > Alphaproteobacteria > Caulobacterales > Caulobacteraceae > Brevundimonas > Brevundimonas sp. NIBR10. The sequence continues at coordinate 3,178,370 of NZ_CP115464.1, forward strand.
TCAGTCGCCCGTTGGTCGGACAGGTCGCCACCACCTCGGTCGCCGGGGTCTGGAGCCGAACCGAGATACCCCGACCCTGCTGCTCGACCAGAAGGGCCCGCCGCTCCTGTAACCGCCCCGCCGGCTGCCCGGCCTGCGAAAATCCATAGGTCCGCAGGTCCCAGACCGTGACCGTCGAACCCGACGCGACCTCGACCGACCGGCCGTTCAGCCCGTTCGCCCCACCATAGGCGCTGGCCCGACGCGGCGTCTCGCCGGGCAGGGCGACCCAGAGCTGTGGGTCCAGCGCCAGCAGCCGCCAGTCCGCGCCCCGCCAGCCGCCCTGCTGATACAGCACCGACCTCAGCCGTCCGGCGGCTGCGTCCGCCTCCAGATACCGCTCGACGGGATAAACGGCCTGCGACGCCCGCCACGGCCGGGGCGCGGCGATGAAGGGGAAGGGCTCGCGGCGCGGAAAAGTCTCGCCGTCTGCTGCGCCGTACTCGGCGACCTCGACCCGGCCTTCGGCGTCGAGCCGACCTGGCCGGAACCGCACCGCACCGGATCGGCTCAGCACACGCCAGCGCGCGCCCGGGCCTTCACAGGCGCCGACGCACAGGGCGCTGCCGCGCGGAAACGGCTCCGACCCGACGAAATCCTTATCGATCGAGACCACCGAGACGGTCTCGTCCCTTGGCGTGGGCGGCCGCATGATCAGTTCAGCGATGCCCTCACCGTCCGGACCCGCCGAAACCGGCCGCAACGACGCCAGCCCCGCCGGCGCACCCTCGACGACCAGCCCGTCCTCGGGCCCGCCGCCGATGGTCAGCCGGTCGCCGCGCCCGCCGAGGTCGAGGCTCTCGAGCGTCAACCGGATCTGGCCGAACCGCGCCGTCTGGCCTCCGGCGCGATCGATCAGCACCGCGCTGCCGATGGCAATCAGCACGATGGCCGGGGCGACCAGCACCCCAAGCACCGCGACCCGTCCCGACAGCGGCGCAGGCTGTCCTGACGACTGGCCCGACCCCGACCAGATCAGCCAGGCCAGCAACCCCAGGGCGACGGCGACCAGAGCTCCGGTCATCCGGCGCTCACCCCTCGGCCTCCAGATGGTCGGCCCGGTGCTCCGACACATAGAGCCGCCGATAGGCCCGCCGCACCCGCCGCAGGAACCGCGCGCCGCTGACCACCACCCCCGTCAGTCCCGCCAGCAGCGCCAGCGACAAGATCGCCGATCCGATCGGCGTCAGGGTCGTCGCCATGGGGGCCAGGATCATCGCCTTGCCCGCGCCTCGGCACAGGTCGGCGTGTTCCCGCAGATACCAGACCAAGGCCCGCCTCTCGTCGCCCGTCCGCCGCGCCGTCACGGCGCACAGGTTCTCGTCCAGCCACTCACGCGCCTCGGCCGTCCGGAACAGCCCCTCGGGTGCCGCGAAATCACGCCCCGTGTTGATCGCCGAGAGCACGGGTTGCAACACGGCCGGCGACGGTTCGTCCGACGTGTCGAGGAAGGCGCGCGGGGCCAGCCTGTCCGCCCCCCGTCCCGCCTCGGCCCGCTCGAAGTCCACCGGCCCCTGCGCCCCCTCCCCCGGGAACGCCCCGAACAGGATCGCCGCAAACACCAGAACCAGAACCGCGCCCAGCGCCGCCGCCCCCATCTCGGGCCGGGCGTCGGCGCGCATCAGGACCGTGTCGATCAGCCACCGCCGCCCCCGGCTCACCGGATCATTCCCCCGTCCGCTCATCGAAACTGATCCCCGCGACGGACTTTTCTCAGACGTCCCTGATTCCGGAACCGCCGCAGCGCCCGCGCCGCGCCGATGGCGCGCCAGTCGGCCTCCGTGAGGTCGGTGTCGGACGCCCGCGCCCACTCCATCCAGCGCAGCACCGCCGCCACTCCGCGACGGCCCAACGTGTAATCCACCACCGTCCCTGCCGCCCCACCGTCACCATGGCCTCTGAACGCGGTCACGAAGTCGAACTTGCTCCACCGGAACGCCCCGACCGCACTGGCGAGCGCGGGCCGATAGCGATCGACGATCTCCTCCGGGTCGCGGTCGAACTCCTGCAAGGCCTCGATGTCGGCGGGTGCATCGCGGTACAGGAGGTCCAGCACGGATTTCGGCGCACCGTCTTCGCCCGCCCCGCTCGACACCGCCTGGGCCTCGATCACATCGGCCTTGGACAGGGCCACGAAGACCGGCTTGGACGAGGGCTTGTAGGCTTCGGAATCCAGATGCCGGATCAGATCTTCCGACGTCATGGCCGCGATCTTGCCAACCTCGACCCCGTGGCTCAGCAACGACAGGACCACGTTCAGCTGGGCAACATGGGCCGTGAACCGCTCCAGTCGGGGATTGTCGGCCGCCAGCGCCCGCGCCTGCCGCTCCAAGTCGCTCACCTCGGCGCCGCCGGCCTGGCGCGAGAACAGGGCGCTGGCCCGTTCGCCCAGCAGCACCTCGTCGGCCGGCACCACGATGATCAGGGCCTTGCACGCTTTGAGCGCCAAAAGCTCCCGCTCCCGCCCCAGGAAGCGCCCCTCGGCCAGGGAGATGAACCGCTCGCCCGGAATGTCGATCACATAGAAGGACGACGGCGCGTCATGCCGCGTCGAGCGGAAGAAATGCTCGCTGACGCCGTTGGTCCGCCCGACATTGTCCCACTGGGCAGCATGGGGCGGGATCGCCGCGTGCCGGTCGTCGCGCGAGGTGAACAGTTCGAACTTCAGCCGGTTCAGGAACCAGGTCTTTCCGGCCCCGGGAAAGCCCAGCAGGCCGACGACATTCGCGTTCTTGTCGATCAACTCCTGGATCCGCTCGGCCGACATCTCGGGCTCGACGACGCGGGGGGCCGCCCCCGACGGACCGGCCTCGGCCAGGGTCCGGTTGAACCGTTCCAGCACCGCCGCATCGTCCGCCACCGTCTCGGCGACGCCCGGCACCGGCACCGCCACCTCGGCCGGCGCGGGCGGCGGATCGGCGGGCGCGTCCACCGGCTCGGCGAAACTGGGCGTGATGACGGGCGCGGGGTCCAGATCGGCCGTCAGCTTGCGGATCTCGTCATGGATACGCGCGGCCTCTTCCGCCGACGGCGCGGGAGCCGCCACCTCGACGGAACGAGGCCCGACTGTCGGCTCTGGCTCCGGTTTCGGCTCAGGCTCGGGACCTAGCTCCGGCTCCGGCTCCACGAGGACAAGCGGTGGCTTCACCGCCGTCGGCTCAGTCAGCGGAGCCACCTCCACGGCAGGGGCCTCGACCCGCACCGCCGGTTCCGTCGTCACGCCCAGCAGCCGGTTCACCGCCTCGGCGCGTTGACGCTCTCGGCGACACTGCGGACATTCGCCGTCGGTCGCCTCGTACCGGCCATGGCTTTCGCAGACGCTCATGCGGCAGGCTCCAGGATCAGGGCGACGGCGCGAAGGCCCTCGATGAAGTCGGGCCGCGTCATGCTCGTCTGCCGTCTCAGCACCGGACGCAGCGCCCGCTCGGCATAGGCGGCGCGATCGATGCGCGGATGATCCCGGACCAGTCCGGCGATCTCGACCCGGGCCAGACCGACGTCCACCGCGTCCGCCGGTCGCTCCATCAGGGCCGCGACCCCGGCGGCGGCATAGCGCCTCGACAAAGGCTCGCCGCCAGACAGACGCCGGATCAGGCCGACGGCCAGCGCCCGCGTTTCGCCCTCCAGCCGGGGCCGCCCCAGAACCTTGCCCAGCATGGTCATGGTCAGGTCGGGACCGAGCGCCGCCACGGCCGCCACGCCGGCTGCGGCGACCCGTTCAATCAGCCCGACCTCCAGCGCACGCGCCGTCGCCGCCGGCCCCAGCCGTGCCACCGCTTCGATCGGTGCCGCCTGAACCACCTCGCGTGCCGCCACATCCCCCAGAGCCACCTCAGTCAGCCCCGCTTCGAGATAGGCGTCGCCGGCACCCGCCTCGTCGGTCGCCGCCGCCAGCCGGACCAGGGCCTGACCCGCCGCCCGGCTCAAGGCCTCCGCAATCTCTTCATCGGCAGGAGCGCCGCTCACCGCCCTAGATATCAACGCCAGTCGATCCGGGGCCGTCAGGGGTGCTGCAAATTGCAGCAGCGCCAGGGCCGCGCTCCGATCGGGCAACAGCGCCTGATACGCCGGCTTCCAGCCCGTATCGGCCGCCTGCGAGACCCCCGCCACCGCCGTCTGCACCGCCTGCCAAGCGCGCCACGACGCCGGCTCCGACTGGGGCGGAGCCATGATCCGTCCGCCACTGAGCTCGACCGCCGCCCGGTCCCCGCCCTCGACCCGCCGAGGCTCACGCGGTTCGGATTGGGGTCGAACGATCAGCCGGAACGCCGCGTCCGGATCGAACCCGCCAGAGGGCCGCAAACTGCCCGTGGTCGCCCAGCCGTCGATCCGCGCCTGCTGTACGCGCGGCGAAATCCCGTCCAGCGCCGCGATCGCGACCGCCTCGGGATCGGCGTCGTCGAGCAAATCCAGAACCTGATCCCGCCACTCCAGCCCGAATGCCGCCAGCATGTCCGGCCCCGCCGTCAACAGCCCGCCGATCGACAGGCGTGTCACCCCGAACGGACTCCCGTCCGGCTCGGGCAGGCTGCCCAACAGTCGATGCGCCTGCCCGCCCAGTCGCGCGACCTCGGTTTCCGACAGGAACAGGCCGTTGGCCACCGCGATACTGCCCAGCTCGCCCGCCCCGATGAACCGGGCCCGCCACAGCACGGCCGGACCACCCGGCCCCTCCAGCGGTGTCAGCGCCGCGAACCGCGTCAGCCCCAAATCAGCCCAGGCGGCCAGGGCAAGGGCGAAATCTTCCAGCCGGGGCCGCGCCCTGGCGAAATCGTCGGCCTCCAGCGAATGATGCAGCACCCCGTACGACCGCCCCCGGTCGCGTGGCCCGATGCTCAGCGTCGGATAGTCGCTCACTGCGCGGGCCCCGAGACGGGCGGCGAGGCCCCATCGACCGGGGCCTGCGGCGTCTGGCCCGTCACTGCGGCCGGATCGACCACGGGGCTCGGCACCGCCGCGACCGCCGCAGGCGCTGCCCTGTCCGGCAGCATTCTGGCCGTCACGAACCCGCCGACGAACAGCAGGACGGCGGCCAGAACGGCAACCCCCGCCCCGATCACCAGGGTCATCTGCGACGACCGCCCCCCCAGGCCCGCCGTCTGCCCCGCGCCCGCCGCCCGCGCGATCCGGATCAGCTCAGGCCCCACGGCGTCGAGCACGGCGTCGGCCAGGGCTTCGGCCGAAGGCGTCCGGCTTTCGATCTCCCGCGCCGCCTGGGCCGTCCGGCGATCCACGGCCTGCACGAGGGCCGCCGACAGCGCCAGACCCGGATCGCGCGCCACCGCCTGCCCTGCCTCATTGAGGATCAGCCGCGCCAGATCGGCCCGCAACCCGTCCAGGTCCTCGGCGTCGCTCACGGCGTTTCCGGTCTCGACCTGGCTCATCGTGGTCCCCCTCAGCCTCGCGGCTCACTCGACGCGCGGATGCTGACAGGCCGCTCGTGGCGAAGGTATGACGCACCGCGCAACACCGGCAAGCGCCTTCCGGGTTCAGTCTGCGACCACGGCCGTATCGTCGCCCGGCCCCGCCTTCGGGTCGGGCTGTGCGGCCAGGGGCCTGGGCGTTCCGTTCAGGGCGGCGTCGAGCGCCTCGCGATCCAGTTCGTTCTCCCAGCGCGCCACCACGATGGTGGCCACGGCGTTGCCGATGAAGTTGGTCAGGGCCCGGCACTCGCTCATGAAGCGGTCCACGCCCAGGATCAGCGCCATCCCCGCCACCGGCACCGACGGCACCACCGCCAGGGTCGCCGCCAGGGTGATGAACCCGGCACCAGTAACCCCCGCCGCCCCCTTGGAGCTCAGCATCGCCACCGCCAGCAGCAGAACCTGCTCGCCCAGCGTCAACTCGACCCCGCACGCCTGGGCGATGAACAGCGCCGCCAGCGTCATGTAGATATTGGTGCCGTCCAGGTTGAACGAATACCCGGTGGGCACGACCACCCCGACCACGGACTTGTCGCACCCGGCCGCGCCCATCTTCTGGATCAGGCTGGGCAGGGCCGCCTCGGACGAGGATGTGCCCAGCACCAGCAGCAGCTCCTCCTTCAGATACCGCATCAGCTTGAAGATCGAGAACCCGTTCAGCCGCGCCACGGTCCCCAGGATCACGACGACGAACAGGGCGGCCGTGAAATAGAAGGTCAGCACCAGGGCGGCCAGGTTGACCACCGACTCGATCCCGTACTTGCCGATGGTGAAGGCAAAGGCCCCGAACGCCCCGATCGGCGCCGCCTTCATCAGGATCGCTACCAGCTTGAACATGGCGTCCGACAGGCTCTCCAGCACGTTCAGCACCGGCTGGGCCCGGTCCCCGATGATGGCCAGGGACACCCCGAACAGCACCGAGAAGAACAGCACCTGCAGGATTTCGCCGCCCGCGAACGCCCCGACCACGGTCTCGGGGATGATGTTCATCAGGAAGCCGACGATCGAGGTATCGTGCGCCTTGTCCGCATAGGCGGCGACCGCCCCGGCGTTCAGACTGGCCGGATCGATGTTCATGCCGGCGCCCGGCTTGACCAGATTGGCCACGATCAGCCCGACGATCAGCGCCAGGGTCGAGAAGGTCAGGAAATAGGCAAACGCCTTGCCCACCACCCGGCCCAGACGCGCCAGATCCCTCAGATGCGCGATCCCCGTCGCCACGGTCAGGAAGATCACCGGCGCGATGATCATCTTGACCAGCCGGATGAAGGCATCGCCCAGCGGCTTCAGCTTCTCGCCGAAGCCCGCGATCGCCTCCCCGTTCGGCCCGGTCGTGCTGGGCCAGAAATGCCCGATCAGCGCCCCCAGCGCGATGGCGATCAGCACCTGGAAATACAGATGACGATAGAAGGGGTGTTTGACCGGACGGGCCTCGACGACCTCCTCACTGGCCGATGCCGCCTCGACGGGTGCCGCCACCGCCGGGGTCGCAGCGACCAGGCGACGGGGCGTGGGGGTGTCCGAAGAAGGCTTGGCCGGTCGTTTCATGGGGATATCCGTCTATCGATCAGAGCCGAGTGTGCAGTCCCATCGCCGGCATATCCAGCGCCTTCAACAGGGTCGCTGGCGCTACGACCGACGACAGGCGCTGCGCTCCGTCTGCGCCGTGACGAAATGGCCCGCGTCTTAACTCACCTCTCCGTGCGCGAAGGCGCGCGGGGAGGACAGGCGGCGCCCTTGCGACGCCAGGAGGGGGCGACGAGGTCTGGCCGGTGAGGGACTCCTTGCGCCACCCCGACGTGTCCGGCAGCCCCCACGCCCACCGTCACCTCGCCCCCTCCTGACCGCTTCGCGGTCTGTCCTCCCCGCCGCCCTTCGGCGCCGGAGAGGTGAAATCCGGCTTGTCCGCCGCCTCGAACTTGCGAACTTCGAGCCACCAATCCCTTGCCCCGCAACGGATTGCAGATTTCTGACCCCCTCCAACCCGCCCAGGTACCGGCTGCGGCTATACTGCCCTTCGTCCCGTCGCGGGGAAGGGCGCAAGGCCTTGCGATCTTGTTGCGGCGGGGGTGTGTGGAGCGGGGCGGTCGAGGCCTCGTCTCCGGTCAGCCTTGTCGAGCTCCGAAGCCGGCGTCCCTCGGGAGGCTGGGCGCGGCGCCCGGGGGATCGGGGGCGGTGTCGCCGGCCGTGCAAAGGATCTGGCGAAGAGAGTCGGATCGTTCAGGGGATGGCTCTGCAAGGGGGCCACCTTCCCGCCGGGGGCGCGGTAGCGGCAAGGGGTTAATACCCCCGCTGGTTCGGGAGACCGAGCCGTACAGCTCCCGGAAGACCACATGCGCGGAGCGTTCGTCTTTCGCCGAAACGGTATTTTCTATTCTTTTCCGGGCGAAGGCCCGGGCGCTCCGCTGGCCCTTCCCATGACTTCAGCGCCTCGGCGCGTGAGGGCGAAGAGCCGTGTGTGGAGGGTGATGAGTGGCTGGGTGGCTGGGTGGCTGCTGGCAGCTGGCAGCTGCGTCTGGCAACGGGCTCCGGCGGCAGCCATGGTCGCTGCGTCGAGCATGCCACAACCACCAGCCACCAGCCACCAACCCCTCACCCAACGTAACGCATCTTTTCAATCGCCGGCCCCGGCACTAGGGTCCGCCCGTTCGAAGTGACGGGGCGGCACAAGCCTCGAGAGGAGATGCGTTTGCGGCCCGGTCTGGATCCCAAGGCGAGTGACGAACCCATCTTCGACGCCCTGATCGCCGCGCGCGAGCGGTTCGGCGACAAGGAAATTCTCGAGGATCAGGACCGCAAGCCCCTGACCTATACCGGCCTGATCCGCGCCGCCTTCGTGCTGGGACGCAAGATCGCGGGGCTGACCGAACCGGCCGAACGGGTCGCCATCCTGCTGCCGTCGTCCATGGGGGTGGTCGTGACCTTCTATGGCCTGCACGCCTTCGGGCGGGTGCCGGTCATGCTGAACTTCACCTCGGGCGAGGCCAACATCAAGGCCGCCATCAAGGCCGCCGGCGTCAAACGTATCCTGTCCGCCAAGCGGTTCGTCAGCCAGGCCAAGCTGGACGACCTGATGACCGAACTGGCCACGGTCGCCGAGATCGTCTGGCTGGACGATTTGCGCGGCACGATCGGGCTTCAGGACAAGCTGTTCGGCCTGATGGCGGGCTTCATGCCCAAACGCTTCCGCACTCCGACCAAGGCGTCCGATCCCGGCGTCGTCCTGTTCACCTCGGGCAGTTTCGGCGCGCCCAAGGGCGTGGTGCTGAGCCAGGGCAACCTCGTCGCCAACTGCCGCCAGATCAATACCCACATCCCGCTCGACCCCGACTGGGTGATGTTCAACCCCCTGCCGACCTTCCACTGTTTCGGCCTGACCGGGGGGGTGCTTCTGCCCCTGTTGCAGGGGCTGAAGGCCTTCCAGTACCCCTCGCCGCTCCATGCCAAACAGATCACCGAACTGCTGCCCCAGGTCGGCGCCTCGATCCTGTTCGCCACCGACACCTTCCTGAACCAGTACGCCCGCGTCGCCGGGCCCGACGACTTCTCGACGCTGAAGTTCGTGGTCGCCGGCGCCGAGCGGGTTCGAGACGAGACCCGCCACCTGTTCAACACCAAGTTCGGCGGTGTCCTGCTGTTGGAAGGCTACGGCGCGACCGAGGCGGCACCCGTGGTCGCCGTCAACCATCCCGAGCGCAATCGCCCCGGCACCGTCGGCCAGATGCTGCCCGGCATGGAATGGCGGCTCGATCCCGTCCCCGGCATCCTCGAGGGCGGGCGTCTGTATCTGCGCGGCCCCAATGTCATGAAGGGCTATCTGTCGCCCGACGATCCCGAGGCCATCGACCCGCTGGAAGGCGGCTGGCACGACACGGGCGACATCTGCGCCCTCGACGACGAGGCCTATGTCACCATCCTGGGACGGGTGAAGCGGTTCGCCAAGATCGGCGGCGAGATGGTCTCCCTGACCGCCGTGGAGGGCCTGGCCGCCGCCGTCTGGCCCGAGGGCCGCCACGCCGTCGTGTCGATCCCCGACAGCCGAAAGGGCGAGAAACTGGTCCTCGTCACCGACCAGAAGGACGCCGAATCCGGCCGCCTCTCCGAATGGGCCCGCGACCACGGTGCCCCCGACCTGGCGGTGCCGAAGAAGATCCTCAAGGTGAAGGAACTGCCCGTCCTGGGCACCGGCAAGACCGACTACGTCGCGATCCAGAAGCTGGCGGAAGCGAAGGACTGACACGAAGCGGTATGAACGACCACGGGTGGATTCACGCTCACACCGGCCTTGAGAACGACGACGCCAAGGTCGGCGGACTTCTGGTGTGGAAACATCGTTGGATTTCGACGGGCTCGACGATCCGGCTGCCTGAAAACGCCGATGTCGGACGGACCTACGCCATCTATCGCATGGGAGAACCGCCGTGGCCTACGCCCGTCACTTTCGCCGCGACCGAGAAATCGAACGGCGTATGGTCGTTCTGGATACCCGGTCCTTAGCCGATCCGAACGCCCGTCATTGAGATCGACCCGCCGGTGATCTCGTCATTGAAGAAGGAAATCTCATCCCCCGGCCGCTGCTGGGCCGCCACATACAGCAACGGCAGATAGTGCTCATCCGTTGGCACACTGAGCTGCGCATCCTCGGCCAGGTCGACCCAGTCGATCAGGGCGTCGTGGTCGCCGCGAACGAAGGCCGCCTTCACGGCGTCATTGAAATGCGTCGCCCACGGATAGGGCCCATCGTCGCCCGTCCGCTTCCAAGTCCGCAGATTGTGAACGAAGTCGCCTGACCCCGCGATGACGATCCCCTCGTCCCGCAGTGGGTTCAGCGCTCTGGCCAGCTCATAGTGCTGGCGCGCGGTCAGGCTTCGGTCCAGCGACAGCTGCACCACGGGCACATCAGCGTCGGGCCAGACATGGACCAGCACCGACCAGGTCCCGTGATCCAGACCCCAGGTCTCGACCGCATGGGCCCGGGTCAGCTCGGACACCCGCCGCGCCAGATCGGGAGACCCCGGTGCCGGGTACTGCATCGCATGCAGTTCCGGCCCGAAGTTCCCGAAATCGTGGATGGTTTCCGGCCGTCCCTGCGCCGTCACCCCCAGCCCACGGGTCTCCCAGTGGGCCGAAATCATGACGACGCCCTTCGGCTTGCCGATCGCCTCGCCCAGCTCACGCCAGGCCGCGACGTACGGTCCGCCGAGCGCATTCATCGGCGAGCCGTGACCAAAGAAGATGGCCGGTTGGGTCACGGCTCAGCCGTGCAGCTTCAGGGCGATCTCGGCAATGTGCCGGCCCTGATGCCGGGCACCACCGAGCTCGATCTCGCTGGGTTGACGCGATCCGTCGCCGCCGGTGATCGTGGTTGCGCCATAAGGGCTGCCGCCGTGAATGCCGTCCAGCGTCATCTGCTCCTGATAGCTGTAGGGCAGGCCGACGACGATCAGGCCGTGATGCAGCAGGGTCTTGTGAAAGCCCGTCAGGGTCGTCTCCTGCCCGCCATGCTGCGTCGCCGTGGCGGTGAAGGCACCGCCGACCTTGCCGATCAGGGCTCCGCTGAACCACAGGCCACCGGTCGTGTCCCAGAAGGCCTGCATCTGCGACGCCATGGTCCCGAACCGGGTCCCGGCCCCGACGATGATGGCGTCATAGTTTTTCAGGTCTTCGACCGTCGCGATCGGCGCCGCCTGGTCCAGCTTGTAGTGGGAGGCGACGGCCAGGTCGTGCGGCACCGTCTCAGGCACTCGCTTGATGTCGACGGTGACGCCCTCGACGGAACCGGCACCTTCGGCAACGGCGTTCGCCATCGTCTCGAGGTGGCCATAGGTGGAGTGATAGAGAACCAGAACCTTCGCCATGGGGCGCTCCTGCAAAAACCGCGACGCGCTATCGTAACAGCGTCTGTAGCGGATTTAATACCTCCCCTCCCGCGATCAAGGTCCGGGATCGAAACGCTGGGTTTCGACCACCGCCTCGAACGGGCAGATGCGGGCATAGAAGGCGTCGTCTCCCGGCGTCGCCTGGCCCCGAGAGCGCCGGAACCGATGCTCGACCGCCATGGCCTGCTGCTCGATGTTCAGCCCGTCCCACCGGCAACTGTCGTCGGCGACATAGCCATAGGCTGCCGGTCCGTCGCCGGCCTTCAGCTTGGCGATCAGCAGATTCATCCCGGCCTGAGCCTGCCAGACGTGGACCAGCTCATGGATCAGCGTCGCCTGCACCGCCATCGGCGCCACCGCAATGTCGTCGGGCAGACCACGTGCCGGCCAGACGATCCACTCTCGCCCCGCCACCATCCCCGGCACGAAGACCCGGTCGAACGGCCAGGGGCTGCCGATCAGCCGAACCGTGTCGAGCCTCACCGCATCACCCAGCGCCGACCGCGCCAGTTGCTTCTCGCCCACTGTCAGCGCCCGCATCACCCGCCCGGCCTGCCGACGAACTCCCAATGCCACGGCTCGTAAAGGTAGGGCACGAACCCGAACCGCCCGGCGTTCGCGACCAGCCAGCGATAGGTCGCGCCCCGCGTCAGGGCCAGCCGCGCCGCCGGTGCCGTCGAGTCGACCTCGAACCCTTCCAGTTGACCGACGAACAGATCGACCGCCGCCCCCGTCCGATGCGGGGAACAGACAGCGCGGCGAACCCCGTCACAGTTGCGCTGCTCGGCGCACCGTGCTGCATCGGCCTCCGGATCGCGGAAGCCGGAAAAGATCTGCAACAGCTCGGGATTGGCTCGCGTCTCCGCCACGTCGCGCCGGGCCGCAGCGACCATATCGCGATAGGCGGCCAGGGTGTCGCGCCGCAGCAGCCGGGTCAGTCGATCGGCGTGCTCCTCCTCGGCCGACAGATATCCGAGCTCAGGCAAAGGAGGCGGATCGGGGCATTCGTCGCGGGTCCGGGCCATCACGAATGGCCGTCGCTCCTGCAACACGCCCTTGAGCACCCCGAACGTCGCCTGATCGAACACCCCGGTCGCGGTCAGGGCATACCTCCCCTGCCACTGGGCCAGGGCCGCAGCGAAATCCGGCGTCGTGGGGCCGCAGTCGGTGCGCAGCTCATGCTGAAGCAGCGGCACATAGGCCCCCCACCCCATCTCCGCCTGACCGAACGGGGCCCACTCCAGCGAATAGACCGACACGGCGTTGGCGAAGGCCTGGCCCGACCAGGCCTCACCCGACCGGTCGCACGTCTGAGCCCGTGCCGCCCCGCCGAACAGGCCGAGACCGACAAGCAGAATGGCGAACAGGGTCCGAACCGTCATCGCCTGAGCAAGCCTGACGATCTCATGCCCCGCAAGCGGAAAACCCACTGCGCGACGGCCTGCAAAGCTGCGATAAGCAGGCTTGGCCGATTCACCCGGCCGGCCGACCGGATCCGCGCGATGTCCTCGACCGAAGCCCGCCGCTCCAACGCCGTGCTGGCGGCCTTTTCCGGGCCCTGCCTGCCTCTGGCCGCGTTCGGCGTCGCCCTGCCCGTCACCCTGCCCGAGTTCTACGCGACCCATGTCGGGCTGGAGCTGGGCGTCGTGGCGGCGGTGTTCATGATCGTGCGGCTGATCGACATTGTCTTCGACCCCTTCATCGGCTGGGGCATGGACCAGACCCGGACGCGGTTCGGGCGTTACCGACCGTGGATGGCGATTTCGACCCCCATCCTGATGTTGTCGGCCTTCATGATGTTCGTCGTCGTCCAGCCGGGTGCCGGGCCCATCTATCTGTTCGCCTGGCTGCTGGTCCTCTACCTCGGCTTCTCGATCGGAACCCTGGGTCAGCTCGGCTGGGCCTCTGTACTGGCCCCTCAGTATGACCAGCGCAGCCGCGTCTATGGCTGGTGGCAGGTGTTCAACATCATCGGCGTGATCCTGATCCTGATCCTGCCGACCGTGGTGATCCAGCTGGGCATCGGGACCTATGCCGACGGGGTGCGGATCATGGGTTGGGCCATCCTGATCGCCCTGCCCGTCACCATCGGCCTGGCCATGTTCGCGGTGCCGGAGCCCGTCAACGCCGGGGCCGCGCCGCACGGAGGCCCCAGCGCCTACATCGCCCTGTTCAAGCGCGGGTCGGTGCGCAAGCTGCTGTTCGCGGACCTGGTGCTGGGCGTCGCGCCGGGCATCACCGGTTCGCTGCTGTTTTTCTTCTTCGGCCAGATCAAGGGCTACGACCACACCGAGGCGTCGCTGTTCATGCTGCTGTATTTCGTGGCGGGACTGGTCGGAGCCCCCTTCTGGGCCTGGCTGGCGACGCGGATCGGCAAGGACAAGGCCCTGGCGGTGGCCAGCCTGGTGTTCGCCGTCTTCTACATCGGCGCGACCCTGGTTCCGGGCGGCAACTTTGCGGTGACGGCCGTGGCCATGTTCATCGCCGGCCTGCCTTACGCGGCCGGTCTGTTCCTGCTGCGAGCCATGATGGCGGACGTGGGTGATGAGGTGCGGCTGGAGACCGGCGTGGACCGCACGGGCCTGATGTTCTCCATCCTGTCGGCGACGACCAAGATCGGCCACGTCGTCGCCCTGATCCCCTACCTGGTCCTGCAGGTCGTGGGCTTCAAGGCCATCCCACCGGCCGGGGGCAACAGCGCCATGTCCCTGCTGACGCTGCAGATCCTGTTCATCCTGGTGCCCGGCCTGCTTCTGGCGAGTGCGGCCCTGCTGCTGCGCAACTATCCCCTGACCCCGGCCCGCCATGACGAGATCCGCAAGGCGCTCGAAGCCCGGGACGCGGCTGCCGCATGACCCCGATCGACCGCCTGCGCGGCATCATGGCCAGACTGCGCGATCCGGAGGGCGGCTGCCCCTGGGACGTGGCCCAGACCTTCGCCACCATCGCCCCCTACACGATCGAGGAGGCCTATGAGGTCGCCGACGCGATAGAGCGCGGCGACATGGTCGAGCTGAAGTCCGAGCTGGGCGACCTGCTATTCCAGGCGGTGTTCCACGCCCGCATGGCCGAGGAAGCGTGCCTGTTCGACTTCGACGATGTGGCGAACGCCATGTCCGACAAGCTGGTGCGGCGTCATCCGCACGTTTTCGCCGATGAGAAGGCCAAGGGTGACGCGGTGGAACAGAAGGCCCGCTGGGAAGACATCAAGGCCGCCGAGCGGGCGTCGAAGGCCCAGCATGGCGTGCTCGACGACGTGCCCGTCGGCCTGCCCGCCCTGGCCCGCGCGGCCAAGCTGACCAAACGCGCCGCCCGCGTCGGTTTTGACTGGCCCTCGACCGACGAGGTCTTCGACAAGCTGCATGAGGAGGTCGCCGAACTGCGTGTCGAGATCGCCGCGGGTGACCTGGACAAGGCTCGCGAGGAAATGGGCGACCTGTTGTTCGTCGTCGCCAACCTGGCCCGCAAGCTGGGTGTCGAGCCCGAGGACGCCCTGCGCGCCACCAACGCCAAATTCGTCCGCCGCTTCAGCTTCATCGAGGCCGAACTGGCCCGCAATGGCCGCACGCCGGACCAGTCGAACCTGGCCGAAATGGACGGGCTGTGGGACGCAGCCAAGGTCGCGGAGCGGGCGTGAGCCGTTTCGACCTCGTCATCCTCGACTACGACGGCGTCATCGCCGACAGCGAGTTGCTCAATAACCAGGCTATGGCCGAGGTCCTGACCGGCATCGGCCTGCCAACGACGCTTGACGAGGCGCTGGCGTCCTACATGGGGCGGCGCTGGCTGGACTGTCGGCCGGACATCGAGGCTCGGCTGGGGCGATCCTGTCCGGAAACCACGCTCGGCGAGTGGACGCGGCTGTGCCACGAGCGGGCGGCGACGACGCTGCAACCGGTGTCCGGGGCGACCGCCTTCATGGCCAACCTCACGCTGCCCCGATGTGTCGCGTCTTCGAGCCCGCCGGATTGGATCGCGCTCGGCCTGGCGACCATGGGCGTGCCGCTGGAACACGCGGGGCCGATCTACAGCGGCGCGGTCCATGTGACACGCGGGAAGCCCGAGCCTGACCTATTCCTGCACGCCGCCCGCGAAATGGGCTGCGACTCCGACCGGACCCTCGTCATCGAAGACAGCGTGGCGGGCGTCCAGGCCGGTGTGGCGGCGGGGATGACCGTCATAGGCCTGCTGGCGGGCGGCCATGTCCGCGACGGGCACGGCGAGAGTCTGGTCGAGGCGGGGGCTCATGCCGTCCTGCCGAACTACGAGGCGGTGCGCGTCTACATCGACAGGCCCGACCGGTGAGCGCCGACCTCCACGACCCCGGTGGCAAGGTCCGGCTGGCGCTGATGGCGGGGGTCAGGGGTGACGCGACCTTCAGCGCGGACGGTCGCTATCGGCAGCTGATGCGGCGATGGATCGGCGAGACCTTTCCCGACCGCTACATCCTGTTCATCGGCATGAACCCCTCGACGGCCGACGCCACCGTCAACGATCCGACCTGCGCTCGCGAATGGACCTTCGCCCGGCGCGAGGGCTTCGACGCCATGGTCAAGGCCAATGTCGGCGACTATCGCGCCACCGATCCGAAGATGCTGCTGGCTCCCGGTGTCGTCGCCTCCTCGGCTGAGAACCTGCCGGCGATCCGGGCGGCGGCGGCGAAGGCTGACCGGGTCGTGCTGTGCCACGGCAAGCTCAACAAGGCGCTGGCACCGGCGGGCCTTGCCCTGATCGAGGCCCTGCGCGCGGACGGTATTCCCCTGTGGTGCTTCGGTCAGAACGCGGATGGCAGCACCAAGCATCCGCTCTATCTGCGCGCCGACACGCCGTTGAGGCCGCTGGACCTCTGAGCGGCCGGATCAGTCCGGATCGTCGGCGGCGCTCATGTCCACGGCCGCGTCGACCAGGGCCCGCCAGGTCGGGTCCGTGTCGTCGACCAGATCGACGTCTTCCAGCAGGGCCACGGCCGCCGATCCATCGGGCAGGATCAGACCCAGCACCTCCATCTCCTCGCCGTCGGGACTGGTGTGGTTTTCGGCCTGGACGGCGACGGCGGCCTGTTCCCCGTCTTCTTCCCACCAGATCACCGGCTGAGGCAGGTCCATGTCGATCGGCCACGGCCGCTCACTATCGTCGAGCGCGAACACGGCCCGCCTAGCCTGAACGTCGTCCAGCGTCGCCACCTTGCCGGTGAAGGCGGCCAGCCGTGACCAGTCGTCGGCGTCATAGCCGCCTGAATCATCATCGGTTTCGTGGTCGGGGGACATCGGACACTCCAATGAAAAGGGCGCACCCGCGAGGATGCGCCCTTGATCGTTCAGGCTGACGCGTGGGCCTTACGCCGCGCCGTCGGCCGTCTTTTTCTTCTCGGCATAGATCAGCAGGGGCTGGGCCTTGCCGTCGATGACCTCGGCGTTGACGACGACTTCCTCGACGCCCTCGAAGGTCGGCAGCTCGAACATGGTCTCGAGCAGGATGCCTTCCAGGATCGAACGCAGGCCACGGGCACCGGTCTTCCTCGTGATCGCCTTCTTGGCGACGGCGTTCAGGGCGTCGTCGGTGAAAGTCAGGCCGACGTTCTCCATCTCGAAAAGGCGCTTGTACTGTTTGATCAGGGCGTTCTTGGGCTCGGTCAGGATGGTGACCAGGGCCGTTTCGTCCAGATCTTCTAGCGTCGCCAGAACGGGCAGACGACCGATGAACTCGGGGATCAGGCCGAAACGCATCAGGTCGTCGGGCTCGACGCCCTTCAGGATGTCGCCCGTGCGACGTTCATCGACGTTCGACACCTTGGCGCCGAAGCCGATCGAGGCCCCTGCCCCGCGCGCCGAGATCACCTTCTCCAGCCCGGCGAAGGCACCGCCGACGATGAACAGGATGTTGGCGGTGTCGACCTGCAGGAACTCCTGCTGCGGATGCTTGCGGCCACCCTGAGGCGGCACGGAGGCGACGGTTCCTTCCATGATCTTGAGCAGGGCCTGCTGCACGCCCTCGCCCGAGACGTCGCGAGTGATCGAGGGGTTGTCGGACTTGCGCGAAATCTTGTCGATTTCGTCGATGTAGACGATGCCGCGCTGGGCCCGCTCGACGTTGTAGTCGGAGGCCTGGAGCAGCTTCAGGATGATGTTCTCGACGTCCTCACCCACATAACCGGCTTCGGTCAGGGTAGTGGCATCGGCCATGGTGAAGGGCACGTCGATGATGCGGGCCAGCGTCTGGGCCAGCAGCGTCTTGCCCGAGCCCGTCGGCCCGATCAGCATGATGTTGGACTTGGCCAGCTCGACGTCGTTGTTCTTGGTCGCGTGGTTCAGGCGCTTGTAATGGTTGTGGACTGCGACCGAGAGTACCTTCTTGGCGTGGCCCTGGCCGATCACATAGTCGTCGAGGACCTCGCGGATTTCCTTGGGCGTCGGGACGCCGTCGGTCGACTTCTTGAAGCCGATCTTGTGCTCTTCGCGGATGATATCCATGCACAGCTCGACGCATTCATCGCAGATGAAGACGGTCGGGCCCGCAATCAGCTTGCGGACTTCATGCTGGCTCTTGCCGCAAAATGAGCAGTACAGAGTGCTCTTGGCGTCGGTTCCGGCGGCTTTGGTCATGGACCCTTCTCAATCTCGTGGGGTTGCGGCTCCGTTAAAAACGGCTGCTACCGACACGCTTCCTTCGCGTTGATTCCACCACTATGGACGCGAAGATATTCAAAAAATGACAATCAACCATCCGGCCGTTCGTCACAACCCCGCCCGGTTGAGCAGTTCGTGATGATCGGGGGGATGTTCAATGTCGACGGGGACTGCGGCGGATGAGTGACATGGGGACGCAAGGGTCCGATCGCCAGAGCGTCACGGAAGGCCGACCCATCGTCGCCTTCGATTTCGACGGCACCCTGACGATTCGCGACAGCTTCACCGCCTTCCTGCGCTGGCGGGCCGGACGTCGTGGCTGGGCGATGGGACTGGTCAGGCTGGCCCCAGCGGTGGCGACCTATGCGCGGGACCGCGACCGGGGGCGGATCAAGGCCGCGTCAGTACGCGAGTTTCTGGGCGGCGTTGACCGCGCGACCCTGGCGGCCGAGGCGGAAACGTTTGCCCAGGATGTCTGGAGCCGGTTCATGCGGCCGGACGCCCTGAGCTGCTGGAACGAGTGGGGCGCAAAGGGTGCGCACCGGGTCATCGTCACCGCATCGCCCGAGGAAACCGTCGCGCCCTTCGCCCGCAAACTGGGTGCGGAGGCCCTGCTGGGCACATCGCTGACGTTCGATAAGGCCGGTCGCGTGACCGGTGCCTTCACAGGCGAGAACTGTCGTGGCGAGGAAAAGGTGCGGCGCTTGAAGGCGGCCTATGGCGACGATGTCAGAGTTCTGGCCGCCTATGGCGACACATCCGGCGACACCGAGATGCTGGCCATGGCCGAAACGCCCGGGTTTCGCGTGTTCAGAGGGCGGCCGTAAGGCTCAGTTGCCGTCCGCGTCCACGTCGAACACGACCACCTTGCCGCGCGAGGTGGGATCCCACCCCGCCGCGATGGCCGAGGCGACGGCGTTCTTCACGGCCTCGACGTTGATCCGCTGACGCTCGAAGTTCGGGGCGCCGTTGGACCGCATCGCCATGGGGAACTGGACGATAGCCTCGCGCTGGGCGTCCACCTGGCGCAGGGCGATACCGATGCCCTGCCATTCGTTGCCGGTGGTGCGCTGGGGCTGGCGACGGACTTCCCAGGCATAGTCGTCGCCATCGACATGGACGACGCCTTTGAGATCGCGGGTGTGCTGCATGATGTCCTGTTATCACAAATGAAAAGGGCGCGCCGATCCCGGCGCGCCCTTTCCTCGTCATTGAAGCGAGGTCAGACGGTCTTGATGCCGTCCGCCTCGGCTTCGGTGCGCTTGTCGTAGACGTGATCGACGATGCCCCAGGCCTTGGCCGATTCGGCGTCCATGAAGTGGTCGCGGTCCAGCGTCTTCTCGACCTCCTCGTACGTCCTGCCGGTGTGGTGGACGTAGATCTCGTTGAGGCGACGCTTGGTGTAGCGGATGTCGGCGGCGTGCAGTTCGATGTCCGACGCCTGGCCACGGAACCCGCCGGACGGCTGGTGAACCATGATGCGAGCGTTCGGCAGGGCGATACGCTGGCCCGCCTCACCGGCGGTCAGGATCAGCGAGCCGGCAGAGGCCGCCATCCCCATGACCACCGTCGAGACCGGCGACTTAATGTACTGCATGGTGTCGTAGATCGCGAGCGCCGAGGTCACCTGACCGCCCGGGCTGTTGATATACATGGAGATTTCCTTCTTGGGGTTCTCCGATTCCAGGAACAGCAGCTGGGCGCAGATCAGCGACGCCATGCCGTCCTCGAACGGACCCGTCAGGAAGATGATCCGCTCACGCAACAGGCGCGAGAAGATGTCGAAGGCCCGCTCGCCCCGGCTGGATTGCTCCACCACCATGGGAACGAGGTTGTTCGAGATGTAGTCGATCGGATCGCGCATTCTGGCCTTCTCGATGATTATGGCGCGCCCGAATCAGCACGCGTCTGGCTTGGTCTTGGATATCGCGTCACAGAGGCCCGGTTTCAAGCGGCATGGACGCATCCCATGCCGCACGGACGGAGTTGCGAAACAGATAACGCAGGCCATTCAGGTCGGATCGCCCGTCCTGACCCGTCGCCTGCCCGCCCACACGCTCCAGCAGCAACCGGGCGGCGGCGCGCAGGACGACCAGCGCCTGGTCGGGCTGCTCGGCCCGGATCATGGTGACGCCCAGGTTGGTGCCGAATCTTATCCGGCTTCGGGGATCGTCGTCAGTCTCCATGATCGCCAGGGCGCGCCGCATCAGCGGAATCGCCTCCTCGAAACGGTCCTGCATGAAGATGGCCAGGGCCAGTTCCTGAAGAGCGTCGGCCGTCTGGGGGTGGTTCGGGCCAAACCCCCGCTCGCGGACCTCGACCAACGAGCGCAGATAGCGTTCGGCCTCGGCATACTGGCCCCGCTCGACCATTTCGAGCGCCAGCCGTCTTACGACATTGACCGTATCGGGATGCCCCCCCCCGAACAGCTCGCGACGGATACGCAGGGCCAGGGCCAGATGCTCCATGGCCCGATCCGACCGGCCGCTGTCGCTGAAGGCGGCCCCCAGGGCCAGATGCGCGTTTGCCAGCAGGATGCGGTCGTTCGACGCCGTGGCGATCTCCGCAGCGCGTGCCAACAGGGGATCGGCCCGCGCCCAGTCCCCCCTCGCCCCCAGGGTTTGCCCCAGCCTCAGCATGGCCCCTGCGGTCGCGGGATCACTGGCCCCATAGGCCTGCTCCGTGGCCGCCAGCGCGTCGCGAAACAGGTCTTCTGCGGCCGCCGTTCGACCCAGGTTGTGGGTGGTCATGGCCAGGTCGGTCAGGCCGTCGGCCCTGACCCTGGCATTGTCTGCATCCCGCAGCGCCTGCTGCTGGATTGCCTCGGCCTCGATGTAGCGTTCCTGGGCATACAAGGTGCCGGCCAGATTCAGTCGGGCGCGGCCTGTCGCCACCGGATTGGCGGGCTCCTCGGCCAGACGCATGCCCAGCGCGCGACGGCGCACCGTCTCGGCCTCCTGATAGAGACCGGTCCGGTTCAGGGCCGTACCCAGCAGTTCGATGGTGCGAATATTGGGGGCATCGACGGCATCGTCGATCGTGACGGCGCGGCGCAGGATGCGCAGCCCGTCGATGTATTTGTACTGGTCCATATAGGTCGAGCCTAGGTTGAACAGCTGGACCGCGACCGCAGGATCATTCTCGCCATGAACCACCCCGGCCAACCGCACGGCCTCGACCAGGACCGGTTCGGCCTCGGCCGGGCGGTCGAGGTTGCGAAGGGTCAGACCCAGCCAGGACACGGGCGGAAACAGCAGTGACGGCGTGACCGGCTCGCGACGACGCAAGGCGACCGCGGTCCTGAACGGGGCCTCGGCCTCGGCAATGCGCCCGGCGCGATGGCGCAGGATACCCAGGTTCACGGCCGACCGGGCCACCTGATCGTCGGTCAACAGGCGTTGGGGCCCGCTCGCCTCGCCTTCCATTTCCAGAATTCGCGCCAGCAACGGCTCGGTCTCGGCCTCGCGCTCCAGCCGCTTCAGCGTTTCCGCCAGCCAGTAGGCGGCCGTCGCGGCGTGCGGCGCATCCGCACCGCCGGCCGCCGTGCGCGCATCCAGCTCCACCCGATAGACCGGCTCGGCCTCGGCATAGCGCGATAGCTCGTACAGCCTGACCGCCAGACGGTTGGCAGCGGCGGCCCTGATCGACGCATCGTCCCCGTCCTTCACGGCATCCAGCACCGCCCGGAGCTGGACCAAGGCCTCGGGCTTGCGATCTGTGGCCGACAATGCGTCGGCCAGACTGTTGCGCACCGTCAGCAGATCGGCATCCACTGGCGATCGCGCGGACAGAATCTCGATCGCGCCCTCGAACAGCGGAACGGCTTCGGCCGGTCGATCCGTCTCAGCCAGCGCATAGGCAAGCTGTGCCCGCGCGGCCCCCAGGCTGTCACGATCGGCCAGATGCGCCTCTGCGATCCGCAGACGTTCGCGCAGATGGCCCTCATAGTCGGCGATGGGCCTGCCCTGAAGCCGGATCGCTGTCGCCATCCACGAGTGGCTCGCCGACACGCGCGGATCATCGGGTCCGTAGGCGACCAGCTCCAGCGGCAGCAGCAGGCGAAGGGTGGCCTCAACCTCGACCCAGTCCTGGGCCTCGATCGCCGTCGATGCCCGGGCATCGAGCGCTAGCATCTCCGGCGTGGTCGCCTCTGTCGCCCGCAGGCTCCCGGCGTCCTGCGCCGCAGCCGCGAATGCCGGAGCCACAAGCCCCAGCACCACGGCGATCAGCATCCCCCAGATGCGCATGAAAAAGCCCCCGGCGCGGAACGCCGGGGGCCATCATGCATGCTCGGGATCGCCTGCGCGACCCACGGAAGCTGACCGAAGGGATCAGCCCTCGTCTTCGTCCTTGAGCAGCTCTTCCTTGGTGATCGGCGTGTCGGTGGTTTCCGCCTGGTTGAAAATCAGGTCGACGACCTTTTCCTCATAGATCGGGGCGCGCATCTGGGCGGCGGCGTTGGGGTTCTGGCGATAGAAGTCCAGCACCATCTTCTCCTGACCCGGATAGTTGCGGGCCTCGGCCATGATGGCGTTGTTCAGTTCCTGATCGGTGACGCCGATGTTGTTGGCGCGGCCGATCTCGGCCAGGACCAGGCCCAGGCGCACGCGGCGCTCGGCGATCTTGCGGTATTCGGCCTTCAGGTCCTCGTCGGACTTGGCGGCGTCTTCCTCGGGCAGGTCACCCTTGGCCTTGTCGGCCTCGACCTGTTTCCAGATGCCGTCGAACTCGGCCTCGACCATCTTGGGCGGCAGGTCGAAGCTGTGGGCCTCGTCCAGCTGGTCCAGCAGGGCGCGCTTCAGCTTGAAGCGGGCGGCGCCGGCGTATTGCTGGTTCAGGTTGTCGCGCAGCAGCTCCTTGAGCTTGTCCAGCGATTCCAGGCCGATCCGCTTGGCGAAGTCCTCGTCCACGACGGCGGGGGCCTCGGCCTTGATGGCCTTCACCTTGACGTCGAAGGTGGCCAGCTTTCCGGCCAGGTTGGCGGCCTGATAGTCGGCGGGGAAGGTGACCTCGATGGTCTTCTCTTCGCCGACCTTGGCACCCTTGAGCTGCTCTTCGAAGCCCGGGATGAAACGGTTGGAGCCGATCACCAGGTCGGCATCCTCGGCCGCGCCGCCCTCGAAGGGCTCGCCGTCCAGCTTGCCCAGGAAGTCGATGGTCAGTTGATCGCCGTCGGCGGCCTTCACGGTCTTGCCCTTCTTGTCTTCGTAGTTCTTGGCCTGTCCGGCCAGTTCGGTCAGGGCCTCGTCCAGATCGGCGTCGGACGCCTCATAGGTCGGGCGGGCCAGCTTGAGCGTCTTGGGATCGACCGGCGTGAAGTCGGGCATGACTTCCAGGGCCATCTCGTAGGACAGGTCCTCCTCGCCCTTGATGACCTTGTCCATGTCGGACAACAGCTTCATCTCGGCCGGGGCGGCAGGACGCAGATTGATCTCTTCCAGCGCCTTCTGGCTGGTCTCGTTCAGCTCGGCGTTGATGATCTCGCCCATGAAGTCACGGCCGAAGGTCTTCTTGACGTAGGTGACGGGCACCTTGCCGGGACGGAAGCCCTTCAGCTTCATCTGCGGCGCGACTTCCTTGACCTTGGCGTCCAGCTTGGCGTTCAGCTCGGCCGCGGGGATGGTCACGCCGATGACGCGGCTGAGACCTTCGGTGGTTTTTTCGACGACTTGCATGGCCGGGATTCTGACGCTCTGTGGCGCGGCGACCTCTCGAGGGCTGCGCGCGCGGGGTGGAAAAGCAGAAAGGGCCGCTCCATTCAGGAAGCGGCGCCTCGAAGGCCGCCCTTATGTCGAGATGGGCCCCAAAGGTCAACGCGGCGATGGTTTCGCAAGGGGCGGATCGTCGCTATCTGTGCCGGATGACCCAATCTGCCCTGCCCATCGGCGTCTTCGTGACGCCCGTCACCCCGCTGCAACAGAACTGCACGACGGTCTGGTGCGCAAAGACGAACAAGGCAGCGGTGATCGATCCGGGCGGAGCTGTGGATCAGGTTCTCGGTGAAATCGCGCGGCGCGGTCTGACCCTCGACCAGATCTGGATCACCCACGGCCACCTCGATCACGCGGGCGGGGCGGCGGAAATGAAGGAAAAGACCGGCGTCCCGATCATCGGCCCGCATGAGGACGATCTGTTCTGGATCGAAGGGATTCCCCGCCAGGGTCAGATGTACGGATTGCCGGACGCGCGCACCTTCACATCGGATCGCTGGCTGACGGACGGCGACACGGTGACCCTGGGCGAAACGACGTGGGACGTAGTCCACACGCCCGGCCACACACCCGGCCACGTCGTCTTCTTCAACCGCGAAAGCGGCTTTGCCCAGGTGGGGGACGTGATCTTTCAGGGCTCGATCGGCCGGACGGACTTTCCCAAAAGCGACCACAACGCCCTGCTTCACTCGATCACGCACAAGCTGTGGGCTCTGGGCGACGGGGTCACCTTCGTGCCGGGACACGGGCCCATCTCGACGTTCGGGGCCGAGCGCCAGACCAACCCCTATGTCTCGGACCGGGCGATGCGGTCGACGCCGATCGCCCGGCCCGCGACGGGACCGTCCTGAGCCTTCAGCGACGCAGCAGAAGCCCGATCAGGACACCGGCCCCGACGGCATAGAGGGCGACCTTGATCGGCTCATCCACGATGGCTTCGCGGGTCGAAGCTGCCCGGCTACGCGCCCACTCGCGCGTCTGGCTCAGGTCTTCGCGAACGGCCTGGCGGATCGAGGTCGTCTGGGCGAAGGATCGCGTCTCGGAATCGCGACGATCGGCATTCGCCAGAAAATCCGAGGCCTGACGGTCCAGGCGGGCGGACTCGGTGTCATCCTCGATGATGTCGTCGGCAGTCGCGGCGGTGGCGTAAGGGTCGGTCATGGCGTCATCCTGGGTTGAGGGGCTGGCCGACTGAACAGTCCTTCGGGCGGCCGGTTCCGTTCGACCTGAA
Source organism: Brevundimonas sp. NIBR10 (assembly GCF_027912515.1). Classification (NCBI taxonomy): domain Bacteria; kingdom Pseudomonadati; phylum Pseudomonadota; class Alphaproteobacteria; order Caulobacterales; family Caulobacteraceae; genus Brevundimonas; species Brevundimonas sp. NIBR10. The sequence continues at coordinate 3,203,279 of NZ_CP115464.1, forward strand.
CATCCTGATCAGCAGCGCGTTGGTCTGGCTCACCAAGGAGCGCGCCATGTCCCCCAACGAACCGGAACCCCGTCCCGAAGAACAACCGGCCCCCGATTTTCAGCCCGAGGTCGAGCCGGCCGGCAGCCCGGACGAAATCCCGCCCTTCGATCCCGGCGGCGGCGAAGGCGATTTCGGCCAGCCGATGTCCTGATCCGGATCATTTCGACCGTGACACGAAAGCGACGCACCCTCGGAACCTTGCCCCACCCCCGGGGTTTTGAAGCCAAGCCGTAGCTTACTCAGGAAGGAACAACCCAATGGCCGAAGGTCAGCCCAACCGTCCGTCGGGTGTGTCCAAGCGAGGCTTCGCCTCGATGGATCCCGAGCGTCAACGTGAGATCGCTCGCAAGGGCGGAGCCAGCGTCCCCAGCGAGAAGCGCAGCTTCTCACAGGACCGTGGTCTGGCCGCACAGGCCGGCCGCAAGGGCGGCGAAGCCTCTCACGGGACACGCCGACCTGAAGACGAGGTCGAAGGTCAGGCAGAATAGCCGCTTCAGGACCGACAGAACGGGGCGGCGGATCGCAGGATCCGCCGCCCTTTTCGTATCCCGTCAGGCCTCGAGGACGACGATGGCGACCGAGGGCTCGGGGCCGACCTCGAACGCGGCTACCGACCACCCTGCGGCCTCGGCGAGTGCACGCACCGTGGCCTCACGATACTTGCGCGAGCTTTCGGTGTGGATCGTCTCGCCCTCAACGAAATCGACGGTGGCTGCACCGATCCTGACCCTCTGGTCGCGCGTCGAGCGCAGATGCATCTCCATCCGGGCGTCGACCGGGTTCCACAGCGCCAGGTGCTCGAAGGCCGACAGATCGAAATCCGCGTCGAGCTCCCGATTGGCACGGACCAGCAGGTTCTTGTTGAACGCCGCCGTCACCCCTTGCGCATCGTCATAGGCGGCGACCAGTGTCCCCGGATCCTTGACCAGATCGACCCCGAGGATGAACAGGGCTCCGGCGTCCAGACGCTCCCGCGCCACGCTCAGGAAGCGGACGGCGTCTTCGCGATCCAGGTTGCCGATCGTCGATCCCGGAAAGAACCCGACCCTTCGCCCGAGCCCCAACTCCGGCAGGGCCGGCAGGTTCAGGAAATCGCCGACGACCGGCTCGACCCGCAACGAAGGATAGGCGGCAGATATACCCTCGACCGCCTGTTCCAGCGCGTCAGGACTGATGTCGATCGGCACATAGGCGGCAAGATTGGGTGCGGCATCGAGCAGGATGCGCGTCTTCTCGCTAGCCCCGGATCCGAACTCGACCAGCACCGCCCGGTCGCCGAACCGCGCCGTCAGGGACGGCGCCAGTTCTCGCAGGAGTGCGGCTTCCTGACGCGTCGGATAGTATTCCGGAAGGCGCGTGATCTCCTCGAACAGCCGCGACCCCTCCGCGTCATAGAACCATTTAGGCGACACGGCCTTCTGCGGCTTCGCCAGGCCGGCCAGCAGTTCGGTTCGGAACTCTCGGGTGACGGCGTCGTCACCGAGGTCCCGCTCTTCCGAGGAAACATCCTCGGCCAGTCTCAGTCCCATGAACGCCCATCTTTGATGCGGATAGAAGAAGTTGCGGTAGGTCGCGCGGCCATGGCCATCGGGTGTCGCGAACGAGGAGCCCCTCAGAACGCTCTGATTGGCCATGAATTTCCCGTTGTACTCCGCCGCCGTCCCTGCGGTTGGGCGAAAGCCGGGATAGGGCAGATAGGCGCTGGACGTATGCTGCCAGACCTCGCCGAACAGGTTGTCGAAAGCGTCGGGCCGCGTCGTCGCCGCATACTCCCATTCCGCCTCGGTCGGCAGGCGCTTGCCGGCCCAGGTCGCAAAGGCGTCGGCCTCATAGGCGCTGACATGGCGGACGGGCGCGTCAGGATCGACAGGAACGCGGCCCGTCAGCGACATCGTGGTACAGCCCTCGGGATCATCCCGCCAATACAGCGGTGCCGTCCAGCCCTCGGCCTTCACCGTCGCCCAGCCGTCCGACAGCCACAGCTCGGGCCGCCGGTATCCGCCGTCGTCGATGAAGGCGATCCATTCCCTGTTGGTCACCAGGTCGCGCGCCAGCGCGAACGGCTGCAACCAGACCGGATGGGCAGGCCCTTCGTTGTCAAAGGCGAACCCCGGCCCGTCATGGCCCAGAGTGGCCATCCCACCCGTGAAGGTCTCGAAGCCGCCTCGCGCGGGCTCGACCGGTAAGGCCCGCGGCTCGACCGCGTAGGCCGCCGGATCCAGCGGGGACCGGGCCATCAGGGCCAGGATGTCCATCAGGAACAGCTCCTGATGCTGCTGATCGTGATGCAAACCAAGCACGAACAGATACCGATCCGCCGCCGAGGTCAGGCCGCGTCCCAACCGATCGACCATCCGGCGATCGATTTCCGCACGATACGCCAGCACGTCCTCAAGCGATGGCCGGGTCATCAACCCCCGCTCATGCCGCGCAACCCGTTCGCCGAGCGCCTCATAGTAGGAGTTGAAGATCTGCTGGAAACGCGGATCGACAGGCTCATAGCCCTCGTCGGCCGCCAGGATCATGGCCTCGAAGAACCAGCTGGTGTGCGCCAGATGCCATTTGCCGGGGCTGGCATCCGGCATGGCCTGGGCCGAAAGGTCTTCAGACGACAGGCCTGCCGCCAGCGCGGGCATGGCATCCCGCACGCGTCGGTACAGGGCGACGTCGTCGTGCTGACGCACGGCGATGCGGGTGTGGTCGTTCATCGGCACAGTCCCCCAACGCCTTCGTGATCCATTCGACCCGCAGCGGAAAGCCGCACGACGAATTTCGTTCCGAAGTCAGGTACGTCGAAACTACCGAACCGGACGCCCGCCGTGCTTGGCATATTCGAGCCGCGCGATGGTCCGGTTGTGAACCTCGTCCGGCCCATCGGCGAAACGCAGCGTCCGGACCTGGGCGTAGAGCTCGGCCAGCGGCGTATCGGCCGACACACCCGCCCCACCGAAGGCCTGGATCGCGTCGTCGATGATCTGCAGCGCCATCTTGGGTGCCGCGACCTTGATCTGCGAGATTTCAGACTTGGCGTTCTTGGCCCCTGCCTGATCGATCATCCAGGCGGCCTTCAGTACCATCAGGCGGCACATCTCGATATTGGTCCGCGCCTCGCCGACCCGCTGTTCCCAGACCGAATGTTCGGCGATCTGCTTTCTGAACGCGGTGCGGTTCAGCAACCGTCCGCACATCAGGGCCAGGGCCTTCTCCGCCGCACCAATCGTCCGCATGCAATGGTGAATGCGGCCGGGCCCCAGCCGCCCCTGCGCGATCTCGAACCCCCTGCCCTCGCCCGCGATCAGGTTCGAGACCGGCACCCGGACGTTCTCCAGCACCACCTCGGCGTGGCCGATCGGCCGTTCGTCATAGCCAAAAACGCTCAGCATACGTTCGACGCGGAAGCCCGGCGTGTCGGTCGGCACCAGGATCTGCGACTGCTGCGCATGGGTCGCCGCCCCCGTGTCGGTCTTGCCCATGACGATGGCGATCCTGACGTTCGGATGGCCCATGTTGGTCGACCACCATTTGCGGCCGTTGATCACATACTCGTCGCCATCGCGCACGATCGAGGTCTGGATGTTGGTCGCATCCGACGAAGCGACCGCGGGCTCGGTCATCAGGAAGGCCGAACGGATCGTGCCGGCCATCAGGGGCTTCAGCCACCGCTCCTGCTGCTCGGCGTTGCCGTACATATGCAGGACTTCCATGTTGCCGGTGTCGGGTGCGGCGCAGTTGAACACCTCGGCCGACCACAGGGCGTGACCCATGATCTCGGCCAGGGGCGCGTATTCGACATTGGTCAGCCCCGCCCCGTGCTCGCCCGGCAGGAACATGTTCCACAGTCCCGCCTCGCGCGCCTGGGCCTTCATCTCTTCCATGACGGGCGGCTGGCGCGTGTGATCCTCATGGACCTCGGCCCAGTATTCGGCCGAGCGCGGCAGCACCTTGTCGTCCATGAACCGCTTGAGCCGCTCCTGCCAGTGCAGGCCGAGATCGCTGTGCTTGAAATCCATGGTCGTCCTCCCGAGACGGATATGAAAACGGCGCGGCCCTCTTTCGGAGCCGCGCCGTGTCGTCGTTGTCTTTTCAGACCGGCATCAACGCTTCAGCAGCGGGATCAGCTTCTGGGCGATCATCATGTCGCCGGCGATCTTCAGCTTGCCCTGCATGAAGGCCATCATGCCGTCCAGCTTGCCTTCGGACATGGCGATGAAGTCGTCCCAGGACACGGTCACGGTGGTGTCGGCGGGCTTGTCGTCATTGGTCACCGTGTTCGGAACCGAGGCACCGTCGATGTAGATCTTGCCGGTGTCGCCCATGTCGATCTTGACGGTCTTGCCCAGACCGGAGTTGTCGCCGACGGCGCTGCGGATGTGTTCGGTAACCTGAGCCAGGTCGGCCATGGTCGTCTCCCTAAGACAGTGATTTGAGACAGCCCTAGCCCTCCCCGACCACCGTGCCAAGATCACGTCAGGTCAAGTTGGGTCAGGTTCCCTGCTTGAGGAAGGGCGCGGTCTGGAACAGGCAACGTTCAGCGGCACGGGGATCGTTCTCGCTCCGGCTCTCGACATCGAAGATCATCGTGGCCCGCTCCGGCAGCGAATAGGGATTCCAGGCCGGGATCGCCGCATTGTTCGGGTCGCCGGTCCGGGCGAAGGCGATGAAAGTCTCGCTCATCGCATTGGCCACCCTGAGCGCTTCCGGTCCGGTCCCCGTCTTCGACGTCGGCTGGTGGCAATTGTCGAAGGCCAGGGCGATGTCGAACGAGTGATAGGCACCCAGCCTCGGCTCCACCGGCGATCCGAAGTTCAGCTGGTACATCCAGGTCCGGTCCCCGATCTTCGCCCTCTCCTCGGCCTGGATCAGATGCCCCGGCCGCGACCGGCCACAGGTGGCGGCAGCGAAGAATACGTCCACCGGCGACATCGACGGGAACTGCCGCCGGTACCAATCGACGACATACTGGGCGTTCAGATCGACCACGAACTCGGGCGCCAGCTTGGCCGCCACCGTGTCCCAGGTCAGGCTGAAGTTGCGCTCGTCCGACGCGGTAAAGGCCCGCGCCTCGTCGTGGGTATTGCCGACGATCATGGGGATGTGCGCACTCTCCCTCGGTGCATCCGGCACGAAGGGATGTCTGGGCAGGGTGTCGTGGTCCATCACCGACCAGAAATAGATGCCGCCCTTCTCGATCGGGTCGTCCATCGACAGGGCCTCGACCAGCCTGCCCATGGGCACTGTGGCCAGCTCCGCCGCGCGGTCCGGTGTCAGGTCGAGGTGATCGAGAAAGGCCCGCATCCTCAGTTCGGCGTGTTGCGGGCCCATGGCGGTCACGTGCTGGCCGCTCATGGTGATGACCTTGTGGAACAGACCGGCTGCCGAGGGCATGGCCATCAGCGTCACCAGCTTGGCCCCACCACCCGACTGGCCGAAGACGGTGACGTTGTCGGCATCGCCGCCGAACTCGGCGATATTGTCCCTTACCCATCGCAGGGCCAGCATCAGGTCCAGGTTCCCGACACTGCCCGACTTCGCATAGACCCCGCCCCCGACCGGCGACAGCAGCTGGCCCAGACCATTGTATCCGAACATATTCAGCCGGTGGTTCAGGGTCACGACGACCACATCGCCGCGCCGACACAGGGCCACCCCGTCATAGAGCGGGCTCGACCCCGATCCGTTGGCGTGGGCCCCGCCGTGGACATAGACCATCACCGGTCGCTTCGCCGCGTCGCGAAGCTCGGGCGTCCAGACGTTCAGGAACAGACAGTCTTCGGACTGATTGGCCTCATCCGACTTCTGTGGGCTGGCCGCGCCATAGGCCGTGGCTTCGCGGACGTCGCTCCACGATTCAGGTGCCACCCCCGGCTGGAACCGCCGTAGCGCTGTGTCCGCCCCATAGCGCACGCCCTTGAAGACCTTGATCCCCTGATCGACGTATCCCCGCACGCGCCCTTGCCGCGTCGTCGCCACAGGCTGAGCCGGATCGGCCCAGGCCGCACCGCCCGTCGCCATCAGGCCCCCGGTCATGGCTGCGGTGGCGATCACGGTGCGACGGGTCTGCATGGCGGAGGGTCCTTGCTAGGGCGTGGCCCTGGCCTGCGCCTCGATCAGGTCGAGGAGCGGCTTCAGGCTGGGGTTGTCATTGTCGCGACGCCAGGCGACGAACAGTTCGACCGGGCGTTCCGGCGTGGTGTCCAGAGGCCGGAACTCGACCCCCTCGAAATGCAGCTTGGTCGCCGCCTCGGGCACCACCGCCGCCCCGATGCGGGCGTGGACCAGGGCCAGGATCGAGTGGATCTGCGCCATATGCTGGACATACTGGGGCGAGACCCCGGCCTCGTCGAACATGGCCGTCAGCATGGCGTGGAAATAGCCGGCCCCTTCGGGCGCATACATGATCATCGGCTGGGCATCGAAATCGGCCAGGCTGATGCGATCCTTGTCCAGACGAGGATCGCCGCTGGGCAGTGCAGCGACCAGGGGCTCGGTCAGCACCCTCACCTTGTCGAACTCGGGCCGGGTCAGGGGCGGCCGCACCAGACCCAGGTCGATCCGCCCGGTCAGCAGGGCCTCGACCTGTTCGCCCGACACCAGCTCCCGCAGCGTCAGATCGACATTGGGCAACCGGGTCCGCGCCAGATCGACCAGATTGGGCAGGAAGGAATAGCCGGATGCCGCCGTGAACCCGACCGCGACCCGGCCCGCATCGCCGCTGGCGATCCGCCGCGTGGCCAGGGCCGCACTTTCGGCCAGCCTGAGAATCCGCTTGGCCTCGATCAGGAACGACCGCCCGGCCGGCGTCAGCCGCACCGACCGGCTGGTCCGGTCCAGCAGGACGACGCCCAGGATACGCTCCAGCAACTGCACCTGCCGGCTCAGCGGCGGCTGGGTCATGTTGAGGCGCTGGGCGGCCCGCCCGAAATGCAGTTCCTCGGCGACGGCGACGAAGCACCGCAACTGGCTCAGCTCGAACATGTTCATCGCCTCTCTCCCAGGCGATGGGTTCTAGGCCCTGCGGACCCGAACGGACAGGGCACCGACCCTATCCGTTCGCCGCCAGTTTGGGCGCGGCGGGTTGCACGCGGGCGATCAGCGCCGACAGCTCGGCGAGTTCGGCGGGCTTGAGGTCGATCAGCGGCGTGCGGACCGGACCGGCGGTGCGGCCGATGGCGGTCATCCCGGCCTTGACGATCGATACGGCGTAGCCCCGACCCTTGTTCCGCAGCGCAATGTACGGCAGCACGAAATCGCGCAGGCCCGCCATGATGGTCGCATGGTCGCGGGCCCGGACGGCCTTGTAGAAGTCCAGCGCGAACTCCGGCACGAAGTTGAAGATCGCCGACGAATAGGTCGTGACCCCCATCTCCAGATAGGCTGGCGCAAAGGTCTCGGCGGTCGGAAGGCCGCCGACATAGGTCAGGCGATCGCCCATCCGCGCATAGACCTGCATCATCAGCTCGATGTCGCCGACGCCGTCCTTGAATCCGACCAGGTTCGCATTGCGCTCGCACAGCTTTTCCAGCGTCTCAGGCTGCAGTACGGCGTTATCACGGTTGTAGACGATGACGCCCAGCGACGTCGCCTTGCAGACGGCCTCCACGTGCGCCGCCAGACCTTCCTGGCCAGGCACCATCAGATAGTTGGGCAGCAACAGGATGCCGTCGGCACCGTTGGCCTCGGCGGATCTGGCCAAATCGACGGCCATGGCGGTGCCGTATCCGGCACCGGCGATCACCGGGGTCTTGCCCGCAGTTTCCTCGACGGCGGCCTTGACCACCTTGCCGACCTCTTCGGGGGTCAGGGAGAAGAACTCGCCGGTGCCGCCGGCGGCGAACAGCCCGGCCAGCTCATACTCCAGCATCCAGGCGCAGTGCTCGCGATAGTCCTTCTCGACGAACTGCTGCTCGGCGTCGAAATGGGTGACCGGAAACGACAGCAAACCGCCGCCGATGGTCGCGGCCATTTCCGCGGGCGTCATTCTGGACATGGAATTCCTCGCTCAAAGACGGCCGTGCCGCCCGGCGCTGTCGTCGCGCCCTGATCGAACGGTATTCCCGTCTTTGATGCGGGTCCAAGCCAATGCAGCTATCGACCGATGCGCGTTTTGGCTTGATGGCCTCAGTAGCCCTGAGCGCGGGCCAGCCGCTCGGTGTGGAAACCGGCGTCGCCCAGCAGTTCGTTCAGCACCCGCACCCGCTTCATGAACAGGCCGACGTCAAAAGCGTCGGTCATGCCGACGCCGCCGTGCATCTGCACCGCCTCCTGAACGGCCAGTTCGGCGACGCGACCCGCCTTGGCCTTGGCCACCGAGACGGCGAGGCCCGCGTCGTCGCGCCCCGCGTCCAGACGCTGCAACGCGCCCAGCACCGCCGCCCGCGCCAGTTCGATCTCGGTGAACAGATGCGCCGCCCGGTGCTGAAGGGCCTGGAACTCGCCGATCAGCCTGCCGAACTGCTTGCGCGTGCGCAGATACTCGAGCGTCAGCTGGAACGCCTGATCCCCTGCCCCGGTCAGGGACGCCGCCGCACAGGCACGGCCCAGGTTCAAAGCGCCCTCCAGCAACCCCTCGCCCGCATCGACCGCGCCGATCACCGCATCGGCGTCTACCTGAACATCGGTCAGGGTCACTCGCGCCGCATTGTGAGCATCGACCATGACGGTGCGTTCGATCTCGACCCCTGCCGTCTTCGGATCGACCAGGAACAGGGTCAGGCCCCCGTCGGTTCGCGCCGCCACGATCAGGGCATCCGCAATATGGCCGTCCAGCACGAACCCCTTGGCCCCGTTCAGCCTGAACCCGTTGCCCGACCGTTCGGCCGAGGTGGCGATGGCCGATGGCCGATGCTTGGCACCCTCGTCCACGGCCAGCGACAGGATCGCCTCGCCGCCGGCGATGCGCGGCAGCCAGGCCGCCTGCTGCGCGGCCGATCCGCCGTCGATCAGGACCTTCGCCGACAGCACGCCCGACCCCATGAACGGCGATGGCGTCAGGGTCCGGCCCAGCGCCTCGGCCAGCACGCCCGCCTCGACCGCACCCAGCCCGGAGCCGCCATGCGCCTCGGGAATGATCACGCCCGCGAACCCCATCTCGCCGAAGGACCGCCACAGGTCGCGCGAGACCCCGTCCGCGTCGTGGTCGTCACGCAGCTTTCGCAGGTGGGCGATCGGCGCGTGCTCGTTCAGGAAGCCGTCCGCGGCCTCCTTCAGCATCGTCTGTTCGTCGGTGAGGATCAGCGGCATGAGAATTCCTGGAGTTGATCTTCGAAGTCGCAACTGGGGACGACCTGGATCGCCTGTCCGCGCAGCCCGCCCAGCAGACGGCGAATCGAGGCGACAAACGGTTCCGCGTCTGCGTGGCCAGCCTCGGCGGTGATCTCCAGATAGAACGGCCAACCGATGAAGTCGGTCTCGCCGCGTCCATCCGTGTTGGTGATCAGGTCGATCAACAGGCCGTCTGTCCGCAATGTGCGGTTCTCGAAACGCCCGCCCACGGCCGTGATCAGGGCCGCCTGCATCGCCGTCCGGCTCGCCTCGCGTTTCGGCCCGGTCAGATAGACCTTGCAGTAGGGGTCACTGGACAAGGCTCACGCCCCGGGCAGTTGCAGCATGTGTTTGGCGATGATGTTCAGCTGGATCTCGCTGGTGCCGCCCTCAATCGAGTTGGCCTTGGTCCGCAGCCAGTCGCGGGCCGCCCCGCCGTGGTGCGACCGCTCGCTTTCCCATTCCAGCGCATCCGATCCCCCCGCCGCCATTGCCAGTTCGTGGCGACGCTTGTTCAACTCCGACCCATAGTATTTCAGCATGGAGGCGATGGCGGGCGAGACCTGTCTGGCCTTCACCTGATCCCCGACCCGCTCCATCGACAGCTGGAAGGCCGCCAGATCGATCTCCAGATCGGCGATCCGTGCCCGTAGCATCGTATCGTCCAGACGACCGTCCGAATCGGCGCCGACGCTGTCGGTCGCCACCTGGCCCATCGGCCGACTGCCCCCGATCATGCCCATGCCGCCGATCATGGTCCGCTCGTGCGCCAGCAGCGCCTTGGCCACGTCCCAGCCCCGGTTCAGCGTCCCGACGAGGTTCGCCTTCTCCACCCGCACGTCGTCGAAGAAGGTCTCGCAGAAGGGCGACTTGCCCGAGATCAGGGTGATCGGCCGGGTCGAAACCCCCGGCGTCGCCATGTCGAACAGGACGAACGAAATCCCCAGATGCTTGGGCGCCTCCGGATCGGTTCGCACCAGACAGAAAATCCAGTCCGCCTTGTCGGCATAGGAGGTCCAGACCTTCTGACCGTTGACGATCCAGTGGTCGCCCCGATCCTCCGCGCGCGTCTGAACGCCCGCGAGATCCGACCCCGCCCCCGGCTCCGAATAGCCCTGGCACCAGCGGATTTCGCCGCGCACGATCTCGGGCAGGAACCGTTTCTTCTGGTCCTCGGTCCCGAACTGCAGCAGGGCCGGGCCCAGCATCCAGACGCCGAAGCTGGACAACGGCATCTGGGCGTCGATCCGCCGCATCTCGGAGGCCAGCACCTTGGCCTCCTCGCGGCTCAGCCCCCCGCCGCCGTACTCGGTCGGCCATTCCGGCGCGGTCCATCCCCGCGCGCCCATGACCTCCATCCACGTCTTGTGGTGCGGGGTCTTGAACACGGCGTTGCGCCCGCCCCAGACCCGGTCCTCGTCGCTGTCCAGCGGCCCTCGGCACTCCGCCGGGCAGTTCGCCTCAAGCCAGGCCCGTGTCTCGGCCCGGAACGTCTCAAGATCAGCCATCGCGTGTCCCCGCGTTTCCTCTTGGATACATGATAGCAGCCATTGCGGGCTGACGTAGGGTCAGGCGCACGTGTTTATGCGCATCCGTTCCGCCCCCTTGTCGATCAGGTTTATCTTCCTATATTTCGGCCAAGAAGCGTGTAGTGACGCTTGGGGGTCTTTGACAAATCAGTGGCAAGCCCCCTTCGAAAAGGGACGGAGATTTCCGATAATCTGGCAGGGTTTTGGATCCGCGCTTTTCGCAGTAAGTTGAAATTGCTTCAGAATGACTTTTGGCGCGGTCACGTCTGGCAGGGTTTTTTCGACGGCTGGACGACGCTTACGCCGCAGCCAGGGCGGACAGCGCCTCCGGCTGGCCAGGGCACGGCCCCTGCCGGGAATGACCGAACGGTTCGCGCACGATCGTGCGAAATTGGGGGATTTTATCGCCCTGAAATTCGGTATGCTGGTCCGGTCGTTGTGTTTGGAGTTTCCGATCTTGAAAGTTCTGGTTCTCGGCGCCGGTGTCATCGGGGTCACGACCGCCTACTACCTGGCCAGGGCCGGGCATGAGGTCACGGTCGTCGAACGTCAGCCGGGACCGGCGCTGGAGACCAGCTTCGCCAACGCGGGCCAGGTGTCGCCCGGCTATTCCTCGCCCTGGGCCGCGCCCTCGATCCCGCGCAAGGCCCCACGCTGGCTTCTGATGAAGTACGCGCCGCTGATCCTGCGGCCCCGCGTCGATCCGGCCATGATCCAGTGGGGCCTGGCCATGCTGAGGAACTGCACGCCGTCCCGTTACGTCCGCAACAAGGAGCGGATGGTGCGTCTGGCCGAATACAGCCGCGACCAGCTTATGGCCCTGCGCGCCGAGACCGGCATCGCCTATGACGGCCGGGCCCAGGGCACGCTCCAGCTGTTTCGCACCGAGCGCCAGCTCGAGGACTCGGCCAAGGACGTCAAGGTCCTGAACCACGAGGGCGTCCCCTGCGAGGTGCTGGACAAAGCCGGCTGCATCGCCGCCGAGCCCGGTCTGGCCCGATCAGAGGCCACTATCGTCGGCGGCCTGCGCCTGCCCAATGACGAGACCGGCGATTGCCACATCTTCACCACCCGCCTCGCCGAGATGGCCGCCGAACTGGGCGTCGTCTTCCGCTTCAACGAGACCGTCGAATGGATCGCGACCCAGGCCAATGAGGTCACCGCCGTCCGCACCGACAAGGGCGATCTGACTGCCGACGCCTATGTCGTGGCCCTGGGCAGCTATTCGACCCGGATGCTGAAGCCGCTGGGCCTCGGCCTGCCGGTCTATCCGGTGAAGGGCTATTCGATCACCGTGCCGATCGCCGACGAACCCGGCGCACCCGTCTCGACCGTAATGGACGAGACCTACAAGATCGCCATCACCCGTCTCGGCGACCGTATCCGGGTCGGGGGCATGGCCGAACTGGGCGGCTACAGCCACGACCTGCCGCCCCATCAGCAGGCGACGCTCGAGCACTCCCTGACCACCCTGTTTCCGGGAGCCGGCGACGTCGGCGCGGCGAAATACTGGACCGGCCTGCGGCCCATGACGCCCGACGGCACGCCGGTGATCGGACGGACGAAATACAAGGGCCTGTGGCTCTCGACCGGTCACGGCACCCTGGGCTGGACCATGGCCTGCGGCTCGGGCCGGGTGCTCGCCGACCTGATCTCGGGCATCAAGCCGGAGGTCGAGACCGCCGATCTGGAAATCGCCCGCTACGCCTGATCGGCCGGAGGGGCGTCGGTCCAGCCGTTGGGCCGCCACCCGCTCATCAGGGCCTCGATCGCGACCTGGACCGGGCCCGAGATGTCGCGCTTGCCCATCTCCATCTCGCGCACCCGCGCCGTCCGCTTCTCGGGCGTCCCGGCCAGACGCAGGGCGCGCCCCAGTTGCTCGTGATCCCACCCCAGGATCGTGCGCGCCATCTTCAGTTCGTCCGCCGGACCGGCCATCGCCCTACTCCACTCGATCTCCTGAACCGTGGTCAGGAGATTGAATCACATTGAAAACCAGGACGCTTCTGACGGAGCCCGCCAAACATACCGTGGCCGGATATAGCGCCGATGACCGGTCGAACAAAGACCTTCACCACCCACGGACACCAAGCGTGAAACTACCCCTCGAACCGATAGCCGATCCCGGCCTCGGTCAGGACGATCGTGGGCACCGCCGGATCGGGTTCGATCTTGTGCCGCAATTGGCCGATGACGACGCGCAGGTACTGGATGTCGTCGGCATGGGCGGCCCCCCAGACCGCGGTCAGCAGGTCGGTGTGGCTCACCACCTTGCCCACGCTCCGCGCCAGATAGGCCAGGACGTCATACTCCTTGGGCCGAAGCTTGAGCCGCTCCTCGCCCTTCATGACCAGACGACGATCCAGATCGATGGTGACCTGACCGGCCGTGACGACGCCCGTCGCCGCAGGCCGCAACGCACCCTGACGCAGGCCCGCCCGCAGCCGGGCCAGCAGCTCCCCGACCCCGAACGGTTTCTCGACATAGTCGTTGGCCCCGAGGTCCAGCGCCGCGATCTTCTCGGCCTCGCGGTCCCTGGCCGACAGGATGATGATCGGCCCGGCATAGAATTCCCGCGCCCGCCTGAGCACCTCCTTGCCGTCCATGTCTGGCAGGCCGAGATCGAGAACGACCGCGTCCGGGTTCCACAGAGCGATCCCCCGCAGGCCCTCCTGTCCATTGTCCGCGCGCTTCGCGTCATAGCCGGCAGCGTCGAGCGCCGGTGTCAGGAAGCGGTGGATCTGGGGTTCATCATCGATGACCAGGATCTGCGGGCGGACGGCCGACATCACAGCAGCTCGCGATGGGTGGCGATGGCCTTGGGAAGGCTGATCAGGATACGCGTCCCCGACGTCACCCCATTGTCCCCCTCATGGATCGGGCTGGCCGCCGCGATCCGGCCGTTCATGGCCTCCACGAAGCCCTTGGCGATGGCCAGGCCCAGGCCGACGCCCTTGGACCGGTCGCTCGATTCTTCCATCCGCCGGAACTTGTCGAAGACCCTTTCAAGCTCTGCGGTCGGGATACCCATCCCCTCGTCCTCTACGCTGATCACAACGGCGTTGCGATCCTCGTAGGCGGCGATCTCGATGGTCGATCCGTCGGGACTATAGGCGATGGCATTCTCCAGCACATTGACCAGGGCCTGTTCGAGAAGTCCTTCGTCGACCCTGACGAGCGACAGGTCCGCAGGGAAGTCCCGGGTCATCCTGCGGTTCTCGAGACGTCTGGACACCCGCTCGGCCGCCGCATTGAGAATATCGCGCGCATCGGTCCATTCGGCCCGCACCTTGAGCGCCCCGCCCTCCAGCCGGGTCATGTCCAGCAGGTCGCCGACATAACGGTTCAACCGCTCGGCCTCTTCACGGATGCTGAGCAGGAGGTCGGCCCGCACCGCCGGCGTCAAACCCTCACCGTAGTCGATCAGGGTCGTCGCAGAGCCCAGCACGGTCGACAGCGGCGTCCTCAGATCGTGGCTGACCGAGTTCATCAAGGCCGTGCGGAACCGGTCGGCGCGCCGAAGGGTCTCGGTCTCGACCGCCTGACCGGCGAGGTCGGCGCGCTCGATGGCGACGGCGCCCTGGTCCAGAAGGGCCAGGGTCAGGCGTTCCTCGTCGGACCCTGACGCGAGGGCGGCAGCCTCGATCCCCGCCACACCGGAGCGCCCTTGAATCCCCTGCAGTGGCCAGAACGTCCAACTCGCCTGCGGAAGCGTCCCCGTCCCATGACCGGCGGCCTCCCCGTGCTCCCAGGCCCACCGCGCGGAGGCCATGGCGGATGCCCCCAGGTCCGGAGTGTCGGGTGCCCCGGCCGCGATCACGAGGTCATCTCCCTGCGGCAACAGGACGACCGCCTTGGCCCCGGCGGCATGGGAGGCCTGTTCAGCCAGCACGCGCGCCGTCGCCGCTCGGCCGTCCGCCCCCGCGAGCGCCTGGCTGGCCCCCAGAAGCGCCGAGACCGCGACGGCCCGTCTCTGCGTCCGCTTGGCCTGTTCCCGGACCCGCCCTGCGAGCGCGCCGGTCAGCAGGGCGACGCCCCAGAACACCACCAGGGTCAGGACATCCGTCGGCGACCCGATGATGAAGCTGTATCGCGGCTGGAGAAACAGGAAGTTGTAGATCAGGAAGGCCGCTGTCGCGGCGGTCAGCGCAGGTCTGAGCCCGTACAGGGCACCGGCCGCGACCACGGCGGCCAGATAGATGACCCCCAGATCGACCCGCTCGAAGGCCGCGTCGAGGCTGTAGGCCGTGAGGGTTGCCAGCGCCACGAACCCGAGGCCGACGGCATAGCCGAACCATCGCACCGGCACGCGAACCGGTCGCGTCGTCGGGGCCGCAGCAGCATCCTTCTCGTCGGTGATGATATGGATGGCGACGCCACTGGCCGATCGCAGCAGTTCTGCCGCCAGGGACCGGCCGATCAGGTCTCGCAGGCGGCTGGTCCGGCCTTTGCCGATCACGATCTGGGTGACGTGGTTGCGCCCGACATAGTCCATCACTGCCCGGACGACGTCGTCACCACTGAGGGTGATGGTCCGCGCGCCCAGTTGCTCGGCCAGCTTCAGGGCCTCGCTGAGGCGAGCGGCCCGCTCGCCCGTGATCGTACCCTGATCGACCGTCGCGACGGTCCAGGGGGCGTCCATCATCATGTCCGAGAGGCGCCGACCGGCACGGACCAGCGAAGCCGCCATGCCGTCCCCGCCGATCAGGACCAGAATGCGAGCGCCCGCGGCCCAGGGCCCCGGCACGCCCTTTTCCCGCAGATGGACGAGCAACTGGTCATCGACGGTCTGGGCCGCCCGCCGCAGCGCCAGTTCGCGCAGCGCCGTCAGGTTCTCGACCTTGAAGAAATTCTCCGAGGCCAACCGCGCCGTTTCGGGCACATAGACCTTGCCATCCTCCAGCCGCTTGCGCAGCTCATCGGGCGTGATGTCCACGACCTCGATGTCGTCCGCCTTGGACAGGGCGCTGTCAGGAACCGTCTCGCGCTGGCGAGCACCCGTGATGCGCAGCACGACGTCGGACAGGCTCTCCAGATGCTGGACGTTCAGCGTGGTCCAGACGTCGATCCCGGCTTTCAGGATCTCCTCAACGTCCTGCCAGCGTTTGGGATGGCGCGAGCCGGGGACGTTGGAATGGGCGTACTCATCGACCAGCAGCAGGCCGGGCCGACGCGCGATCGCCCCGTCGATGTCGAACTCCATCAGGGCCCGGCCCTTGTAGTCGATCGGATTGCGGGCCAGCACATCGAGCCCGCGCAGAAGGCTCTCGGTCTCCTTGCGGCCATGGGTCTCGACGACCCCGACCAGGACGTCGCCGGTCTCGGCCTGACGCCGACGGGCAGCGCGCAGCATCTCGTAGGTCTTGCCGACGCCCGGGGACATGCCCAGGAAAACCTTCAGCCGGCCCCGCTTTCGCGGAGCCGGCCGGGGTGCGTCGGGCGTGTCGGGGTCTGCCAAAATCAGGCTGCCGGAGGCTGCGCCAGGGCGTCGAGCGCGCGGTTGGTCATCAGGACGTTGACGCTGGGCTGGCCGATGAAGCCGAGCAGAGGGCCCTTGGTATTGCGGTCGATCACGCCCTGCACCTGTGCCGTCGTCAGACCCCGGGCCGCCGCGACGCGCGGGGCCTGGAGAGCGGCATAGGCCGGAGAAATGTCCGGGTCGAGCCCCGAAGCGGACGTCGTCACCGCATCGGCGGGGATGGCCTGACCGGGGGCTTCGGCGCGCAGGGCGACGGCGTCGGTCTTGACCCGTTCGATCAGGTCGGGGTTCAGCGGGCCGAGGTTGGAGCCCGACGACCCGGCCGCGTTATAGCCGTCGCCGGCCGCAGACGGACGGGGGTGCAGATAGCGCGCCTCGGCGAAGGGCTGGCCGATCAGGGATGAGCCCTGAACGGTGCCGTCCGGTCCGCGCACCAGACTGCCGTCGGCCTGGCTGGGGAAGGCCAGCTGGGCCGCGCCGGTGATCGCCAGCGGATAGGCCAGCCCCAGCAGCAGGGTGAAGAGGGCGATCATCACGAGGGCGGGGCGGATTTGGTTGACCATCGTGGTCGCTCCTAGAAGGTGGCCTTCAGCGAGGCCACGGCGCGGCTGCCGTAGATGTCGCCGAAGTCGTGTTCGTCGGTGTCGTGATAGCGGACGTCGACCGCCAGGTTGGACGTCAGCTGATAGGCGACCCCCAGGTTCCACGTCGTGTAGTCGAAGGCCGACGAGACGAACTGACGACCTACGGCACCCGAGATCGTCCACCTGTCGGCGGTGCTGATCGCGGCATTGGCCTCGACATAGGTGGCCTCGTCCTCGGCGGCCCCGAAGAAGTCGGGGGAGTAGTAGACGGCGGCCCCGACCGTGGCCGGACCGACGGCGCGCGACGCGGCGGCCTTCAGCTCGACGTAGTCATAGTCGGCGCCGTTTGGTTGGCTGGTGTAGAGATAGCCCACCACGCCGAGGTCGGCGTTTGGTTGGCTGGTGTAGAGATAGCCCACCACGCCGAGGTCGAGGTTCCAGCCGGCGACCTCGGGACGAATGCCGCCATAGAGGTCGATCTCGGCATTGGTGTCGCCGTCTCCGGGAAAGGCCACGTTGGAGGCCCAGGTTCCGGCGTAGAAGGATCCGACGGTGACGTCGACGCCGCCGGAGATGGCCGGGTCTTCCTCGGTCTGGCTGACGCCGCGGAAGACGTAATCAGAAGCGGCCGCGACGTTGAAGGACCACTGGGGACCGGTGTCCTGGGCCACGGCCGGCAGGGCGATGGCGGTCGAGGCGGCGATCAGGGCCAGGACGGCGGGACGGAGGGAGAGACGCATGAACTATTCCTTGAGAGCAGAAGCCGGGACCGGTTCGGGTCGACCGGGGGCGTGGGTGTCGCGGGCCTGGGCCAGCAGACCGACGATGGCGATGGTGGCGATGAAGAAGACGGCGAACCAGACGTCGTTCTTGCCGGAGGCCTTGAACTGGGACTTGCGGGACATGACGGCCATGCTCACGCCAGACCCAGGCCGGTGATGACCAGGTCGATGGCCTTGATGCCGACGAAGGGCGCGATAAGTCCGCCGAGACCATAGATCAGCAGGTTTCGGCTCAGCAGCGCCCCCGCCCCGATGGCGCGATATTTGACGCCGCGCAGGGCCAGCGGGATCAGGGCCACGATGACCAGGGCATTGAAGATCACCGCGGACAGAATGGCGCTCTCGGGGCTTCCGAGTTGCATCACATTCAGCGCGCCGAGCGCCGGCAGCGCGACCACGAACATCGCAGGGATGATGGCGAAATACTTGGCCACGTCGTTGGCGATCGAGAAGGTGGTCAGAGCACCGCGGGTGATGAGCAGTTGTTTCCCGACCTCGACGATCTCGATGACCTTGGTGGGGTCGCTGTCGAGATCGACCATGTTGCCGGCTTCGCGTGCGGCCTGGGCGCCGGTCTGCATGGCCACGCCGACGTCGGCTTGCGCAAGGGCCGGGGCGTCGTTGGCGCCGTCGCCGCACATGGCGACCAGACGCCCCTTGGCCTGTTCGGCCTTGATGAGGCGCATCTTGTCCTCGGGCGTCGCCTCGGCGAGATAGTCGTCGACCCCGGCCTCCGAGGCGATAGCGGCCGCCGTGACCGGGTTGTCACCGGTGATCATCACGGTGCGCAGGCCCATGGTGCGAAGCTCGGCGAAGCGCGCCTTGACGCCTGGCTTGACCACGTCCTTCAGGTGGATGACGCCCACGAGGCGGCCGTTCTCGGTGACGGCCAGAGGCGTACCGCCGGAGCGGGCGATACGGTCCACGGCGGCCGTGAACTCAGCCGGTGCCGTGGTTTCGGCACCCAGGGACTTCAGCACTGCATCGACCGCGCCCTTGCGCCAGCTGTCCTTGCCCACATCCAGACCAGACTGGCGGGTGGTGGCCGTGAACGCGATGGCGGTCGAACCCGCAGGCTGCTCCACCATGATCCCGGCGTTGCGGCCCAGTTCGACGATCGAGCGGCCTTCGGGCGTCTCATCGGCCAGGGAGGCGGTGACGGCGGCGCGCAGGGCGACCTCGGGACGGACGCCAGAGACGGGGATGACCTCGGTGGCCATGCGGTTGCCGAAGGTGATGGTGCCGGTCTTGTCGAGCAGCAGGGTGTCGACGTCGCCTGCCGCCTCCACCGCACGGCCCGAGGTGGCCAGGACGTTCACTTTCAGCAACCGGTCCATGCCGGCGATGCCGACGGCGGACAGCAGTCCCCCGATGGTCGTGGGGATCAGGGTGATGAACAGGGCACCCAGCACGATCGGATCCAGTTCCACCCCCGAATAGGCGCCCAGGCCCAGCAGGGTCACGACGGCGATCAGGAACACCAGCGTCAGGCCGGCCAGCAGCACGCTCAGGGCCAGTTCGTTCGGCGTCTTGCGACGGTTCGCGCCCTCGACCATGGCGATCATGCGGTCGAGGAAGGTCGAGCCGGGAGCCGAGGTGATGCGCACCTTGATCCAGTCGGAGACCACGGTAGTGCCGCCGGTAACGGCCGAACGGTCGCCGCCCGACTCGCGGATCACGGGGGCGCTCTCGCCGGTGATGGCGGCCTCGTTGACCGAGGCGACACCCTCGATGATCTCGCCGTCCGAGGGGATGACGTCGCCCGCCTCGACCAGGACGATCTGGCCGACCTGAAGCTCGCCCGCCGGGGTCGGGACGACCGTGCCGGTCTTGGGATCGACGATCAGCTTGGCCTTGGTCGTGACGCGGGTGGCGCGAAGGCTGTCGGCCGCCGCCTTGCCCCGCCCTTCGGCGACGCTTTCGGCGACATTGGCGAACAGGACCGTGGCCCAGAGCCAGATGGCCAGCTGGATGGCGAAGCCCGCCGACTGGCCCGAGGCGATGGCCCCGGCCGCCGACACGGTCGACAGCAGGGCCACGATCCAGGTCGTGAAGATGACCGGGTTCTTGAGCAGGTGACGGGGGTTCAGCTTGACGAAGGCGTCGCCGAGCGCGCGGCCCAGCATGGCGCCGGTCAGGCCGCCGCCCAGCGAGGGAGCCGAGGTAGCGACGGGCGGGGTGGCTTCAGGGTTGGCGAATGTCATTTCAGGTGTCCGAAGGGATCACAAAGCGGATCACTGGGCCGCGCCGGCGAGCATCTGGAAATGCTCGACGATGGGTCCGAGGGCGAGGGCCGGGAAGAACTGCAACCCGCCCAGGATGAGGATGACGCCGATCAGCAGGCCGATGAACTGGGCGCTGTCGGTCGGCAGTGTGCCGGTCGAGGGGGCCAGCTTGGGCTTGACGACCAGGCTGCCGGCGATGGCCAGGACCGCCACGGCGGGCACGAACCGGCCGAGCAGCATCCCGATGCCGAGCGTGGTGTTCCACCAGGGGGCGTTGGCGGTCAGACCGGCGAACGCCGAGCCGTTGTTCGCCGCCGCCGAGGTGTAGGCGTACAGCATCTCCGACAGGCCGTGCGGTCCGTGGTTCAGCAGCCCCTCCATGGCGGTCGGGAAGACGGCGGCGATGGCGGTGAAGCCCAGGATGGCCAGGGGCAGGACCAGGACCGCGATCATGGCGTACTGGATCTCGCGCGCCTCGATCTTCTTGCCGAGGTATTCGGGGGTGCGACCGACCATCAGACCGGCGACGAACACCGCCAGCATGGCCATGACGACCATGATCGCGATCCCCGACCCGATCCCGCCGGGCAGGATCTCGCCCAGCTGCATCAGGAACATCATCAGCCCGCCCGACAGCGGCATATAGGAGCCGTGCATGGAGTTGACCGATCCGTTCGACGCGCCGGTGGTCGGACCGGCCCAGGCGACCGAGGACGGCAGGCCGAAGCGGGTCTCCTTGCCTTCCAGGTTGACCGGTTTCTCGATCCCGGCGGCGACGAGGGCCGGGGCGGGCTGGCTTTCGGCGACATAGATGCCGGCCGTGCAGACGCTGAGCAGGATGAAGCCGGCGGCGACCAGGGCGCGAACGTCCTTCTTGGCCAGGACGCAGCGGCCAAAGGCGAAGAAGGCGGCCCAGCCGAGCACGTTGATCGCGACCGCCTCGATGAGGTTGGTGAGGGGCGAGGGGTTCTCGAACGGATGGGCCGAGTTGGCGTTGAACACGCCCCCGCCGTTGATGCCCAACTGCTTGATGGCCTCCTGGCTGGCGGCCGGGAACAGGGAAAGGGTCTGCGACCCGCCTTCCAGACCGGTCGCCGTCGCCGACGCCGCCAGGCTCTGCACCACGCCGAGGCCGGCCAGAACCAGCGCCAGAACGATCGAAAGGGGCAGCAGCAGATAGAGGGTCGTCCGGGTCACGTCGGCCCAGAAATTGCCGACCCCCTCACCCCGGCTGGCCACAAAGGCTCGGGCCAGGGCGGCGGCGATGGTCGCGCCGGTGGCGGCGGACAGAAAGTTCTGGGTCGTGAAGCCGACCATCTGGCTGAAGGTCGAGGTGGTGCTTTCACCACCATAGGACTGCCAGTTGGTGTTGGTCACGAAGCTGACGGCGGTGTTGAAGGCCAGGTGCGGCGAGAGCCCCGCGAACCCTTGGGGGTTCAGCGGCAGGAAGGCCTGAAGCCTCAGGATGGCGAACAGAAGGAAGAAGCCCGCCGCGTTGAAGGCGATCAGGGCGGCGGCATAGCCGGTCCAGCCCTGGCTGCGGTTCGGATCGACGCCGGCGCACCTGTAGAAGACGCCTTCGACGGGCTTCAGGACGGGGTCGAGCCAGGTGCGCTCGCCGTTCCAGACGCGCGACAGATAGATCCCGATCGGCCAGCCGATCAGGACGGAAAGAGACAGTGTGAGGGCGATCTCGCCCCAGCCTTGCAAGGTCATGGCGGCGGCTCCTTCAGAACCGCTCGGGGCGCACGAGCGCCGCGATCATGTAGACGGCGACGACGACTGCGCCGACACCCCAGAGGATGGCGATCATCGTCACACCCTCTTTAACGCTGCGGCGAGCACGGCAAAGACGACGAACGCCCCGCCGCCCAGCGCCAGAAACAAAAGATCGGCCATGTGGCGCCTCCGGAAAATCAGGAGGTCGGTGGACCATGAACCCACATAACGGGGCCATGCGAGTCTGGGCGCGGCGCATAACGCCCGCATAAAATCGACGACCCGGTGGGCGTCACCGAACGATGCGGTCCGTCGCGCTTGCGGCAGTTACCGTGCCGGGTCGCCTATTCCCACTCGATCGTGCCGGGCGGCTTGGACGTTACGTCATAGACCACGCGGTTCACGCCTCGGACCTCGTTGACAATCCGAGTCGCGCATTTGCCGAGGACGTCCCATGGAAACTCGAAGAAGTCCGCGGTCATGCCGTCGGTGGATGACACGGCGCGCAGGGCCAGGACCTTCTCATAGGTCCGGGCGTCGCCCATGACCCCGACGGTCTTGACCGGCAACAGCACGGCGAAGGCCTGCCAGATGCTGTCGTAGAGACCGGCCTTGCGGATTTCGTCGAGGTAGATGGCGTCGGCCTGTTGCAGGGTCTCGACGGCTTCGGGCGTGATCTCGCCCGGTATGCGGATGGCCAGGCCTGGTCCGGGGAACGGGTGGCGGCCGACGAAGGCATCGGTCAGGCCCAGCTCGCGGCCCAGAGCCCTAACTTCATCCTTGAACAGCTCGCGCAACGGCTCGACCAGCTTCAGCTTCATATAGTCGGGCAGGCCGCCCACGTTGTGGTGGCTCTTGATGACGTGGGCCTTGCCACTCGAAGAGGACACGCTCTCGATCACGTCGGGATAGAGGGTGCCCTGGGCCAGGAACTCGGCGCCCTCGATCTTGTTGGCCTCGCGGTCGAAGATCTCGATGAAGACCCGGCCGATGGTCTTGCGCTTGGTCTCGGGGTCCGACTGGCCCGCCAGTTCGCCGAGAAATTCCTTCGACGCATCAACGTGGATGAGGGGGATGTTGTAGTGCTCGCGGAACAGGGTCGTGACCTGTTTCGCCTCGTCCTTGCGCAGCAGGCCGGTGTCGACGAACACGCAGGTCAACTGGTCGCCGATGGCCTCATGGATCAGCACCGCCGCCACCGATGAATCGACCCCGCCGGACAGGCCGCAAATGACTTTGGCCGACCCGACCTGTTCGCGGATCTGGGCGATCTTCTCGTCGCGATAGGCAGCCATCGTCCAGTCGCCCTTCAGCCCGGCGATGCCGTGGGTGAAGTTCTTGAGCATCGTCGCGCCGCGCGGGGTGTGCATCACCTCGGGGTGGAACTGGACGCCGTAGAACCGGCGGGTCTCATCGGCGATGACGGCGTAGGGACTGCCGGCCGAGGTGGCGACGACGTCGAAGCCCTCGGGGATGGCGACGATCTTGTCGCCGTGGCTCATCCAGACGGTCTCGTCCTCGCCGACATCGGCCAGACCGGCCAGCAGTGGGGAGGATTTGGCGACGGTGATCTCCGCGCGGCCGAACTCGCGGGTGTGGCCGCCCTCGACCTTGCCGCCCAACTGTTCGCACATCGTCATCTCGCCGTAGCAGATGCCCAGCACGGGCACCCCGGCCTCGAACACGGCCTGGGGCGCGCGTGGGCTGCCCTCTTCGTGCACGCTCTCCGGACCACCCGACAGGATGATCGCTGCCGGCGTCATCGCCGCCAGCGCGACCTCCGCCTTCGCATAAGGATGAATCTCGCAATAGACGCTCGCCTCGCGCAGACGCCGCGCGATCAGCTGCGTCACCTGGCTGCCAAAATCGACGATGAGAACCTTCTGGTGATCGGTCATGGGGGCTCCAGTCAGGCGTCGGTGGGCTCGGCGGTCAGCCGGGTAAGTTCGTGTTCCAGCAGGTCCAGCGCCTCGGCGAGACCTTCGTCGATCACATGCAGGGTGTCGGTCCAGTCGGACAGCCCGGTCAGATCGGCCTTGCCGTCCGACACGCCGCGCAGGCCGATCACGGGCAGGCCGAACCGGGCGGCGGCGCGGACCACGGCATAGGTCTCCATGTCCACCATGTCGGCATCGATAGCGTCATAGGCCTCGCCAGAGACCACGCTGCCCCCGGTCGCCAGCCGCGCGTAGGGCTGGCCCTGCGGCCCGCTGGCCAAGGTCAGGCTGGCGGGCAGGTCCAGGAACGGCGTCACGCCGGGCGCAAAACCGAGCACGGTCGCATCCATGTCGCGATAGGCCACCTCGTCGATCCAGTAGATGCGACCATGATCCAGGGTCTGCGAACCGGCCGATCCCAGCGAGATCACCAGGTCCGGCAGGGTGTCCGTGCGGGCAAGTTCGGCGAGGGCCGCCGTCGTTTCGACTGCCGCCTCGACGGGTCCTACGCCGGTGATCAGCGGTTTGATCCGTGCACGGAGCGCTGGGCCGTATTCCGCCTCGGCCGCCATCACGCACAGCGCGGAGATGGGCCCGAAGGCCTTCAGTTCAAACGCCGCGCCGCTCACGCCCGCCGCTCATAAACGGCGGTGAAGAAGCCGTCGGTGCCCGTCGTCGCCGGCGAGAGCCGCAGCCGGTGCCCGCCCTCGGCCAGTTCGACCAGCCGGTTGCGACCCCCGTCGGTCAAGTGCGGCGACCCGACCGCCTCAGCCATCGGCACCGGCGCGAACCCGGGATGGTCCTCCTCGAAGGCATCCATGGTCGCCTCGTTCTCCTGCCTCAGCATCGAACAGGTCACATAGACCAGCCGTCCGCCCGGTTTCACCAGCTTGGCCGCCCGCGCGACGATCGCCATCTGGAGGGTGTGCATCCGGGCGACGTCTTCGGGCTTCAACCGCCAGGCGTCCTCGGGTTTGCGCCGCCAAGTGCCCGTGCCGGTGCAGGGGGCATCGACGAACACCACGTCGGCCTGTTCCACGAGGTCCTCGACCCCGCCGCCATTGGGCCCGAGTTGCAGCAGTTCCGCCGACACGCCCGCGCGTTGCAGCCGGGGCTTGATGTTGTCGAGCCGCTTCTGCACCACGTCACAGGCGATCAACCGCCCATCGATCCCGACCGGCGTCGGCGTCGCGCGCGATCCCTTCGGCGCTTCGACCCAGCCGGTCGGCGTCCAGACCTTTTCGGGCTCGGCAGGCTCGACCGGGCGGCGGTCACTGCCCTCCCCTGCCATGCCCATGGCGAGGCCCAGGGTCTTGCCCCCGCCCCCGGCGCAATAATCCACGACGGTCATCCCGGGCTGAGCTACGGCCAGGGCGCAGACGATCTGGCTGCCCTCGTCCTGAATTTCGATCCGACCGTCCTTGAAGGCCGCCAGCGCCTGGACGTTCGGCGGCGGCTCGGCCGACAGGCGCAGGCCCCAGGCCGACCAGGGCGTGCGCGCCGGGTTCAGCCCCGCCTCGCGCAGTTCCGCCTCGACCTCGGCCACCGTCGCCTTGGCTGCATTGACCCGCAGGTCGATCGGCGCGCGCGGCAGCATCAGCCCGGCGGCCTCTTCGGCCCATCGGTCGCCGAAGCTGGACTTGAAGTCCTCCATGACGAACTCGGGCAGGCCCGCCGCGATCCAGCCGGGCACCTCGTCCCCGGTCAGGCTGATGCGCGACCGCTCCTGCTTGGACAGGGGCTTGGGGCCGTATCCATCACCGGAATGCAGCGCCTCGATCTCCTCGATTGTCAACCCGTCGATCAAGCTAAGAGCGCCGATGACGAGGGCCCGCCCGTCCTCGCGCCCCCCCATGGCCCAGACCAGTCGGCCCCGCGCGCGCAGCACCTTGTAGACCTGATCGGCGATGGCCCGGCGGTCCTTGGACCCCGCATAGCGATTGGCAGTTCCCCAGGCCTTGAGCACGGCCTCGGCCGGTTGGCGGCCCTGGGCGATGGAATCCAGGACGGAGGCGGCGGCGGCGAGACGAGCGGCTGGGGTCACTTAGGCTTTCAAAGGAAAAGGGCGGCGACGATCATCAACAGACCGGCGAGCGATACGAGGAAGACCAGGCTGCGCAAGCCCGTAACGCCGAAGGCGTACAACGGGACATAGAGCACGCGAGCCCAGAAATAGAGCGTAGCGCCCCAGTACGTCAGAAATCCGTCCTCGCCCGAGACATGGGCGATCAGGACCGCCCCGAGGAACAGCGGCAGCGTCTCGTAGAGGTTGGCCTGGGCGCGTTCCAGCCGCCCTGTGACGACATTCGACGCCGGCACGTCTTCATCGCGCGGCCCGGCATTCCACTTCGGCCCATGCTGCAGCGTCCGACCTGTCGCGGGCAGGAATATCTGCACCACCGCCAGCAGAATGGTCAGGGCGGCATAGGTCAGTTCGGGCGTCATGTTGAACATCGTCTATCCCTGCCGATAGTTCGGCGCTTCGCGGGTGATCATCACGTCGTGGACATGGCTTTCGCGAAGGCCCGCCCCCGTGATGCGCACGAACTTCGCCCGCGCCTGGAACTCGGCGATATCGGGCGCGCCGACATAGCCCATGGCGGCGCGCAGGCCCCCGATCATCTGGTGCAGCACCGGCGCGATCGGTCCCTTGTAGGGGGTCTGGCCCTCGATGCCCTCGGGCACCAGCTTCTGGGTGTCCTCCACTTCCTTCTGGAAGTAGCGATCGGCGGAACCCGCGCCCATCGCCCCGACCGAGCCCATGCCGCGATAGCTCTTGTAGGACCGACCCTGGTACAGGAACACCTCGCCGGGGCTCTCGTCCGTGCCCGCGAACATCGAGCCCATCATGGCGACCGAGGCACCCGCCGCGATCGCCTTGGCCAGGTCGCCCGAGTATTTGATCCCGCCGTCGGCGATGACCGGAACGCCGGAATCCTTGGCCGCCCGCACCGAGTCGATGATGGCGGTCAGTTGCGGCACGCCGACGCCGGCGACGATGCGGGTGGTGCAGATGCTGCCCGGCCCGATCCCGACCTTCACTGCATCGGCACCGGCGTCGATCAGGGCGCGCGTGGCGTCGTATGTGGCCACGTTTCCGGCGATGATCTGGAGCCGGTTGTTCTCGCGCTTGATCCGCTCGACGACCCGCGCCACCTGGACCGAATGACCGTGGGCGGTGTCGATGACGACCACGTCGCAACCGGCGTCCGCGAGCGCCATGGCCCGCTCATAGCCCGCGTCGCCGACCGTGGAAGCCGCGCCGACCAGCAGACGTCCCTGCTCGTCCTTGGCGGCGTGCGGGTGGGCCTGGGCCTTCTCGATGTCCTTCATCGTGATCAGGCCGGTGGCGCGATAGTCCTCGTCGACAACGATGACCCGTTCGATCTTCTTGTCGCGAAGCAGCGCCCTCGCCTCGTCCCGCCCGGCGCCTTCACGCACAGTGATAAGATCGCCGGTCGTCATCAGCTCAGACGCCCGACGGTTCCGGTCGGTGTCGAACCGCATGTCGCGGTTGGTCAGGATGCCGACCAGACGCCCGGTCTGCGGATCGACCACCGGAAAGCCGCTGAATTTGCGCCGGGCGACGATGTCCCAGACCTCGCCCAGAGTCGTGTCCGGCGAGATGGTCACCGGGTTGATGACCATGCCGCTTTCGTAGCGTTTGACCTCGCGGACCTGATCGGCCTGCTGTTCGGCGCTCATGTTGCGGTGGATGATGCCCAGACCGCCGGCCTGGGCCATGGCGATCGCCAGCCGGCTTTCGGTCACTGTGTCCATCGCCGACGAGGTCAGCGGGATGTTCAGCCGGATGTCGCGCGTCAGCCGTGTGGACACATCCGCATCTGCGGGCAGTGTCTCGGACGGGCCGGGTTCGAGCAAAACATCGTCGAAGGTAAGGCCTTCGCGAATCTCCATGGGAGTCTCCGTTTTGCGGGCCGCCTATCCTCTTTCGCGGTTGCGAAGTCAACCTCCGCAGCGCCGGGCCCGGACTGAAGAAGGCCATCGTCGAAAGATCGACGCACGCCTTGCAACACATGCGACCCATTCTCATTTGCCAGTCATGGTCCAGATGATCGCCCAGTCTATCCGCCGGCTCGCGCTCAAGGTCGCGAGCTACGGCGTCATGCACCTGATCGTGGCGGTCCTTGTGGCATTCGCGATCACGCGCGATTGGAGAATGGCCCTGGCCGTCGGTGTCGTCGAGCCGATCTTCCAGACGTTTGCCTATACGATACACGATCGGATCTGGCACCGGATCGAACGGCGGGCGCGTCTGTCGATGGCCGAAGAAGGTGCCGAGGCCGTCTCCGCACGCCTCGACGTGATGGACCGGAACGAACAGTCGCGGCTGCACGGCCCCCATGGCCATTCGCACGGCCTGCCTCGCTCCCTGAAACAGGTCGCGTTGAAGACCGTGACCTACGGCGTCATGCATTTCGTCGTCGCCGTCAGTGTGGCGATGGCCCTGACCCAGAACTGGCGTCTGGCCCTAGCGATCGGCCTCGTCGAACCCCTCGTCCAGACCGTCTTCTTCACCCTGCACGACCGGATCTGGGCCCGGCTAGAGGCGCGCAAGGCGGCGCGCGCGTATGTAATCGCCTGATCTACCGCCGGTTCAGCGCCACCAGATAGACCTCCGACGACCCTTTCCGGCTCGCGGCCGGTTTCACGTATTTGACCTCATGGAAGGCCTCGCGCAGTTCGGCCAGGACGCGGCCCGCATCGCCGCCCTGGAAATTCTTGGTCACGAAATGCCCGCCGGGCTTCAGCGTGCGGATGGCGAAGTCCGAGGCGATTTCGATCAGGGCGATGATCTTCAGGTGATCCGTCTGGCGATGGCCGACCGTGTTGTGGGCCATGTCGGACAGCACCAGGTCGGGCTGCCCCCCAACGCGTCCAGCAACTGTTGGTCCACGCCAGGATCGGTGAAATCGGCCTGGATCAGGATCGAGCCCGGAATAGGCTCGATCGGCAACAGGTCCACACCGACCACATTGGCCGCACCTCGATTGACGCAGACCTGGACCCAGCCGCCCGGCGCGGCCCCTAGGTCGATGACGCGACAGCCCTTCTTGACCAGCCGGAACCGGTCGTCGATCTCCGAGAATTTAAAGGCGGCGCGGCTGCGATAGCCCTCGGCGCGGGCCTTCTCGGACCAGGGATCGGCCAGCTGGCGCTTGATCCACTGGATCGAGGACATCGACTTCTTGTCGGCCGTCTTCATCTGGGTGCCCATGCCGCGGCCGGCGGCGGTCCCGCCGCTGGGCGGGCGTACCATCTTGCGCCGGGCGGGCTCTGAATCCGTCACGGGGGGCTTTTCGTCGTCAGTCATGCTTCCCACATAGCCGTAGGCGACGTCACGGGCTATGACCCCCGCCACAATCGACAAAAGGAGCGCGCCGTTGGCCGACCAGACCCTGACCCTCACCCTCGACACCGGCGACGTTGTCATCAAGCTGCGGCCCGACCTGGCACCCGGCCACGTGGCCCGCATCACCGAACTGGCCGGCGAAGGCTTCTATGACGGCGTGGTCTTCCACCGCGTCATCGCCGGCTTCATGGCCCAGGGCGGCGACCCGACCGGCACCGGCACCTCGGGCTCCAAGAAGCCCAACCTGAAGGCCGAGTTCTCGGCCGAGCGCCACGTGCGCGGCGTCTGCTCGATGGCCCGCACGTCGCAGCCCGACACCGCCAACTCGCAGTTCTTCATCTGCCTGGACGACGCGACCTTCCTGGATCGCCAGTACACCGTCTGGGGCGAAGTGATCGAGGGTATGGACCATGTCGACGCCCTGCCAAAGGGCGAGCCGCCCGGAACCCGGGCAAGATCATCAAGGCGACCGTCAACTGACGTGAACCGGGGCGGCCCTCACGGGTCGCCCTTTTCACATCGCCCGTCGGTTCAGGGCAGCCGAAGCAGGATCGGCAACCACCCGGCACGCTGCGCCAGCTCGATCCCCTCGAACACCGGGATCGCCGCCAGGAAGACCAGCCCGTCGCGCAGGGTGGTCAGGAAGAATCGGGGGCGTATGTTCAGTTCGTCCTCGTCCCGCCACTTCGAGAAGTCCGGCCCGCAACGCGGTGTCCGTGCCATGTATGATTTGTAGGTCTCGCCGAACTCGGCCGACAGCCAGGCCTCCTCCTTGGCGATGGTCATGCGGAACACCACCACCGCGATGACGACGAACAGGGCCGCGATGGTCAGGCTTCCCGTCTGGGCGCCGACACCGAACGCGCCCGCATAGCTGAACACATACAGCGGGTTCCGGCTGAGGGAGTAAGGCCCCGTCGACACGATCTCGGCCTTCTTGCGCCCACCGATGTAGAGCGAGCACCAGGCACGGCCGACGATGCTGAAGACGATGGCACCGAGACCGAACGCCTCCACGCCGCTATGAACCGCGCCCTCGCCCCACCAGGTCGTGCTGAACATCGCCAGGCCGACCGCGGCCAGCAAGGCCACGCCCAGCACCCATTTGCGGATTTTCTGGATGCGCTGAAGGTCGAACGTATCGGGGGTCGCGGTTGTCATGGTCGTTTCGTCAATCCTGATCGGGTGGAGACGATGACGACCAAGCCAAGCTTGACGCAAGAGCTATCTTTGCGACTGAAAATCGGCCGCGATCAGCGGTCCATCGCCCGGTCCAGCGCCCGGAACGCCGATACCGCCACCTCGGTCGCGCTGGCGAACACCGACGGGGTGATCCGCTCGAAATCGTCGGACGGCCGGTGATAGTCGGGGTGGTAGTCGACGCCCAGATACAGGAACGGGATACCGGCCTTGAAGAAGGCACCATGGTCAGACGCCTCGACCCAGTTGTTCGCGCCCGTATCCTGAGGCGTGTCCTTGCCGAAGGCCAGGGAGACGGGGCCGACCGCCGTGACTGACTCCAGCATCGGACGCAGCGTCGGGTGCTGCCAGGTCCCGGTGACCCAGAGATGGCCGTCAGCTTCGGCGCGGGCGGTCATGTCGAAATTCAGGTTCAAGGCGATGGAGGTCAGGGGCACCGGCGGGGCCTGGACGAAATGCTTGGCGCCGATCAGCCCGCGCTCCTCGCCGTCGAAGGCCACGATGATGACGCTGTGCTCGGGCGGTTGGGCCTTCAGCCGGGTGGCGATCTCCAGCATGGTGGCTACGCCCGACGCATTGTCGTCCGCCCCGTTGTAGATCAGACCGTCCCGGGTCCCGACGTGGTCATAATGGGCGCTGATGACGATATAGCGGTCGGGCACGCGCGTCCCGGGGATGAGGCCGAGGATATTGGTCCCCGCATACCGTTTCGGACCCGTCCGGGTAGGGACCTCGGCCGCGAACGGCTGCAACCGGCCCATGGGCGGGGCCGCGATCCCGATCGCCTCCAGCCGCGACACGATATAGGCCCGCGCCCGCTCACCGCCGGGCGAGCCGGTATCACGCCCCTCCATGTCATCGGCCGAAAGGATGCGAACGTCCGCCAGCAGTTGCTCGGGGACCGGCTGTAGCGGCGGCGCGGCGGCGGCGGCCGGAGCCGGGGCCGCTTCCGGCAAAAGGCCGACCGTATCGCAGGCAGACAGTCCCAGCAGCGCCGCCAGGGTGAGGCCCGCGATCGCGGCGGTGTTCGAGCGGGACATGGCGACTCCTGGATACAGGCCGGATGCATAATCCGCCGCTGCGACCGCGTCAGCTTAAGATCGTGTCATGGTCCGCTCCGATGCTAAACCGAGGACCGACTCCAGCGTTTGCGATTCCCATGGCCGAGACACCCGTAGAAGACCTGACCGAGCCCCAGGCGCGCGACGAACTGGCCCGTCTGGCGACCGCCATGGCCGAGGCCGACGCCCTCTATGCCGAAGCCGCACCCGAGATCACCGACGCCGAATACGATGCGCTCAAGGCCCGCAACCTGGCCATCGAGACGCGGTTTCCGGCCATGGTCCGCGAGGATTCGCCGTCGCTGAAGGTCGGCGCGCCTGTGTCCGCGCAGTTCTCGGAAGTCCGACACGGCGTCCCCATGCTGTCGCTCGACAACGCCTTCGACGAGGGCGACGTCGCCGACTTCGTGGCCCGGATCCAGCGCTTCCTGAAACTGCCCGCCGCAGATCCGGTCGCCTTCGTCGCAGAGCCCAAGATCGACGGTCTGTCCGCCAACATCCGCTATGAGAAGGGCGTCCTGGTCCAGGGGGCGACGCGCGGCGACGGCCGGGCCGGCGAGGATATAACGGCCAATCTTAAGACCATTTCCGACATCCCGCATCGGCTGTCCGGCACCGGCTGGCCGGACCTGATCGAGGTGCGGGGCGAGGTCTATGCCCCCAATGACGCCTTCGCCGCCTTCAATGCCGCAGCCGAGGCGGCGGGCTCGCGGACCTATGCCAACCCCCGGAACTTCGCCGCCGGGTCGCTGCGCCAGATCGATCCGACGGTCACGGCGGCCCGCCCCCTCGCCTTCTTCGCCTACGCCTGGGGCCAGGTTTCTGCGCCCTTCGCCGAGACGCAGGAAGGGGCGCTGAACGCGCTGAAATCCTGGGGCTTCAAGGTCAATCCGCGCTCGGTCCGGGTCGAGGACACAGCGGGTCTCATGGATATCTATCGCGGTCTGGAGACCGACCGCGCCGGCCTCGGCTATGACATCGACGGGGTGGTCTACAAGGTGGATCGGCTGGACTGGCAGGAGCGGCTCGGCTTCGTCTCGCGCAGCCCCCGCTGGGCCATCGCCCACAAATTCCCGGCGCAACAGGCGACCACTGTGCTGGAGGGGATCGACATCCAGGTCGGCCGCACCGGCTCCCTGACCCCCGTAGCGCGCCTGGCCCCCGTGACCGTCGGCGGCGTCGTGGTCAGGAACGCCACCCTGCACAACGAGGACGAGATCGCGAGGAAGGACGTACGGCTCGGCGACACCGTCGTCCTGCAACGCGCCGGCGACGTCATCCCCCAGATCGTCTCCGTGGTGCTCGAGAAACGCCCAACCGACGCCGCGCCTTACGTCTTCCCGACCCACTGCCCCGTCTGTGGCTCGGAGGCCGTGCGTGAGGGCGATGATGTGCGCCGACGCTGCACCGGGGGCCTGATCTGCAATGCTCAATTGATCGAACGCCTGAAGCATTTCGTTTCCCGCCGCGCCTTCGACATCGAGGGCCTCGGCGAGAAACAGTTGATCGCCTTCCATGATCGCGGCTGGATCAACGAGCCCGCCGACATCTTCCGCCTGGCCCGGGACACCGAAAAACTGGACCAGCTTCGCGCCGAGGACGGCTATGGCGAGACCAGCGTACGGAACCTGATCGCGGGCATCGACGCGCGGCGCAACATCGCGCTGGAGCGGCTGATCTTCGCCTTGGGTATCCGCGATATCGGGGATCAGACCTCGCTGCTGCTGGCGCGGCATTTCGGCGACTGGGCCAGCTTCCATGCGGCAGGACTGGACGCCGCCTCCGGCCTGCCCTCGCCCGAATGGACCCTGCTGGCCGAGGGCCACGGCGTCTCACCCCGCACCCTGTCCGTCATGGCCGCTGCCGAACTGTCGCCTGCCGATCCCTGGCCGGAAGCCCCGATCGACCAGAAGCTGGCCCTCGCCTTCCCCGGCATCGCCGCCCCGGCCCGGCGCGCCCTGGCCCCGTTGGCAAGCGATTGGGCCGGCATCCGCGAGCTGGCACGGATCGCCCGGGAGGACGGCCCGTCCATGACGCTCGGCGAGATCGCCGGCATCGCCGGCGTGGGCCCCGTCGCGGCGCGCGCCATCGCCGACTTCTTCCACGAGGCTCACAACCGCGCGGTCGTCGATGCCCTGATCGCCGAACTCGCTCTGATCGTGGATGCCGAACGGCCGAAGACCGACAGCCCGGTTGCGGGCAAGACCGTGGTCTTCACCGGCTCGCTCGAACGCTTCACCCGCGACGAGGCCAAGGCCCGCGCCGAAAGCCTGGGGGCCAAGGTGTCGGGGTCGGTGTCGAAGAAGACCGACTATGTCGTCGCTGGCCCCGGCGCAGGCTCCAAACTGGCCGATGCCCAGAAGCACGGGGTCGCCGTGCTGACCGAGGACGAATGGCTGGCGCTCATTTCCTGATTCATGTCCCCTCGTTTGAATGGAGACAGGATTTGCGTCGAAAGCGATCAAGCCTGGTCTGCGTCCGGAGGCCGGAAGGAACAGGAAATGTCACGGTGACAGAAACGAACGTGACATTGCGCTGATGCAAGTCGATCCAGTTCGTCTACAAATCAATGCGTTAGCAGATCGGGCCATCTGCATCGGCTCCAGATTATGTGAAATTGGGACGGCCGGCCCTGATGGCTCGCCTCGTCGCATTGTCAAAGACCCTCTGGCGAAGTGGAGGCCGAAAGGCTCGGTTTTAAGTAGCCGCTCTGATTATATTCCTATACATTTGATGAGGCGGTCGTCGGTCGAGTTGGTACGGCCTGAGGGGCGTAGGAGCCCCCTCACCCCTCAGCGGTTAAGCGCTGAACGCGCCGCCTCGGCATAGCGATGACCCGATGCCGCATCGCGGGGGAAGACCGCTTCGATCTCGGCCAGGTCTTCGGGCGTCAGGACGACGTCTGCCGCCGCCGCATTGTCCTCCAGCGTCGCGATCCGCCGGGTACCCGGGATGGGGACCAGGTCGTCACCTTGCGCCAGCACCCACGCCAGGGCCAGTTGCGCCGCCGTGATGCCCCGGTCGTGGGCGATGGCCTTGACCGCCTCGACGAGGTCGAGGTTCTTCTGGAAATTCTCGCCCATGAAGCGGGGGTTGGAACGGCGGAAGTCGCCCTCTTCCAGGTCATCGATCGACCGGATCTCACCCGACAGGAAGCCACGGCCCAGCGGGCTGTAGGGGACGAAGCCGATACCGAGTTCACGCACCGTCGTCAGGATGTCGCCCTCGGGCTCGCGGCTCCACAGGGAGTATTCGGTCTGAAGCGCCGTGATCGGATGGGTGGCGTGGGCCCGGCGGATGGTGTCGGGCGCGGCCTCCGACAGGCCCAGGAACCGGACCTTGCCCTCGGTGACCAGCTCGGCCATCGCCCCGACCGTCTCCTCGATCGGCGTGTCGGCATCGACGCGGTGCAGATAGTAGAGATCGACATGATCCATGCCGAGGCGGGTCAGGCTGCCTTCGATCGATCGGCGGGCGTTGGCGGGCGAGCCGTCCACCTTCAGCGCCGTGCGATCG
This sequence comes from Brevundimonas sp. NIBR10, assembly GCF_027912515.1. Taxonomy (NCBI): domain Bacteria; kingdom Pseudomonadati; phylum Pseudomonadota; class Alphaproteobacteria; order Caulobacterales; family Caulobacteraceae; genus Brevundimonas; species Brevundimonas sp. NIBR10. Next base: position 3,237,988 of record NZ_CP115464.1, read on the forward strand.
GCGTTGTAACCGATGCCGAATTTCGTCGCGACGAAGGCCCTGTCGCGTCGGTCAGCCAGCGCCTTGCCGACCTGGATTTCATTGGTGTGGGGGCCGTACATCTCGGCCGTGTCGAACAGGGTAATGCCCAGGTCCAGAGCGCGGTGAATCACGGCCGTCGCCTGCGCCTCGTCCGACGGGGTCCCGTAGAAGGACGCCATTCCCATGCAGCCCAGGCCGATGGCAGACACTTCGGGACCATTCGGTCCGAGACGACGGGTCTTCATGGGCGTACTCCTGAGGCTGAGCTGAAACCTGAAGGTCGGCACCGCCCCGTCGATCCGCAAGGTCAGACCGCCGAAACGATATCCGTCTGTGCGAAGTCATCACCCTTGAACAGCAGGGGCTCACCGGTCTGTTTGGCGAGGGCGTAGGCGAAGCAGTCGCCGAAGTTCAGCTTTGCCGGATGGTTCTTCTTGCCGAACCGCCTGTAGGCGGCGCGGGCAAGCCGGGCTGTATCGGCATCCACCTCCACGATCTCGGCTTCGACCCCCGACAACAATCGATCAACCTTCAACGATGTGGGTTCGTCCCGCCAGTTGTCGACCACCATGCCGAACTCGAAATAGGTCACAGCCGACAAGCGTACCCTTGGCTCGCGGATCAGGATGGACAGGAACCGCTCGGCTTCGGGCTCGGAATTGATAATCGCGACCAGCGCGGACGTGTCGACGATCAAATCGGCAAGCCCGTTTCGGGGTCGTAGAATTCCGCAGTGGGGTCTTCCGTCTCGAAGAACTCGGGGGGTGCCGCTTTCCGAATTTCATCCACGAGGGCCAACAACTCTTCCATCGTCGCCTTCTTCTTTACCGGCTCCGGCTCGCGCGCCAACTGCTCGCGCAGGGCGTAAGTCACTACACCCGTCAGGCTTTCGCCGCGTCGGGCCGCCAGTTCCTTGGCCAGCCTGTGGGTCTCGGGGTTCTTGATGTTCAGCATGGTAGAACCGCTTCTACCACATGGCCCAACTCCCTCAAAGCGGCGCGCAGGCCGCTTTCAGCCACGCCAATGCCGCCGCATCCGCCTGCATCCCCTCTGCCAGCAGCGGCCCGACCTTGGCCAGGGCTTCGGCATGGTAGGCGTCGACATAGGCCCGCTCGGCCGTCGTCAGCATCTCGACGTCGATCAGTTTGCGGTCCAGCGGCGCGAACGTCAGTTGCTCGAACCCATGCATCGGCCGCTCGCCGCTCGGTATGGGCTCGGGCGCCGTGACGACCTGCAGCGTCTCGATCCGGATGCCCCAGTGCCCTTCGCGATAGTAGCCCGGCTCGTTGGACAGGATCATCCCGGTCAGCAGCGGCTGGGTGTTGACCGCCTTGGCGATCCGCTGCGGCCCTTCGTGGACGCCGAGGTAGGACCCGACGCCGTGGCCCGTGCCATGGTCGTAATCGAGCCCGGCCATCCACATCGGCTGGCGCGCGATGGCGTCCAGCTGATGCCCCGTCGTCCCCGCCGGGAAGCGGATCGTCGCCATGGCGATATGGCCCTTGAGGACCAGGGTGAACATCCGCCGCTGGTCGGCGGTCGGCTCGCCGATCGCCACGGTCCGGGTCACGTCGGTGGTGCCGTCCAGATACTGACCGCCGCCGTCGACCAGCAGGAGCGACCCCTTCTCGATCCGCCGGATTTTGTCGCCCACGGGCTTGTAGTGCGGCAGGGCGCCGTTGGGCCCGGCCCCGGCGATGGTGTCGAAAGACAGGTCCTTCAGAGCCCCCGTGGCCTCGCGGAAACCCTCCAGCACGCCGACGATCTCGCGCTCGCTGGGCAGGGTGTCCTGCGCCACCGTATCGACCCAGTGCAGGAACCGGGTCAGGGCGGCACCGTCACGGATGTGGGCCCGACGCGTCCCCTCGATCTCGACGGGGTTCTTGGCCGCGCGCGGCACGGCGCACGGGTCCATGGCGCGCACGATCCTGGCCCCCGCCCTTTCCAGCCGGTCGAAATACCAGGCAGAGGATTGGACCGGATCGATCAGCACCGTCTTGCCCGCCAGCGCGTCCAGCGCCGCTTCCAGAGCCTCGCTCGGCTTCAGGGTGACGGCGTCCCCCAGCCAGCCGGGCAACTCATTGGTCACCTTGGCGGGATCGACGAACAGGTCCGCGGTTCCATCGGCGTTTAGGATGGCCTGACCCATGGGCAGGGGCGAACGGATCACGTCCCCGCCCCTGACGTTGAACAGCCAGGCAATCGACGGCGCTGCGGTCAGGACCGCCGCGTCCGCTCCGACCTCGGCCACGGCGCGGCCGATCCGTTCGCGCTTGGAGGAATGGCTTTCGCCTGAGTATCGGTCCTCGTGCGGCACGATCGGGGCCTGCGGCTGGGCCGGACGGGCCTCGGCCCAGGCGGCGTCCAGGGGATTGACATCGACCGGCCTCAGCGCCGCGCCGGCCTTCGCGACCGCGCGCTCCAGGGTCTCCAGCGCATCCGGGCTATGCAGCCGGGCGTCATAACCGATCACCGCCCCCTTGGGCGCCCGCTCCAGATAGGCCGGCACCCCGCCCTCGACGAGGTCGAGGATCTCGAACTGATCCGCATCGACCTGCGCACGCACCTGAACGGTATAGCGACCGTCCGCGAACACCGCCGCCCGATCCGTCATCACCACGGCGGCCCCCGCCGAGCCGGTGAACCCCGTCAGCCAAGCCAGACGGTCGTTGGCCTCGGGCAGATATTCGTTCTGATGCTCGTCCTCATGCGGGACCAGCAGGCCGTCCAGCCCCTGCTCCAGCAATCGCGCGCGCACGAGCGGGAGGTGTTTCGCCCCAAAGGACGGATCGGTGGTTTCGTCGAAGGTCTGGCGCATGGCGCAGACCTAATCCCCTCCGCCGAACGTCTCAAGCCGCCCGTGCGCTTGGCCGCGTCGGATCAGGTCGCCCAGACGGGCTTGCGCTTGTCGAGGAAGGCGCGGACGCCTTCCTGGCCCTCGGCGGACACACGGGCACGGGCGATCCGCCTGGCGGTGTCTTCCATCAGGCCGGTATCCAGCCGATGCCCCGCCACATGATGCACCAGCCGCTTGGCGTCGCCCATGGCTCCCGGCGCGCTGCCGCCCAGACTGTCGGTCAGCATGGTCACGAAGCTGTCGATCGCCGCCTCGTCGGGCAGGACCATGTCGATCAGCCCCAGATGGGCGGCATAGCCGGCATCAAAGGTGTTTCCCGTAAGGAACAGCGCCCGCGCCCGCCGCGCCCCCACTGCCTCGACCACATAGGGGGCGATGGTCGCGGGGATCAGACCCAGCTTGACCTCGGAGAAGGCGAACCGGGCCCCCTCGACGGCCACCGCCATGTCGCAGGCGCAGACCATCCCGGCTCCGCCCCCCATGGCCGCACCCTCGACGATGGCGACCGTCAGGGCCGGGACGTCGTGAAGGCTTTTAAGCATCCGGGCCAGACCCATGGCGTCGTCGCGGTTGTCGCTCTCGGACCAGTCGGCGGCGGCGCGCATCCAGGACAGGTCGGCCCCGGCGCTGAAGGTCCCCCCCGCCCCGCGCAGGAAGACGACCCGTACATGGTCCGCCCCATGCAGCGTCTCGAACGCCTCATGCAGGGCCGCGATGGTGGCGGCGTCGAAGGCATTCTTCTTCTGCGGCCGGTTGATGGTGACGAAGACGACGCCGTCGCTCGTCGATTCGATCTGGACCAGGTCGTCGTTGGCGTCCGGCGCGGCACCGGGCACCAGGGGCTGGGCGATGCTGTTGACCACGGCGGCCTCGGCGTCGGTGATGTCCAGCGCATTCAGATCGGCTTCGGACGGGGTATCGGTCATGGTGGAACTCCTGGTTCGCGACACGGATAGTCCCCGCGCCGCGCCGTTGCTAGAGACGGCTCATACAGGAGAACGCGCGATGAGCCTGACCGGCGCCTACGACCCCGCAAACATCTTCGCCCGCATCCTCAAGGGCGAGATTCCCGCCGTGAAGGTCTGGGAGGACGACGACGTCCTCGCCTTCATGGATGTCTTTCCGCAATCCGAGGGTCATGTTCTGGTGATCTCCAAGACCTCGCGGGCCCGAAACCTGCTGGAGGTCGAGCCCGAGGTGCTGGCGACGTTGGCCGCCGCAACCCAGCGCACCGCCCGCGCCGTGGCGAAGGCCCTGTCGCCCGAGGGCTTCAGCATCATGCAGTTCAACGGCGAGGCCGGCGGCCAGACCGTGTTCCACCTGCATTTCCACATCATCCCGCGCTGGGCCGATCGCCCGCTCAAGGGCCACGGCCACGCTCCCATGGCCGACGCCGACGTGTTGAGATCGCTGGCGGAACGGATCGCTGCCGCTCTCGACTAGAGCGGGCCCCGGAAGATGAACCAGGCCCCGCCGATGATCAGGGCGAACCCCACGGCGTGGTTCAGCGTGAGCTTCTCGCCCAGGAAGGTCACGGAGAAGACCGCGAACACGATCAGGGTGATCACCTCCTGCATCGTCTTCAGCTCAGCCGTCGAATAGACCTGATGGCCGATCCGGTTGGCCGGCACCGCCAGGCAGTACTCGAACAGAGCGATGCCCCAGCTGACGATCACCACGATCCACAGCGGCCTGGACCCAAACTTCAGATGGCCGTACCAGGCCGCCGTCATGAAGACGTTGGAGGCGACCAGCATCAGGATCGGCGCGAGATAGGGGAAGGACAGCTTCATGCGCGGCAATGTGCTTGCCCGCGACCGATTGTGCCAGCATAAGGCCGCGATCCGACGCCCAAAAGGGCGACCGTGGGCCGGCTTAGCTCAGTTGGTAGAGCGCCAGTTTTGTAAACTGGATGTCGCGGGTTCGATTCCTGCAGCCGGCACCATTTCTTGTTTCCCCAAAGAAATGCGTCAATCCAGCGGGCGTCTGTCGTTGACGGCTTGGTCCGGGTGTGGCGAAACCATTCTGACGTCTCCGGCAAAGCTCCCCCATGCCCGCCAGCACGACCAACAAACTGGGCCACCGCATCGGCGCGCGGGGCGGCCGGACGCGCCAGGCGATCCTCGACGCCACCCGTTCATTGCTGGACGGCCGTCATCTGGGAGAGATCCGGGTCGCCGACGTCGCCGCCGCCGCCGGTGTTTCTCCATCCAACTTCTACACCTATTTCAAGACGGTGGAGGAGCCGGTTCTGGCCCTGTGCGAGATCGCGGGGGCCGAGTTCCAGCCCCTGGCGCGTTACCTCGACAGTGACTGGTCGGGCGATCGGGCCTTCACCGCCGCCCGCGCCTATGTGGTCGATGTGCTTATGTTCTGGCGCGAACACGGTCCCGTCCTGCGCATCGAGCACATGCTGGCCGACAAGGGTGAGCCGGGCTTCGTCGAGACCCGCGTGAAACGCCTGCGTCGCTCCCACCTCGCCTTCGAGCGCCGCATCGCCCAGGCTCATGCCACCGGTTATCACGACAAGGGGCTGGACCCGCGCCTGACCTCCTACGAGGTCGCCAACCTGGTCGAGTCGATGGCGGCGGGTTTCGACCTGCTACGACGGGGCGATACGCCCGCCGAGACCATCCTCGACACGACGGCCCATATCGTCGTCAAGCTGGTCACCGGACGCTGATCCGCCACAGGGCTTACGGCGAATTCACGCAGAACCGCTGTCACCGAAGCCACACCGCCCCTATCTTGATGCCGACGCCGCATCGGCGCCGTGGAGACGACCGCCTTGATCCGCCTGATCCTCAACCTGTTGTGGCTCTTTTTCGGAGGCTGGATCAGCGGCCTGCTGTGGCTGCTGGGCGGCGCAATCCTGGCCCTGACCGTCGTCGGCCTGCCGTGGAGCTTCGCCGCATGGCGGATCGCCAGCTATTCCTTCTGGCCGTTCGGTCGCGAAGTCGTCTGGGCTGGTGAGCCGGCGGGCAAGGACATCGGTTGCTTCGGCGTCGGCCTGAACGTCATCTGGTTCATCTTCGCCGGCTGGTACATCGCCCTGTCGCACCTGATCATCGCGTTCGCCGAGGCCATCACCGTCATCGGCATCCCCTTCGCGCTGAAGGACCTGGAACTGGCCAAGCTGGCGCTGGCCCCCGTCGGCGCGACGATCCGGGACAAGCCTTGATCAGAAGCCTGTGAAAAGCCGGTCGAGGGCCCGACGGATGTCGTCCTCGTGAGCGAGGAGAGCCGACACGTCTCTTCAAGGAGCGCCCCTGAATGCCGGCCAGTTCGGTGAGAACGACGACGAGCCGTTGGTCGTCAAACGTGACAGGAAGTTCAAGCCCTGGAACGACCACGGCGCTGTCATTGACCAGTGGAGCCACGACCGCGTCATCGAAACCGACGATCAAGTGGGACGACACGACAATGACGTAGGGTGCGAACCGGCGCGCCTCCGCTGACGGATTCTCATAGACGTCGAACTGCCGCACTCACCACGTCCGGAGATAGTCGGACAGCACGCCACGCTCGGCGATGCGGCGGTTGTGATCCTTGATCGCCTCTGCATTTTCCTCGGCCCAGCGCTTCGCCCTTCCCTCGGCCCCTGCGGGATCGACCTTCTGCAGGTGAAGTCTCAGCGCACGCTCGTCCATCCCGGCAATCGAAATTCCAAGGCGCTTGGCCTGCTCGACCAGCTCCGGATCGATCCCGATGTTCAGTTCGACCTTGCCCATGGCAACGAGGCTAACCGCAAACGCCCGCACTGCCAAACTCACCCCGGCGAGATCATCTTCTCCGGTCGCACGGCTTCGTCGAACTCCGCGTCCGTCAGGTAGCCACCGCCGACGGCTTCCTGGCGCAGGGTGGTGCCGTTCTTGTGCGCGGTCTTGGCGATCTTGGCGCAGGCGTCGTAGCCCAGCTTGCCGTTCAGGGCCGTGACCAGCATCAGGGAGTTGTTCAGGCCGCGCTCGATATTGTCGATGCGGGGCTCGATGCCGACGACGCAGTTCTCGGTGAAGCTGACCGCCGCATCGGCCACCAGCCGCACCGACTGCAGGAAATTATAGGCCATCACCGGGTTGAAGACGTTCAGCTCGAAATGCCCCTGCGAGCCCGCGAACGTCAGTGCGGCGTTGTTACCGAACACCTGGACGCAGACCTGGGTCAGGGCTTCGCACTGGGTCGGATTGACCTTGCCCGGCATGATCGATGAACCCGGCTCGTTCTCCGGCAGGGCCAGTTCGCCCAGGCCCGAACGGGGACCGGAGCCCAGGAAGCGGATGTCGTTGGCGATTTTGAACAGGGACGCGGCGACCGTGTTGATGGCCCCGTGGCTGAACACCATGGCATCGTGGGCGGCCAGCGCCTCGAACTTGTTCGGAGCCGTCGTGAACTTCAGGCCGGTGATGGCGGCGATGCGGTCCGACACGCCTTCCGCGAACCCGATCGGCGCGTTCAGGCCGGTGCCGACGGCCGTGCCGCCCTGGGCCAGCTGCATCAGGTCAGGCAGGGTCGCCTCGATCCGCTCGATGCCCTTGGTCACCTGCTGAACGTAGCCCGAAAATTCCTGACCGAGCGTCAGGGGCGTGGCGTCCTGCGTATGCGTCCGGCCGATCTTGATGATCGATTTCCAGGCCTCGGCCTTGTCGTTCAGGGCGTTGCGGAGCTGTTGCAGGGCGGGCAGCAGACGGTGCGTCACCTCCTCGGCGCAGGCGACGTGCATCGCCGTGGGATAGGTGTCGTTGGACGACTGGCTCATGTTGACGTGGTCGTTGGGGTGGACCGGCTTCTTGGAGCCCATCTCCCCGCCCAGCATCTCGATGGCGCGGTTACTGATGACCTCGTTGGCGTTCATGTTGGACTGGGTGCCCGAGCCGGTCTGCCAGACGACCAGAGGGAAGTGGTCGTCCAGCTTGCCCTCGATCACCTCGTCGGCGGCGCGCACGATGGCGTTGCCGATGGTGGGGTCCAACCGACCCAGCGCCATGTTGGTCTCGGCGGCGGCGCGCTTGACGATGCCCAGCGCCCGCACGATCGGCAGGGGCTGCTTTTCCCAGCCGATCTTGAAATTGCCCAGCGACCGCTGCGCCTGGGCACCCCAGTATCGGTCGGCAGCGACCTCGATCGGGCCGAAGGTGTCGGTTTCTGTGCGGTGCGTCGTCATGAATCGATGGCCTGAAGGCGTGGCGGAGGGATGCGCGGCGGTGTAGCACCTGAGCGGCAGGGAGCAAGGCGAGGCGATGTCGATCACAGGTCTGATGTTGGCTGGGGCCGTGGCGGTTCAGAGCTTCCCCGTCTTCTATCAGCCGCGCGTGACCCTCAGGACCGAGTACGGCAGCATCACCGTCTCGCTGGACGCGATCAACGCCCCCGTCACGACCTGCAACTTCCTGCGCTACGTCCAGCGCGGCCATTACCCGCGCGGCGGCTTCTTTCGCACCGTGGTCAGCGAGACCGACACCAATCCGAACCCGATCGACGTGATCCAGGCCGCCTCCTCCCACGGACCTGACGATCCGGGCTTCGGCGGCATTCCGCTGGAGCGGACGCGCGATACCGGCCTGTCGCATACCGCCGGAACGATCTCGATGGCGCGGGACGGGCCGGACACGGCGACCTCCAGCTTCTTCATCGTGGTCAAGGATTCGCCGTCGCTAGATTTCGGCGGTGCCCGCAATCCGGACGGCCAGGGCTTCGCGGCCTTCGGGCAGGTCGTGGCCGGGATGGAGACCGTACAGGGCATTCACTCCGACCCCGCGACGGCCGAGAAGCTGGACGATCCCGTCGCGTTTCGTCAGGTCTATGCCACGGGCGGCTATTCGGAGTGGTGCGAGATGGGCAGCGACGGCTTCATCGTCGGACCTCGCCCCCCGGCTCAACGATGAAGTCGCAAGGCGCGGAGGCCGCCTGGATCGGAACCGGCAAGGTCAGGGCGCGCGAGGTCGGCGAGGCGGTGGAGATCACCATCGATGGCCTGACCACCCAGGCCAAATACTACAAGCCGCTGGTCTATGAGTTCATGAGGAAGGAATGGTCGTCGCGACCGTCCTGGGGCGACTATGTGGTCGAGATCACGATGGAGCATGTCGGCGATCCGCCCGTGCTGGACCTCGACAACCTCGCCAAGGCCTTGCTGGACGCCATCAAGGGCTATCTGTTCCATGACGATGCCCAGGTCGCGCGGCTGGTGGTCGAACGGCGCGAGGGTGAACGCGAGCGGATCACGATCCGTAGCTATCCGCGCAAAGGTTCTCCGACCCAGGGCTGGACCGCGACCGACATCTAGACGCCGATCGGGCCGTAGAGCCAGGTCAGCCATATCCCGACCGCCAGCAGGGTCCCGAACGGCAGCCGGTCGCTCCCGCTGACGGCCCGCCGGACGATCAGCCTCGCGACGACGATCGCAAAGCCGGCCGCGCAGGCCCACAGCAGGACGCTGGGCAATCCCATCCATCCGACCCAGGCCCCGGCCGCGCCGAACAGAAAGGGATCACCGCCGCCCAGCCCGTCGCGGCCGCGCATTCGCTTGTAGGCCCAGGCCAGCAGCCACAGCGACCCAAAGCCGCCGACCGCCCCTATGATCTGTGCCCAGGGAATAGCTTGCCCCAGTGCCGCAGCCGCGATCAGGCCCGTGACCGCCAACGGCCAGGTCAGGATGTCCGGAAGCCAGAAATTCTCGGCGTCGATGATCGCGATCAACAGCAACTGCCAGCCCAGCAGGGCCGTCGCCGCGACGAAGACCCAGTCGCCCCCGGCGAGCGCAGCCCAGACACCGATCGCTGAGGCCGCCAGCTCGATCAGGATATAACGCGGCGAGATCGCCGCCCTGCACCAGCCGCATTTTCCCTTGAGCCAAATCCAGCTCAACACCGGAACCAGATGCGCCGGGGCCAGGGTTCGCTCACAGCTCATGCAGCGTGACCGGCCGAAAACGACGCCTTCCTCGCGCGGCAAACGCACGCTGACGGCCGCCAGGAAACTGCCGACGACGGCACCCAGCAGGCCCATCAGGATGGCGATGACGACCGGTTGCGGCATGGACCGGCCTTAGCCGCCGACCACGCCTCCGCCAAGGGCGACCGCGACGCGATAGGTCACCAGCGACGCCAGATAGGCCAGGGCGAACATGTAGACGACCATGACCCACATCCATTTCCAGCTGTTCAGCTCGCGCTTGACCACGCCGAGCGTCGCCACGCACTGGGGCGCGAACACATACCAGGCCAGGAAGGACAGCCCGGTGGCCAGCGACCACTGCGCCGCCAGGGTCGCCCCCAACAGGCTGCCTGCGGCCTCCGCATCGCTGACCGCATAGACGGTGCCTAGGGCCGCAACCGCAACCTCACGTGCGGCCATGCCCGGCACCAGGGCGATGACCATCTGCCAGTTGAAGCCGATGGGTGCGAAGATCGGCTCCAGGGCATGGCCGATCATCCCGGCGAACGAATAGTCGATGGCCGGCTGGGTCGCGCCTTCCGGCGGATAGGGGAAGGTGGCCAGGGCCCAGACGATGACCATCAGCGGCAGGATGATCCGCGCCGCACGCTCCATGAAGATCCTGGCCCGGAGCCACAGATTGAACAGCACATTCTTCGGGTCCGGCCACTTGTAGCTCGGCAGCTCCATCATGAAGGGCTCGACCGCCCCCCTCCAGAACACCTTGCGGATCACGAACGAGACCGCCAGCGCCGAGACGATGCCGGCGGCGTAGAGGCCGAACATCACCAGGCCCTGCAGGTTCACGAACCCCCACACCGTCTGCTGCGGGATGAAGGCCCCGATGATCAGGGTGTAGACCGGGATGCGCGCCGAACAGGTCATCAGGGGCGCCACCATGATGGTGGTCAGACGGTCGCGCTTGGCGTCGATCACCCTGGCCGCCATGACGCCCGGAATGGCGCAGGCGAAGCTGGACAACAGGGGGATGAAGGCCCGCCCGTGCAGCCCCGCCCCGCCCATGATGCGGTCCATCAGAAAGGCCGCACGGGCCATGTAGCCGAAGTCTTCGAGCAGGATGATGAAGGCGAACAGGATGATGATCTGCGGCAGGAAGACCAGCACGCCGCCCACGCCCGCGATCAGGCCGTCGACGATCAGGCTCTGGACCAGCGGCCAGACCGCGCCGGTGTCGGGCACCACCGCCGACACGCCCGCGCCTAACAGGCCAAAGCCCGCCTCGATCGCGTCCATGGCCGGGGTGGCCCACGCGAATACCGCCTGGAACATCACGAACAGCAGGGCCGCCAGGATCACCAACCCGCCGACGGGATGCAGCAGCACGCCGTCGATCTTGCCGGTCAGGGTGTCGGGCCGCTCGGGTGGCCGGACGCAGGCCTTCATGATCCGCTCGGCCTCGCGGTGGGCGGACCGGATTTCCGAAGCGTCTGGCGCGCGCCACGACCCCTCGCACTCGATCGCATTCACTGCCGACGACAGGGCCAACTCTTCAACCTGCGAGACCAGATCGTCGATCCCGCGTCGACGCGTCGCCACCGTCGTCACGATCGGCAGGCCCAGCTCGGCCTTCAGCCGGTCGAGGTCGATCCTCAGACCCTGCCGCTGGGCGATGTCGTACATGTTCAGCGCCAGCACCATCGGCCGCCCGACCTGACGCAGTTCCAGCGCCAGCCGCAGCACGAGCCGCAGATTGGTCGCGTCGGCGACACAGACCAAGACGTCGGGCGCGGGCTCCCCGGCCAGCCGACCGAGGACGGCATCGCGCGTCACCTCCTCATCGGGGCTCCTCGCGCGCAGGGAATAGGTGCCGGGCAGGTCCAGCACCGACAGCGAACGCCCGGATGCCGAGCGGATGAAGCCCTCCTTCCGCTCGACCGTGACGCCGGCGTAGTTGGCGACCTTCTGGTGGGCGCCGGTCAGGGCGTTGAACAGGGCGGTCTTGCCCGAGTTCGGATTGCCGACCAGGGCCACTCTGGCGGCGCGAAGGGCGATATCCATTATTCGGCGGCTTCCGCGGCGGCGTCTGCGCCAAAGTCAACGGTCAGGCTGGCGGCCTCACGGCGCCTGAGGGCCACCCGCATGTCATCGACCTTGATTGCGATCGGATCGCGCCCGAACAGGCCCTCATGGATCAGCTCGACCTGCGCACCCTCGACAAAGCCGAGTTCCAGCAGCCGCCGCTCCAGCTCGACGTCCTCGGCCTGATGGTGACAGTGTGTGCCGACTTCGGTGATGACGCCGCGCTGGCCTACGCGGGCCTCGCTCAGCTTGATGACGTTATTCATTCAACTGATCCGTATGCGACCCGCCGAAGCCTCGCCGCCTTCCTGCGGGTGATTATCAGGTGCGATAGCCTGCCGTCCAGAGCCGATCCGCCGCGTTGCAGGGACGCGCGCCGTTCGGCTATCACCGCCGGAACGGTATGGAGACGATGATGCAGAAACTGGCCCTGTCGATCGCGGCCCTCGGCTTGCTGACAGCCTGTGGCTCTGGCGAGACTTCTGCTCCTGCGTCGGCACCGGCCGACACGCCCGTGGCCACGGTCCCGGCCCTGACCGACGCCGAGAAGGCGACCCTGCTCGCCGCCCTGCCTGCTCCCTATGCCCAGGCCGATCTGGACAACGGCCGGGCCGTATTTGCTCGCTGCCGCTCCTGCCACACCCTCGTTCCGGGCGGATCAAACATGACCGGACCCAATCTGAACGGGGTCATCGGTCGCGTGGCCGGAACCCACGCCGGCTTCAACTATTCGCCGGCCCTGAAGTCGGCAGGCTTCACCTGGGACGGTGACAAGATCGAGCACTGGCTCGAGAACCCGCGCACCTTCCTGGCCGGTAACAAGATGAGCTTCCCCGGCTTGCCGGATGCCACCGATCGCCGCGATGTCGTGGCGTACATCAGCGTCGAGGGAGCGCCGCGCTGAGGGCGGTAAGTGGCTGGTGGCTGGTGATTGGGAGTCTGATGTCGACGTGTTTGCCAGACCTCGCCGCCCCCGGCTGATCAACAGCCACTAACCACTCGCCACTAACCACCCAAACGCTACTCCGCCGGGGCCGGCAGGGCGTCGTGAGCCGTGGTTTCCTCGGCTTCCCATTCCTCGATCTTCCGGGCCGTCCATTCCGGCGATTTGGTGAACCGGGCCAGAGCGCCGTAGATCACCGGCACGACGAACAGCGTCAGCAGGGTCGCAAACAGGGCACCGGCGAAGATGACTACCCCGATGGTCTGGCGGCTGCCCGCCCCCGCCCCCTGCCACAGCACCAGCGGCAGGGCACCGAAGGCCGTCGCGATCGAGGTCATGATGATCGGCCGCAGGCGCAGCGACGAACTCTCGATAATCGCCTCGCGGATCGACCGGCCCTGATCACGAAGCTGGTTGGCGAATTCCACGATCAGGATGCCGTTCTTGGCCGCCACCCCGATCAGGATGATCAACCCGATCTGCGAATAGATGTTCAGGCTCGACCCGGCCATGAACAGGCCGAACAGCCCGCCCGCCGCCGCCAGAGGCACGGTCAGCATGATGACCGCCGGTGTGATCCAGCTCTCGAACTGGGCCGCCAGCACCAGGAAGACCAGCAGCAGCGCAAGGGCAAACGCAAAGCCCACTGCCCCGCCGGCCTCCGCCTGATCCCGCGCCGCCCCACCCCACTGGATGTTGACCAGCCCCCGCGGCTGTTTCGCCACCTCGGCATTAAGGAAGGCGACGGCGTCCGCGATGGTCGTGCCGGGGGTCAGGTCTGCCGACAGCGTGATGGCGCGCTGACGATCCAGCCGGCGCCGATCCGGCGTATCGCCCGAGGTGGCGGTTGTGACCACGGACGACAGAGGCACCAGCACCCCGCCGCCCGTCGAGACATAGAGGGTCTCCAGATCACCGACACCGGCACGGTTGGCCCGCTCGGTCTGGAGGATGACGTCGTATTCCTGACCGCCCTTGATATAGGTGGTGGCCCGGCGCGACCCGAACATGGTCTCGAGCGTCCGCCCGATCTCCTGCGAAGACACGCCCAGCCCTGCCGCCTTCTCCGGATCGACATCGACCAGCAGCCGCGGCGCATTGGGTTCATAGTTCAGGCGGGGTCGTGAGAATCCGGGGTTCTCCAGTGACGCGGCCAGCACGGGCTGGAGCCAGCGATAGACGTCCTCGTACTCGGCCCCGGTGACGATCATCTCGACGCTGTTGCCGCCGCCACCGCCACCACCCCGCTGGAAGGCACCGGGAACAGAGGCGTTGACCTGGGCACCCGTCTGGCCCCGCAGCTTGCCGTTCAGCTCCTGGGCGATCTCGTCGGCCGAGCGGGTGCGTTCGGACCAGTCCTTGAGCACGAGGGTGCCGTTGCCTGAGTTAAAGCTGCCGCCACCGAAACCGGGCGCACCGATCTGATAGGCCTCGACCTCGCCGTTAGCCTTGTATTCAGCCAGGATCGGCTCGATCCCCAACATGATCTTCCTGGTGTAGTCATAGCCTGCGCCTTCCGGGCCGGCGACGCGGATCTGGACTCGACCACGATCCTCGCCCGGCACCAACTCGCTGGGCAGAGTCAGGAACATGGCGGTCGCGCCCCCGGCGACCAGCAGGATCATCACACCGACCCCGATTACGGCGAGCCGACTGCCGACCATCATGCCAAGCGAGTTGGCATAGGAGTTCTTCAATCCGTCCATCGCCCGATCGACCCGATGGGCCAGCCAGCCGTTGTTGGCCGCAGGCTTGAGGATCTTGGACGCCAGCATGGGCGAGAGGCTCAGCGCCAGGAAGGCCGAGAAGGCCACGGCCGCCGCGATCGCAGCCGCCAGCTCGACGAACAGCCGACCGACATAGCCAGGCAGGAACAGCAGCGGCGCAAACACCGCCAGAAGCACCACCGTCGTCGCCACGACCGCGAAGAACACCTGGCGGGCACCCCTCTCGGCCGCGACCAGCGGTGGCTCGCCCAGATCCAGCCGCCGCTGGATATTCTCGGTCACCACGATGGCGTCATCGACCACGAGCCCGATCGCCAGCACCAGAGCCAGCAGGGTCAGAAGGTTCAGCGAGAACCCCAGCGGTGCCAGGACGATAAAGGTCGCCAGCAGGCAGATCGGTGCCACGATCGACGGAATCAGCGCCGCGCGGAAACTGCCCAGGAAGATGAAGTTCACGAGGGCCACCAGCACCATCGAGATACCGATCGTGATCCAGACCTCGTCGATGGCGTGGGACGTGAAGACCGAGTTGTCCACGCCGACCACCAGTTGGGTTCCCGGCGGCAGTGTCGGCCGGATTTCGTCCAGCAGCTTGGTCACGCCCTCGGAAATGGCCAGGTCGTTGGACTGGGCCTGACGCGTGATACCCAGCCCGACCTGATCCAAGCCATTGCCGCGGAACAGACGACGCGGTTCCGCAGCCGCCTCCTCGACCCGGGCGATGTCGCCCAGACGGGTTACATAGCGTCCCTGCGCCTGCAAGGCCGTGGTCGCGCCCGAGGCCGAGGGCTGGGTCGTCGCGCTGGCTGCCGAGACAGCCGGGCCCGATCCGGCCGTGCCGATCGGCAGTTGGGCGAAGTCTTCGGCCCGGGCGTATGTCCGCGCCACCCGGACGGTATAGTCCTTGTCCGTCGATTCCAGCGCCCCTGCGGGCAGTTCGACGTTCTGGGCGTTCAGGGC
Organism: Brevundimonas sp. NIBR10; assembly: GCF_027912515.1. Classification (NCBI taxonomy): domain Bacteria; kingdom Pseudomonadati; phylum Pseudomonadota; class Alphaproteobacteria; order Caulobacterales; family Caulobacteraceae; genus Brevundimonas; species Brevundimonas sp. NIBR10. Next base: position 3,253,469 of record NZ_CP115464.1, read on the forward strand.
GTTTTCGACCTGGGTCACCGTGATCCCCCGCGCCGCCATGGCCCCGGCGTTCAGCCAGATACGCATCGCATAGCGCTGCTCGCCGAAAATCTGGGCCTGGGCCACGCCGGGCACGGTCGCCAGGCGGTCGAGCAGATATCGGTCGGCGTAATCCGTCAGCTCCAACCGGCTCATCGTCGGCGAGCGCAGGAACAGAATCATGATCGGTGAGGCGTCGCTGTCCGCCTTCGACACCTCGGGCGGATTGGCCTGTTCGGGAAGGCGGCCGACCACGCGGGCGACCCGGTCGCGCACGTCGTTGGCGGCGTCGTCGATATTGCGATCCAGCGAGAACTCGATGGTCACGTTCGACCGGCCGTCTCGGCTGGATGAGGTGATCCGGTCCACACCCTGGATGCCGGCGATCTGCTGTTCCACCGGCTCGGTAATCCGGTTCTCGATCACCTCGGCCGAGGCCCCGGCATAGCTGGTCGAGACCGACACCACGGGCGGATCGACGTCGGGCAGTTCGCGCACCGGCAGGAAGAAGAAGGCGGCCGCCCCGATCACGCACAGCACGATGGCGGCGACGGCGGCGAAGACCGGCCGCCGGACCGCGACATCTGACAGCATCATGGGCGCGCGCCCCCGGCAGCCACAGCACCACCGGCCGGACGTTGCCCGCCTCGCGCACCGCCCGCACCCGCCACCTGGACCGGCGCATTGGGCTGGATACGGTTCAGGCCCGAGCCCACCACCTTGTCGCCGACCGCCAGGCCGGAGACGATTTCGACGAAGCCTCCCTCGACAGCTCCGGTTTCGACCTCGACCCGCTGGGCCGTGGAGCCGCGCTCGCCGGGCGTGATGCGATAGACGAAGGCACCCTCACCTTCGTACTGGATGGCGGACTCGGGCACCGCCGCGCTCTCGCGCTGACCCTGTGCCACGGCGACGCGCATCAGCATTCCGGGACGAATTCGGCCGCCCGGATTGGGGAACTCGGCCCGCGCCGTCACCGCCCGCGTCGTCTCGTTGATCCGGCTATCGACCAGGGCGATCCGGCCTGAGAAACTTTCGCCGCCATAGGCGTCCGCCGTCGCCGTCAGCGGCAGGCCGGCCCGCAGAACGCCCAGATACCGCTCCGGCACGGGGAAATCGACGCGGATGGTCGAGGTGTCGTCCAACGTCGTGATCACCGCGCCGGGGTTGATCAGCGTACCAGCGGTCACCGTCGACAGGCCCAGCACACCGGCGAACGGCGCACGGATCACCCGGTCGCCGCGCCGCGCCTCGGCGGCATTCAGCGAGGCCCGCGCCGTCTCCAGCGCCGTCTGTGCCTGTTCCGCCGTGACCCGAGGCGCAACGCCCCGCTCGGCAAGGACGCGATAGCGTTCGTACTCCCGCTCGGCCTGGGTCACCTGGGCACGAGCCTCGATGATGCCGGCGTCTTCTTCCCGCGCCTGAAGCTGGACCAGAGGTGCCCCCGCCCCCACCCGCTGGCCGTCGGTAAACAGGACGGCGGTGATCAGTTCGGTGGTGGACGAGGTGATGTTGACCGACTTCTTGCCCCGCGCGGCACCCAGCACCCGGATCGTATCGCTGAACGACCGTGCCGCCACAGTCGCTTCTGAAACTTGTTGACCGCGCGCGCCGCCGCCACCTCCTCCCGGACCGCCCTTCTTCTCGCCCTCATCGGCGGCAAAGGCGACGCGCAGGATCACGGCAAGAACCATCAGCCCGATCAGGCACGCGGCGGCGACGAGGAAAAAGTGGCGTTTGATCACGCGGTAGACTCTCCGAACAACTGGGCGTCGGCATAGCGCCTGTCGCGGTCGTGGCAACTCAAGTCTGTGTAACGGCGAGGGTTGCGTATTCCGTCGAGCCAAAACGTCGCAAGTTCAGATCAGAAGCGTCGCCACACCGCCACGACCAGGCCCCGGCCCAGGGGCGTCTCACGCCCCGCTGCGGTTTCCCGCCATCCGGCCTGCAGGCTCCAGGGACCGACATGACGAACCACCGAGGCTTCCAGCGAAAGCCAGCGCGCGCCATCGTGGTCCACGGCACCCGCATAGGCCTGCCCCAGGATCAGCCACCGCTCGCCGATATGGGCACCGATCGTGGCGTCGGCGCGGATCTCGTTGGGCAGGCCGTCCCGGAATCGTCGCGCGGCCTGGACTTCCACGAAACTGCGGTCGAAGCGAAAGGGGCCGTTCTTCGCCCCGCCGAAGGATCGCCCGACGGAGGTCCGGACCTCCCAGTCGTCCTCGCCGACACCCGGCGCGGCATAGCCCGCGTTGCGGCCGTCACCCGCCGAGGAATAGCCCGCCTGCACGCTGACCGCCGTCCGGTCGTCGCGCCACGCCTGCCAGATCAGCGCGACCTCCAGCGGCCCTCGTCCCTGATAGTCGACGAACTGGTCCTCGCCGTCCTGCCAGTCGCCCTTGATCTGGACCGTCAGCCGATCGGTCAGTCCGTATTCGGCGAAGACACCCAGGGACCGGTCACGGCGTTCGACCGTCAGGGGAGCCCGCTCGCCGTCAGGATCGAAAGCCTCATCGGCGACCATCCGTTCTGCCTTGACGATGACCTGGGCCTTGCCCTTCGGCTGAGTCCACGCCCCGGCCAGGGTCGCAGTCGGGGGAATCGACAGCGCCGCACCGATCAGGAGCGCGGCGCGATACTTCAAGCGTCGTAGCCCGGGGATTTCCGATCCAGCATCCGCAACGCGCCGGGCCATGCGAGAGAGGAGATGAAGCCGATCCCCCTGCCCTGCTCCTTCGTCTCCGCCTGGGCCGCGTCCGGCGCGATCAGCACATGCTCGCGCCCCCCTGACAGCGCCGCCACCTGCTGGGCGCAGGCACGCTCCAGGAAGAACATCCCGATCCACGCCGCCGCCGCCGTCTGTCCGACCGCCAGCGTCCCGTGGTTGCGCAGCAGCATCAGCGGCTTGTCGCCCAGGTCCGCGACCAGCCGCTCGCGCTCGTCGTGGTTCAACGCCAGCCCCTCATAGCCGTGATAGGCGACCTGATGCTGCAAGAGGCAGGCATTCTGGCCGATCGGCAGCAGGCCGTCCTGCTGCGCCGCCACCCCGACCCCGGCCACCGTGTGCAGGTGGATCACGAAATGCGCGTCGTCGCGCGCGCCGTGTATGGCTGAATGGATCGTAAATCCGGCCGGATTGATGAAGCTCTGGGTTTCCTGAACGATGTTGCCGTCCAGATCGACCTTGACCAGGCAGGACGCCGTCATCTCCTCGAAATACCAGCCGTAGGGGTTGATCAGGAAATGGTGTTCGGGCCCCGGAACGCGCGCCGAGACGTGGGTGAAGATCATGTCGTCCCAACCATGCAGGGCGACCAGCCGGTAGAGGGCAGCCAGCTCGACACGGGCCTGCCATTCCTCAGCGGAAACCCGGGACTTCAGCGTGTGGGCGGCTCCATCGGCCATGTTCAAACCTCCTCGGTCGCCTCTGACGGGCGTCGCTCACCGTTGCCTCGCACGCTCCCCTCGTCAAGCGACGCGGCATGGTTGAGGCTTTGTTAACCGAGTTTTCATGTCCGGAACCGCACAGTGAACGCACGACTCGCACGAGTTCGACCGGAGCCCGCCCGTGACAGCCGTCGCCGCCCTGCAATCCTTCCGCCCGGCTCCCCAGGTCAGCGTTCCTCCGTCCGAACTTCTGGCCCTGGCGAAAAGCCGCACCACCGACGACCGTCAGCGCCTGCTACTCGGGATCGCCGCCCTTTGCGACGCCACGCCGACCGGTGCCGAAGCCTCGCCGGTCTTGACCGAGATCTTCATGACCCTGGCCCGTCAGGCCGAGCATGACATCCGCAAATCACTGGCCGAAAGCCTGGCCGGCGCCGACTGGGCACCGCTGGCCCTCGTCAATATGCTGGCGCTCGACGAGATCGAGATCGCACGCCCGATCATCGCCTCCAGCCCCCTGCTTCGTGATCAGGATCTGCTGCGCATCCTGGTCGAGGCCACCATCGAGCACCAGATCGAGGTCGCCCGCCGCCCCGCCCTCAGCGGCCGCGTCGCCGATGCCATCATCGACGCGGCCGAACCGTCCACCATGACCGCGCTCGCCTCCAACCGGACGGCCGAGATCAGCGAAACGGGCCTGCATCGCCTGATCGAGCAGTCGCGGCGCATCGCCGCCCTGCGCGCGCCGCTGACCCGCCACCCGCGCCTTAACGAGACCCTGGCTCGCGAGCTCTACAGCCTGGTCGGCGTCGCCCTGCGCCAAGCCATCGGCGAACGGTTCCGCGTCGATGACACCGCCCTGTCCCACGCCATCGACGGCGCGGTATCGAACCTGCGCGACCCCGTCCCGGTCACGACACTGTCCGAACGCGAGGAGATGGAGCGGCGTCTGATCGACAAGCTTCAGTCCGCCGGGCAACTCCGCGCCGGCTTCCTGATCCGCGCAGTTCGCGAAAAGCGCCTCACCCTGTTTGAGCACGGTCTGGCGGCGCTGGGCGGTTTCACGATCACCCAGGTGCGCGCCGCCGTCATGCGCCCGACGCCCGAGGCCCTGTTCCTGGCCTGCACCGCCGTAGGCATCGACCGGGCGGTATTCTCCGCCATCCTGGAAGACATCCGCAAGCTGACGCGAGGTTCGCCGGGCGAGGCGCAGGGCGCGTCCTGGACTGCCGTGACCCTGTCTCCGTCTGCCGCCGCCAAGGCCTTCCGGGACATGACCGGCTGATACGGCCGGCGGATACGGTTTGACACCGGCCCCGGCCTCGGCTTTGCCTAACGCCGTGAACGCCCAGCCCCCCTCGCCGTCCCGATGACCGCCTCGACCACCCTCGCCTTCGTCGCCAGCGATCGGCCCGAGGCGCAGCAGGCTCGCGAACGGCTGATCGCCCGCTACGGTTCGGTCGATGTCGATCAGGCCGACGTCATCGTCGCCTTGGGCGGCGACGGCTTCATGCTGGAGACGCTCCACGCCGATCTCAGTCGCCGCACGCCGGTCTATGGCATGAACCGGGGCTCGGTCGGGTTTCTGATGAACGACTACGACGAGGATGATCTGCCCGCCCGCATTGCCGAGGCCGGCCGCGCCGTCATCCATCCGCTCCAGATGGACGCCACAACCGAAGCCGGTCAGGTCCATTCCGGTCTGGCCATCAACGAGGTCTCCCTGCTGCGGCAGACCCGCCAGAGCGCCAAGATCCGCATCTCCATCGACGGCAAGGTGAGGCTGGACGAGCTGACCTGCGACGGCTGCATGGTCGCCACCCCGGCCGGTTCGACTGCCTACAACCTGTCTGCCCACGGCCCGATCATTCCGCTGGACGCCCGCGTCCTGGCACTCACCCCGATCAGCGCCTTTCGCCCCCGCCGCTGGCGCGGTGCTCTGTTGCCGCATGAGGCGCGGGTCTGTTTCGAGGTGCTGGAAGCCGACAAACGGCCGGTCAGCGCCGTCGCCGACGGCCTTGAAGTCCGCCGGGTCGCCAGGGTCGAGGTCCGCGAACGCCGCGACATCGACCTGGTCATGCTGTTCGACGCCGGCCGATCGTTCGAGGAACGGGTCCTGGCCGAGCAGTTCACGGCCTGAAGTCGCGACTCACCGTTCCTTAACGGCCCCCGTGCAGGATCAGGGGGTTCGTTTCAGGAGCTTTCTTCGTGAGCAACCCGGCCCAGGTCATCCGCCCCCCCAACACGCTTCGCCTCAAGGTCGGCGGCGGGTTCGGCGGCATCGACGCCAACGCCATCGCCAAGGCCGAGGCGGCCCTGAAGGCCATGTCTTCCCAATTCGGCCAGTGGCTCCAGGACGAGATCACCAAGCTGGACGCTGCCCAGGCCGCCATCCGCGCCAGGGGCCTGAACGCCGAGACGGCCGAGGAGCTCTATTTCCGCGCCCATGACCTGAAGGGTCTGGGCAGCACCTACCAGTATCCGCTGGTCACCCGTCTGGCCGGATCCCTGTGCAAGCTGCTGGACGAACCCGGCAAGCGCGCCGAGGCCCCCCAGGCCCTGCTCGACGCCCACATCGACGCCATACGCGCAGTGGTCCGCGACGAAATCCAGACCGACGACCACCCCACCGGCCGCATCCTGGCCGAAACGCTGGAAGCCAAGGTCAGCGCCTACCGGGCGTAACCCCGCCGTATCCGGCAAACGGAGACGCCAGTCAGTTCGGCGGCCGCCGCGCGTGGGTCTTCTGCTCGAAGGCGTAGCCCAGCGACAGGATGGTCGCGTCGTCCCACTTGCCGCCGATGAAGCTGATGCCGACCGGCATGCCGCGATCGAAGCCCATGGGCACGGTCAGGTGCGGATAGCCCGCCACCGCCGCGATGGTCGATGTGGACCCCTGCGCATTGTCATCGTCCTCGCGGTCGTTGGTCCAGGCGCGTGACGTCGTGGGTGCGATCAGGGCGACCACGTCATTGTCGGCCATCATCCTGTCGATGCCCTCGGGTCCGGCCAGACGAAACGAGGTGGCGCGGGCGTCGATGTATTCCTGGGTCGTCAGGTCGCCCTTGGCTTGCGCCTGCTCGAACAGTTCCTGACCGAACAGGACGGTCTCGGCCGGGGTGGCGGCGTTGAAGGCGATCAGGTCGGCCAGGGTCCGGGTCGGCACCTGGACCGGGTCGGTCGAGGCCAGATAGGCGTTCAGGTCAGCTTTCAGCTCGAACATCAGCACCTTGAACGATTCCCCGCCGATGGTGCGCAGGTCGGGGGCGGTGGTGATGTCCACCAGCACGGCACCGGCGTCTCGCATCGCCTGCAGCGAGGTCTCGAACGCCGCCATCGTGTCGGCCGAATAGTTGGTGGCATAGCGAAGCACCCCGATCCGGGTGCCGGACAGGCTGTTCGCGTCCAGCGCCGCGCGATAATCGACCTTGCGCGCATCGGCCTCGGCGGTGGCGGCGTCCAGCGGGTCGGAACCGGCGATGGCGGTCATGACGATGGCGGCGTCCTCGACGGTCGTGGCGATCGGCCCGGCCGTGTCCTGGGAATGGCTGATCGGCACGATATGGGTGCGGCTGACCAGACCCACGGTCGGCTTGAACCCGACCACCCCGTTGACCGAGGCCGGGCAGGTGATCGAGCCGTTGGTCTCGGTCCCGATGGCCACGGGGGCCAGACCCACGGCGACCGCTACCGCGCTGCCTGATGAGGAGCCACAGGCGGTGCGGGCCGGGTCATAGGGATTGGACGTCAGACCCCCGACCGCGCTCCAGCCGCTGATCGACCGCGTCGATCGGATATTGGCCCACTCGGACAGGTTGGTCTTGCCGAGGACCACCGCCCCGGCCGTCCGCAGGCGCGTCACGAGTGGCGCGTCCCGACCGGGCGCGTTGGCGGCCAGTGCAAGCGAACCGGCCGTGGTCGGCATATCGGCGGTCTCGATATTGTCCTTGAGAAGTACCGGCAGGCCGACTAGCGCCCCGGTCGGAATATCGATCGGCTGTTCAGCGAGGGCGGCCGGTGCGATCGCAATCACAGCGTTTAACGGTGGGTCGAAGGCCGTGTCCGCACTCAAGATCAGCGCGACCGAACCTTCGATGGCAGAGCGGGCCGGGAACTGGCCGTCAACGACGGCCGCGGCGGTCGGGGGCTGATAGATGCGTCCGCCGTTGTCGCCTGGCATCGTCCAACTGCCGTCATCGTTCGGCGTAGCGCAAGCCGACAAGGATAGGGCGGCGACCGCAAATGCGGACAGGAGGACGGTCTTCATCGGCGGACTTCCGGGCGGCGGGAGGAGGCAGGCACCTTCCTTCTTTCGTCATGCTCCGGCAAGCCGCGCCTTCGCGGCGCAGACCGGGGGACCCAGCGGCACGTAGGAGCGCGAACCTGTCGCGCATGGGATTTGCAACCTCATGCCTGAACAGGTCGCCTTCGGCGCCGCTGGGTGGCCCGGTCAAGCCGGGCCATGACGAAATCAAGGGAGGATGAGCGGATTATGGGGTATGCGATCTCGTCCCGATCGTGCGATCGAGGAAGTCGAGATAGATCCGCCACTGGGCCAACTGGCGTTCGTTGCCGCGCACCCCGTGCCTCTGACCCGGCCACAGCATCAGCTCGAACGGCGTCGATCGGGCCTGGAGCGCGTCGATGACGCGGGTCGAGTTCTCCAGGATCACATTGTCGTCCGCCATCCCGTGCATCAGCAGCAGCCGACCCGTCAGGTTGGGCAGACGGGGAATCACGTCGGACGCCGCATAGCCTTCCACGTTCCCTTCAGGCGTGGACATGAACCGCTCGGTATAGTGGGTGTCGTACAGGCTCCATTCCGTCGGCGGGGCCCCGGCCAGGATGGCGGCCAGGCCCATCTTCGGCTCGGTGCCCATCATCAGGCCCATGAACCCGCCATAGCTCCAGCCCATGACCGCGATCCGGTCCTTGTCGACATAGGGCAGGCTGCGCAGATAGTCGGCGGCCAAGAGCTGATCCTCCACCTCGGGCTGGCCCATCTTCAGATACAGCGCCTGTTTGAACGCCGCCGACCGGTCGCCCTCGCCCCGGTTATCGAGGCGGAAGACGATGTATCCCGCCTCGGTCAGCAACTGGTTGGTCGCCGGCTGCCAGCCGACCTTGACCCCGCCACCCGACGGCCCGCCATAGACCTGCATCACGACCGGATAGGTCTTGGACGGATCGAAGTCCGGCGGCGTGGTCATCTGCCAGACCAGGGTCTCGCCCTGACTCTGAAGCGTGCCGAAGGTCGGGGCCTGTCGCCGCGCCAGATAGGGGAACATCGGGTGGCGCTCGTCCAGCCTGTTCTGTTCGATCCAGCGCACGAAGGTCCCGTCCGCCTGATACAGGCCCGACTGTGGCGGGGTTTCAAGGTCCGTGTAGTTGCCGACATAGGCGGTCGCGGTCCGGTTCATCGACACGCCCCACCAGCCACCGGCGGGGGTCACCGCGACCGGCGTCCCGCCGTCCAGCGTGGTGCGGAACATCTGCTGCTCGATCGGCTGTTCCTGGCTGTCCTTCATCGAGGCGGTAAAGAAGACCTCCCCGGTCGCCTCATTGACGCCGTTCAGCCCCTTGATCGGGTACGCGCCCGAGGTGATCGCCCCTAGCCGGCGGCCGTCGCGCGCATGGCGATACAGATGCCGCCAGCCGCTCTCTTCCGAAGACCAGATGAAGGTGCCGTCCTTCAGCGCCTTGAAATCATTGGTCAGCGGAACCCAGGCGGTCGAGATCTGGGTCGCGATCACCGTCGAGGCGCCGGTCGCCGGGTCGACGCTGAGCAGATCCAGCGTCTTTTGATCCCGCGACTGGCGCTGGACATACAGGGTCTTGCCATCCTGGGACCAGTTGACGCGCGCCAGATAGATGTCGGCGTTCGCACCCAGATCGACCTTGACTCGTGTCCCCGCCGCCCGGTTCTGGACATAGAGTTCGACCACCGCATTGGGCCGTCCGGCGCGGGGATAGCGCTGCTCCACCGTCCGCGCGCCACCGCCCGAGATATCGAGCCGGGGTACGATATCGACCGTGCTCTCGTCGGTGCGTTGCAGGGCGATGTAGGTCTCGTCCGGGCTCCACCAGTAGCCGGTGTCGCGATCCATCTCCTCCTGGGCGATGAACTCGGCGGTCGCCCAGGTGATCAAGCCATCGCCGTCGGTGGTGACCGGGGTCTCTGTGTTGGTGGCCAGATCCTGGATCACCAGATCCTGGTCGCGGACATAGGAGACGAAGTTGCCCTTCGGCGACACCTTGGCATCGATCTCGTCGGCTGCCGTCGTCGTCAGGCGGCGCACGCTCTGGTCGGCGCGCGACGCCAGATAGATGTCGCCTTCCAGCGGGGCCAGGATGAAACGTCCCTGTTCGTCCCAGCTGTATTCGACCACGCCACGCTGAGAAATCCGCATCCGCTCGCGCCGCGCCTTCTCGGCCTCCGACAGCTCGCCGGCGTCGGGAACGAGCGCCCGGGCGTCGATCAGCTTGAACGGCTCGCCCGCCCCCGTCGGCGCGGCCCACAGATCCAGCACGGAGACGTCGTCCTCGCGCGCCCTCAGGAAGGCGACCAGCTGGCCGTCCGGCGACAGGCTGACCCCCTGGGCCACCGGACCGTTCAGGCTGGGGTTGGCGAACACCCGCTCGGGCGCGAGGATCGATGGGTCTGGAGTGGTCTGGGCCATCGCGGAACCGGCCGCCAGAAGCAGCGTCGAAGCAAGGAGAACTGTGCGCATTCCCAATAGCTAGCGAGCCAATCTATCGCCGTCACCGAGATTTTTTCGGCCAGACCGGCCCGATGCGACGGCGGCGCGCCTTTCGGACCCGCGCCACAGTCCTTAAACAGACCGGGATGACCGACGCCCTCCTCTCCCCCGCAGCCGTGACGCCGCCTAAGCCCAGCCCCTTCCACGGGCTGACGGTGAAATGGGTCAAGCACTGGACCGACAGCCTGTTCTCCTTCGCCGTCGAACGGCCGGAGGATTTCCGCTTTCGCTCGGGCGAGTTCGTCATGATCGGCCTGCCGGGCGAGGACGGTGGAAAGCCGGTACTGCGCGCCTATTCGATCGCCAGCCCCGGCTGGGCCGAGGAACTGGAGTTCTTCTCGATCAAGGTCGCCGACGGCCCCCTGACCAGCCGCCTGCAAAAGATCCAGGCCGGCGACACAGTCCTGATGGGCAAGAAGCCGACGGGGACCCTGGTTCTGGACGCCCTGACCGGCGGCGAGCGGCTGTGGCTGATCGGCACTGGCACGGGCCTGGCTCCCTGGCTGGCCGTGGCGCGCGATCCGGACACCTATTCCCGTTTCGGTCAGGTCATCGTCTGTCACACGGTGCGCAACGTCGCCGACCTCGCCTACCGCGACTTCTTCAGCCGCGAGATCCATGACGATCCCCTGATCGGCGACGAGGCGAAGGCGCAGTTGGTCTATTATCCGACCGTCACCCGCGAACGGTTCGAGACGCCGGGCCGCATCACCGACCGCATCAAGTCCGGTGACGTCTTCGCCGACCTGGGCCTGCCCATCGGGTTCTCGCCCAACACCGACCGCGTCATGCTGTGCGGCTCCATGGCCATGATCAAGGAGACCGGCGAACTGCTGGAATCCTACGGCCTGAAAGAGGGGTCGAACGCCGAACCCGGCGACTATGTGCTGGAACGGGCGTTCGTCGGATAGGTCGCAGGCATCGGGCCTTGGCGGGGCGCCCTGCCCGCGCTAGTTCCCCCGCTATGCACAAGCCCGCCCTCGTCGCCGTCGATCCGCGTCTGGATCCGTCCGAATGCACGACGATGGTGGAGGTGCGCCAGGGGGTCGACGCCCTGGATCGCGCGTTGGTCGCTCTGATCGCCGAACGTCAGCGCTACATGGACGCCGCCGCCCGCATCAAGCCCGACCGCGACGCCGTCCACGACGACGCCCGCATCGAGGACGTTGTTTCAAAGGTTCTGGCCGCCGCCGAGGCCCACCACCTGTCGCCCGACATCGCCGAACCCGTCTGGCGCACCCTGATCGACCGCTGCATCGCCCACGAGTTCGGCGTCTACGACCGGACGCGCAGCTAGGACCGCAGCGACCGCAACATCAGCTCGTGCCGCCAGGCCGCGACGTCCGCCAGGGCCTTGTCGAGCGCCGTCCTGACCCGGTCCAAAGCGGGCGCGGCCAGCGCCTGATCCGCGATTTCGGCGTCCGCGCAGATCGCGGCCAGTGGCCCCGCCCCGATCCCCGCCGCCGCACCCCGGATCGTGTGGACGGCGTCACGCCAGCCGTCCGTCTTCGGCTCCAGCATGGCCGACCACATGGCCGCCTGTTCGGCGAACAGGCCCAGCACCTCTTCGGCGATCGCATCGTCACCCCCGGTCATGCGATCGAGCACACCGAAGTCCACCGCGCCGGACAGGTCCCGCTGCGCCATCAGGGCTGGCTTGCAGGCGCTTTGGCCAGTCGCGCGTTCTTCGACGACCAGATGAGATAGATCACCAGCCCGACCGCATTCCAGGCGAAGAAGCCCAGCTGGGTGCTCGGCTTGAGGCTCAGGAAGAACACCACGCAGCCGACGACGGTAATCGCCGCCACCACGGGCCACAGCGGGGCCTTGAACAGCCGCTTCCGCGACGGATCGCGCAGCCGCAGCACCACCAGACAGACCCCCACGGCACAGAAGGCCGCCAGCGTCCCCGCATTGGCCAGCGATGCCAGCTCGTCCAGCGGCAACAGCCCGGCCAGGATCGCCACCACCACCGCCGTGAACACCGTCACCAGCGCCGGAACGCCCCGCGTCGATATCTGCGCCAGCCGCACCGGCAGCAGGCCGTCACGCGCCATGCCCAGGAAGATGCGGCTCTGGCCGAACAGGAAGGCCAACAGGACGGTCGGCAGGGCGACCACCGCCGACACGCCGATCCACTTCGCCGCCGTCCCCTGCCCCAGGTCGCGCAGGATCAGGGCCAGGGGTTCGGGGCTGGCCGCGAAGGACGCCACCGGCCGGGCCCCGATCGCTGCGGCCGCCACCACCATATACAGGGCCGTGCAGATCAGCATCGAGCCGACGATGCCGATGGCCAGATCGCGCTCGGGCTTCTTGGTCTCTTCCGCCGCCGTCGAGATGGCGTCGAAGCCGTAGAAGGCGAAGAAGATGATGGCCGCCGCCGCCATGACCCCCGTCTTGACGAACGGTGCCCCGAAGCCCTCGGGCATGAAGGGGGTGAAGTTGGCCGCGTCGAACGACGGCAGGGCCAGCACCACGAAGACGATCAGGGCGACGATCTTGATGACCACCAGGGCCACATTCACGTTCGCGCTCTCGCGCGTGCCCAGCAGCAACAGTCCGGTCACCACACCGATGATGAAGACCGCCGGGAGGTTGATGATCCCGCCCGCGTGCGGCCCCATGGTCAGGGCCGCCGGCAGAGCCAGGCTGACCCCGCCGATATCGAGCCCGTTCAGGAAGCCGACCGCATAACCCGACCAGCCCACGGCCACCGCCGACACGACCAGCGAATACTCAAGGATCAGGCTCCACCCCACGATCCAGGCGAACAACTCGCCCAGCACCGCATAGGAATAGACATAGGCGCTGCCCGCCGCCGGCATCATGGTCGACAGTTCGGCATAGGCCAGGGCCGCACAGGCACAGACCAGTCCCGCCAGCCCGAACGACACCAGCACCGCCGGCCCCGCCAGTCCGGCTCCGACCCCGATCAGGGTCAGGATGCCGGTCCCTACGATGGCCCCGACGCCCAGCGCCAGCAGGTGCGGCCAGCTCAGCGTCGCCTTGAGGCGCGGCCCATGCGTGGCCTCGTCATGCGGTTCATGCATCGCATCGATCGACGTGCGCCGGTTCCAGAACGCCATGGATGAGCCTCTCCCGCTGATTCCCCCGTGACCTTACAGCGCGCCAGGCCCATTTGCGAAAGTCGTTCGCAAATCCGGGGTTGCGCGACGCGTCTTCCCCCGGTATGTCCGCCCCTCCCCGACGCTCACCAAGGCGAAGGGGCGCGAGATGGTACGGGTGATTAGCTCAGTTGGTAGAGCAGCTGACTCTTAATCAGCGGGTCGTTGGTTCGAACCCAACATCACCCACCATCGTTCGTCTTCGATCATTCCAGGCCGCCCCCCCGGTCACGACCACTCCGACGTCGGCGACCGTGATTACGTCCAGCCGCCGTCGACGACATACTGCTGGTTCGTGATCGCCGAGGCCTCCGAGGACGTGAGAAACACCACGACGCGCGCGATGTCCTCGGGGACGAGCCGGCGCTTCAGGCATTGCCGCTCGTAGAGTTCCCGCTCGGAGTCCGGCGTCACCCATTTCTCGAGCTGGCGCTCGGTCATGATCCAGCCGGGAGCCAGGGCGTTGACCCGCACGCCATGCTGGCCAAAGTCCCGGGCCAGCGATCGCGTCAGCCCCAGCACCGCCGACTTGGACGCCGTATAGGCCGCCATGCCGCCCTGACCGATCATCCAGGAGGTCGAACCCAGGTTGAGAATCGACCCGCGTCCGTTGGCGACCATGTCCGGCAGGACGGCCTGGGCCGCGAAGAACTGGTGCTTCAGATTGACCGCGATGCGACCGTCCCAATAGGCCTCGGTGACCTCGAGCGTCGCGTGCCGTTCGTCGTGGGCGGCGTTGTTGATCAGGGCCTCGATCGGCCCGAAGCGGCTGCGGACGGCGTCGATGGTCGCCTTCAGCGCCGGGATATCGGTCAGGTCGCATGGGAAGAAGGCCGCATCGCCCTTCCCGCTTCCGTTGATCTCGGCCTCCAGTGCTGATCCTCGGGCCTGATCGATGTCGATGAAGGCGACGCGGGAGCCCTGGCGTGCGAAGGCCCGGACGATCGCTTCGCCGATCCCTGCGGCTCCGCCGGTGACGATGACCGTCTGGCCCGCCAGATCCGGATAGACTGCGCCCATGACCACTCTCTTTCGCTAAGTTCGTTTCTGGCGTGTTCAGGTCTTGGCCTGGAGCCAGCCGTTGACGTCCAGCCAGCGCATGAAGACGTCGAACCAGCCCAGGCTGGTGCGGCCTTCGTTGCCCAGGCCGAAACCGTGGCCGCCGTTCTGATAGAGGTGCAGTTCGACCGGCCTGCCGGCCCGGTGCCAGGACTCGACCAGGCCGATGCCGCGGTTGCCGAACAGCGGGTCATCGATCGCCAGAGCCACGAACATGGGCGGCGCGTCGGCGGGCACCTCGACCGGGTCCATGGCCCCATAGATCGGTGCGATGAAGGCCGGCCTGGCCGCTCCCCCCGCCAGGGTCGTGGCCATGGTCGTGCCGGCGCCGGCCGAGAAGCCGACCATGCCGATGCGCTCGGGGTCGACGCCCCATTCCCCGGCGCGGGTGCGGATCAAGGCGAAGGCGGCCTCTGCGTCGGCGACCGGATTGGCGAAGGGCCCGCCGGGCCGGGACGACATGGCATCGACCGTCGGGCGCGGCGGCCGGCGTTCGCCTTCGGCGAACATGCCGTTCATGTTCCGCTCGAACTCGGCCAGATCTGCGGGCGTGGGCTGCAGCCGGTATTTCAGGACGAAGGCGGCGATGCCCCGGTCGGCCAGGGCCTGGGCGACCTCCCAGCCCTCGTTGTTCATCGACAGCCAGCGCAGGCCGCCGCCGGGTGCCACGACCACGGCGGCGCCGTTGGCCTTGCCGGCCGCCGGCAGGACCGGGGTCAGGGTGGCGACCGTGACGTTGCGCGTGAAGATATCGCCCCACTGGTTGAACCAGGTTTCGGGTGAGGACTGTCCATCGACCCCGCCGGTGTTCAGTGGAATGGCGTTGGGCTCGGCCGGGGCCTCGGCGGGGGTGACGGGCGAGGTCTGGGCCAGGGCGGGCGCGGCCGACAGGCCGAGAGCCGCCAGCAGAGCCAAGGCCGCGATGGGACGAAGTTTCACTTGGCGTGTCCTGTTGAGATGTTGATCGGGCACCGGTGCGCGCTGGAGACCGTCACCGGATCAGGCGCTGACGTCGGACGTCGGCAAGGCGTGGGTCGGGCGCGAGCCCCACAAAGCGTAGAACAGGATGTACAGCTCGCAGACCATGGTCAGCAGGAAGGACAGCTGCAGGCCGTAGCGGTCGGCCAGCCACCCCTGCACCACGACCAGGGCCCCGCCGGCGATGGCCATGATCAGCAGACCGGACCCCTCCTCGGTCAACGGCCCCAGACCCTTGATGCCCAGGGTGAAGATGGTCGGGAACATGATCGAGTGGAACAGGCCGACAGAGATCAGCGCCCACATCGCCAGAGGTCCGCTGGCAAAGGTCGCAACCCCCATGACCACGAAGGCGCCGACGGCGAAGACGGCCAGGACCTTGTCGGCCGGGAAACGGTGCGTCAGCCAGCTGCCGAAGAACCGACCCACCATCATCCCGCCCCACAGGATGGCCAGATAACGTGAGGCTTGCTCCTGGCTGATGGCGGCGATGTCCGGCTGGGACACGAAGTTGATGAACAGGTTGGCCACGCCGATCTCGGCGATCAGATAGATGAAGATGGCCGGCACGCCCCAGACCAGGTTGCGGTGCTTCCACAGGGACAGGCCCTTGCGATCCGCGGCGCTGGCGCGACGACCCGAGGCATTGATGGTCGGCAGGGGAAAACGGGCGATGACCACGGCCAGCAGGGCCAGCACCACCGCCACAATGATATAAGGCAGGATGACCGACTGGGCGTCGGCATAACGCTCGGCTGCGGTCAGCACGACCTCGCCCTGGGCCGTACCGCCGCTGGAACGCCCCAGGATCAGATACCCCGCGAACAGCGGCGCGAGCGTCGTGCCCAGGGAGTTGAAAGCCTGGACAAGGTTCAGTCGCGACGAGCCCGTCTCCGGCGGTCCGATCACCGTGACATAGGGGTTGGCCGCGACCTGAAGCAGGGTGATGCCGCTGGCGATGACGAACAGGGCGGTCAGGACCAGAGCGTATGAGGCCAGTCGTGCCGCAGGGACCATCATCAGGGCGCCGACCGCCATCACGGCCAGGCCGGTGACGATCGACCGCTTGTAGCCGATCCGCTCGATCAGCTTGGCCGACGGGATCGAGGCCACGAAATAGGCAATAAACCAGACCGATTCGATCAGGGTCGTCCGGGTGTAGTCCAGCACGAACACACTGCGCAGATGGGGCAGCAGGGTGTTGTTGATGACGGTGATGAACCCCCACATGAAGAACAGGGTGGCCAGCAACGACAGAACGGCGCGCGCCCCGGGTCCCCCCGTCGCGCCGGGTTGAGCCTGGGCCGTCAAGCCCGATACCGGTCCTGCCATCGTCTTCGTTTCCCCTGCAGCAGACATCTCGGGTGGGTCCGGCGCCGCTTGCTCTCGTCTCATTTGTCAGACTATTGTGCGGGCCAAGGCCGGGCGTCAAGCGCGGCGCAAAAAGCTTGGGGACGAACGATGGTTAGAGCCGGATTGGCAATGACGGCACTGGTCTGGCTGGCGTCCTGGAGCGGAGTGTCGGCTGCCGAGGCGCGGCGTGAGGCGGCGGGTGTCCTTGCGGACGGAACCGCCGTCGAGGCCATCGTGCTGAGCAACGATCACGGGGTCTCTGCCCGTATCCTGACCTATGGCGCGACCCTCCAGTCGATGAGCGGTCCCGATCGCGCCGGCCGCGTCGCAGACGTCGTGCTCGGCTATGACAACGCCTCGGACTACGAGACCCATCCGAATTATTTCGGCGTCACGGTGGGGCGCTATGCCAACCGTATCGCGGGCGGACGGTTCACCCTTGATGGCCGGACCTATCAGCTCCCGCTGAACGACACGACCAACTCCCTGCACGGCGGAGGCAAGGCCTTCGACAAGGTGGTCTGGCGGGTGGTCTCGGTCGAGAGCGGTCCCCGGGCGCAGGTCGTGCTGTCCCATACCAGCCCGGACGGAGACGCCGGCTATCCGGGGCGGCTCGACGCGACCGTGACCTACAGCCTCGACGACACCGGCGCCCTGACCATCGCGTTTGGCGCGACGACCTCGGCACCGACCATCGTCAACATGACCAACCACGCGATCTTCAACCTGGCAGGCGAAGGTGCGCCGGGGGGGATCGAGGGACACCGGCTGACCATCCCGGCGGCGGCCTATACGCCTGTGGATGCGGCGCTGATTCCGACCGGCGAACTGCGGCCGGTCGCCGGCACGGTGTTCGATTTCCGCACGCCACGGATCATCGGCGAGGGCCTGCGTGACGCGCGCGACGAGCAGATCCGCCTGGGGCGCGGCTATGATCACAACTTCGCCCTCGACAAGGGCCTGACGGACCAGCCGCTACTCGCGGCCCGTCTCGAAGATCCACACAGCGGACGGGTGCTGGAGGTGTTGACCACCGACCCCGGGGTCCAAGTCTATTCCGGCAATTTCCTCGACGGGACCCTCGTCGGCAAGGGCGGGCATCTCTACCGGATGGGCGACGGCCTTGCGCTGGAACCCCAGAAATTTCCCAATGCCCCGAACGTTCCGGCCTTCGTACCGGCCCGTGTCGATCCGGATCGGCCCTACAGACACGTGATGGTCTATCGCCTCACGACCGCCGACTGAGGCTCCGCTCCATGCGCCTTCTCCAGCACCGGGCCGATGATGGCCGCCGGCAGGTCATCGCCGCCGATGGGCCCGACGCCCGCTTCATCAGGGGTGCCGAAACTGTACGCGCCCTGGCCTGGGACGCCATCACGTCCGGTGCCGATCTGGCCACCGTCATCGACCGCCGCGGCCTGGGGGATGTCGTCGATCTGAACGTGGCGCTGGAGGCCGGCCGCCTGCTGGCCCCCATCGATCACGATGACCCGGCCCACCTGAGCCTGACCGGCACCGGCCTGACCCACCTCGGCTCGGCTGAGGGTCGCGACCAGATGCACCGGGCCGCCGCCGCCGCCGACCACCAGACCGATTCGATGCGGATGTTCCTGGAAGGGTTGAAGGGCGGCAAGCCTGCCCCCGGCGCGGTCGGCCAGCAGCCGGAATGGTTCTACAAGGGCGACGGGTCGCAGTTGGTCGGTCCCGGACAGCCTCTGACCATGCCCGCCTTCGCCCAGGACGGCGGCGAGGAGCCGGAACTGGCCGGCATCTATCTGATCGGACCGGACGGGACCCCGTGGCGGCTGGGCGTCTGCCTCGCCAACGAGTTCAGCGACCATGTGACCGAGCGCCACAATTACCTGTGGCTGGCCCATTCCAAACTGCGCCCGGCCGCTCTGGGACCGGAACTGCTCGTCGGAACCCCGCCGACGGATCTACGCGGGACCAGCCGGATCCTGCGCGACGACAAGGTGCTGTGGGAACGGCCGTTCCTGTCGGGTGAGGACAACATGTCCCACAGCCTGACCAACCTCGAGCACCATCACTTCAAATACGACCTGTTCCGTCGTCCCGGAGACGTCCACGTGCATTTCTTCGGGACCGCCACCCTCTCCTTCTCGGAAGGTGTGCGCACCCAGGTGGGCGATGTGTTCGAGATCGAGGCGGCACCGTTCACGCTGCCGCTCAGAAATCCGCTGGTCCGCGCGGCCAAATCCCAGGCCGCCGTCCGCCGGCTCTAAGGCTCGCCGGGATAAGCGCCGTCGCCCGGAATGAGTGCGCGGCACAGCTTGACCTACGTTGTCATGGCCCTCACGGTCATGTCAGACTTTTCAGATTGCCGTACTGGATGACGTGATGACCCTCTCTCGCCTCGTCGCATTTCTCGTCACACCGATCATGGCGACCCTCGTCCTTTCGGCGGCTGGTCCGGCGCTGGCGCAGATCGAGAACGGCATTCCGCCCAATGAACTGAACGCGGGCTACATCATGGAGGCCGAGCGGGAGGTCCTGCGCAACATGCAGCGGCTGAACGCCCAGGCGCGCCGCGAGCCGCCGGCCCAGAGCCTGGCCAACGCTCAGGCGGCGGTGACGGGGGCCGGCGCGACCTGCCAGGTGACGGAGGCGAAACTGCTGGGCAAGACGTCCGAAAGCGCCAGCATCTATGAGGCGACGTGCCAGACCGGACCGGGGTATCTGCTGATCGCGTCGACCCCGCCGCAGGCCGTCAGCTGTATCGTCGCCGCCCAGTCCGCGACCCAGAACGTCGCCGGCCCGGGAAACGAAACCACCTTCGTCTGCACGATGCCCGCGAACCAGAACGGCATGGCGGTGCTTGCCGCCTATGCCCGGGAGGCCGGAATCCAGTGTCAGGTCGATTCCGCCGGGCCGGTCGGCACCGCCAACGGCCAGACGGTCTATGAGATCGGGTGCGCGGGTCTGGACGGCTATCGACTGAAGCGGACCGACACAGGCTGGGAAAAGACCGAGTGCTGGATCATCGTCAGCGCCGGATCACGCTGCGCCAGCACGACGCCTGAAGAACAGTTCGCCACCATGAAGGCGCGGCTGGTCGGGACCGATGCCGCTGCGTGCCAGGTCGACGGGGGCCGCTTCATGGGGGCCAATGCCAATGGCGCCTTCTACGAAGCGCGTTGCGCCGGGTCGGACGGCTTCATCTTCCACGTCAAGGACGAGGTCATCGACCGGGTCATCCCTTGCGCCATCGCCGCGCCGATCGGCGGAGGCTGCACCCTGACGCCCGTCAGGGCCGCGATGCCCGCGCCGGCGGCACCGACCCCCTCGAACTGATGCCGGCCTAGCGCGAGCCGCGGGTCAGCGTCCTGACCCGCACCAGGCTGGAACCCGCAGTGATGTAAAGCGTCCGGCCGTCGCCCCCAAACTTGCAGTTGGCGGTGGCGCTGCCCGTTTCGATGCGACCCAGGGAACGGCCGTCGGGCGTCAGCACATGGACGCCGCCGGGGCCAGTGACGAACAGATGTCCCGAGGCATCGATGGCCAGACCGTCAGGCAGGCCGGGATGGGCGTCACCGACCATGGCGGTGAAATCCCTGAGCACCCGGCCGTTGGACAGCGTGCCAGCCGCGCTCAGATCATAGGCCATGACCACGGCCCGCTCGGGATCGGAAACAGGGACGTAGAGGGTGCGTTCGTCCGACGACAGGGCGATCCCGTTTGGAAAGGTCAGGCCGTCCTCCAGCAGGGTCACCGCGCCGTCCGGGTCGAGCCGATAGACGCCGTTGTGAGGCTGCTCCTTCAGCGGCGAGGCGTTCATTCCCTCAAGCCCATAGGGCGGATCGGTGAAGAAGATCGCGCCGGTGCTGGCCTGGACCAGATCGTTGGGCGAGTTGAACCGCTTGCCGTTGTAGTGGGTGGCCAGGAGCGTCTTGGTCTTGCTGGCCAGTGCGACCCGGGCGATCGCCCGGTTGCCATGGTCGGCCATCAGGATCGATCCCGCCGGACCCTCGATCAGGCCGTTCGAGCCCGGCTCGCGGTAGCCCGAGGCGTCGGCGCCGTCGAAGCCCGACGGATCCATGAAGACCGAGGCCCCATCCGCCGGCGACCAGCGGTGAATCCTGTTCCGGGGCACGTCGCTGAACAGCAGATAGCCGCCGTCGGCGATCCAGACCGGACCCTCGGACCAGGTATAGCCCTCGGCCAGTTTCTCGATCGTGGCGTCCGGCGCGATCAGCCGGTCGAGGGCGGGGTCGTCGCGAACGATGCGGCCGACGGTCGGATAGGCGGTGTCGGCCTCGGGCATGGCGACGCTCCGGCAGGCGGTGGCGGAAAGGGCGGCGGCCCCGGCGATAACCAGGCGGCGGGAGAGGCTCAAGGTCGGGGCTCCTCGGCGGACTGGGTCGGGATGGCGGTGGCCGGGATGGCGCTGACACCGTCGGATGTGATGGTGAAGGTGGTCCGTTCGCGGATATCGGCCGACGATGCGCCCACCATCACCTGGATGTCGCCCGCCTGGATGCGCCAGCGCCCCCCATCGACCGTGCCGTCCCAATAGGCGAGTTGTGCTGGCGTCAGGGTGAACCGCACCCGCTTCGCCTGACCGGGTACAAGGGCCACACGGCGAAAGCCTCGCAGTTCCTGCACCGGCCGTGACACGGCGGCGACCGGGTCACGGACATAGAGCTGGACCACTTCATCGGCCGGAATGGCAGAGGTGTTGCGGACCGTCACGCCGACCTCGATCTGGCCATCGGCCGCGACCTCGGTCTGGCTGAGCAGCAGGTCGCTGTACTGGAACCGGGCGTAGCTGAGGCCGTGGCCAAAAGCGAACAGGGGGGTGATCGGCTGGTCGCGATACCGGGCCGTGTCGCGCACCAGATCCTCGGCGGCCGGACGACCGGTCGGCAGATGGGCGTAGGTCAGGGGCGCGGCCCCGTTGGCGCGCGGGAAACTGATTGGCAGACGGCCGCCCGGCGA
The DNA here is from genome assembly GCF_027912515.1 of Brevundimonas sp. NIBR10. Lineage (NCBI taxonomy): Bacteria > Pseudomonadati > Pseudomonadota > Alphaproteobacteria > Caulobacterales > Caulobacteraceae > Brevundimonas > Brevundimonas sp. NIBR10. The sequence goes on from NZ_CP115464.1 coordinate 3,275,109, forward strand.
TACGCGGCCGGTCAGGACATCGGCGATGGCCGGCCCGCTTTCGACGCCGAGGAACCAGGTCTCCAGGATCGCCGGCGCGCGCTCGGCCAGTTCGGGGATCGCCAGGGGTCGGCCGTTCATCAGGATCACGACGACCGGCTTGCCCGTGTCGAGCACGGCAGCCGCCAGCGCATCCTGGGCGGCGCTGAGGCCGATGTCGGTATAGCTGCGTGCCTCGCCCGACCGGTCGAAATGTTCGCCCACCACCAGCAGGACCAGGTCGGAGGCGCGCGCCGCCTCGACCGCCGCGGCCAGGGCCTCTGCGTCCGAGACCTCATGCACAGCCTGGGCACCCTCGCCGGAAGCGGTCACGGCGATCGCCTGCGCCGCCTCCGGTCGATAGCCCTGAGCATAGGTTATCGTGGCCTGTGGCAGGGCCTCGCGCAGGGCGGGGATCAGCGGCCGAACGTCCTCGACCTTGCCTTGGGCGCGCCAGCTGCCCAGCGACGAGTTGGCGTCCTCGGCCAGGGCGCCGATCACGGCGATCCGACGCGCGGAGGCGACGATCGGCAACAGGTCGCCGTCGTTCTTGAGCAGCACGATCGAGCGCCGCGCGGCCTCACGGGCGAGCGCGCGATGCTCGGGCGTCAGCATGGCGGCCGCCTCGCGCGCAGGATCGGCGCGGCCATACGGCGTATCGAACAGGCCCAGCCGTTCCTTGGCGGTCAGCACGGCGATGACCGCCTCGTCCAGCATCGGCAGCAGGGCCGGGTCGGCCTCGATCGCGCCCTTCAGTTCTGCGGAATAGAGGTTGCCCGCCATGTCCATGTCGACGCCGCCGCGCAGGGCCGCCGCACCGGCTTCGCGAGGCGTTGCGGCAACGCCGTGATTGAGCAGTTCGGGGATGGCGTTCCAGTCGCTGACGATCAGGCCGTCATAGTTCCACTCCCCGCGCAGCAGCCCCCGCACCAGCGCCGGATGCGCCGTCAGGGGCACGCCTGCGATGTCGTTGAACGCGGTCATCATCGACCCTGCCCCGGCCTGCACCGCCGCATGGAAGGGCGGCAGATAGACTTCGTGCAGGGTGCGATCGGTGATGTCGGCGCTGTCGTAGTCGCGACCGCCCACGGCGGCCCCATAGCCGACGAAATGCTTGGCGGTGGCCAGGATCGAGGTCGTGTCGGCGAGCGATGAACCCTGATAGCCGCGCACCTGGGCCGTCGTCAGGATGGAGCCGAGGTAGGGATCCTCCCCTGCCCCCTCGACGACCCGGCCCCAGCGGGGGTCCCGGGCGATGTCGACCATGGGGGAGAAGGTCCAGTTCAGCCCGGCGGCCGTCGCCTCGACCGCTGCCACCCGGGCCGTCTGCTCGACCAGGGCCGGATCCCAGCTGGCGGCCAGGGCCAGGGGCACGGGGAACATCGTCTTGTAGCCATGCACCACGTCCATGCCGAACAGCAGGGGTACGCCCAGCCGGGATTCCACGACCGCCACCCGCTGCAGCTCACGGATCTGGGCGGCACCCGCCACGTGCAGGAATGAACCGATCTCACCGCGCCGGACGCGGTCCAGGGCCGCCGCATCCAGGCGTGAGTTCAGCGCGCGCTGGCGCCCGCCCGGTACCTGGTTCAGTTGACCGATCTTTTCATCCAGCGTCATGCGGCCGAGCAGATCGCGGACCCGCTGGGACGGCTGTTCAGCCGGCTGGGCGACGGCCGCGCCCACTACAGACAGGCTCAGGCAAGCCAAGGCGACCAGGATGCGTCTCAACACGATTTGTTCTTCCGACAACGTTGTCAATTGCGTGCCTTCAGCCCTAAACCAAAGGCTGGCCGATGGCAAAGCGGCGATTGAACCAGAGGACGCACCCGGGTGACCAGGGCGCGCGGAGGACAGAGGAATGACGTCGAACCCCCACGCCGACGCCCTCGGCAAGGCCACGCTCCGGCGGATCACGGGCCGTCTGATGCCGCTGTTCTGCCTGATGTACCTGATCGCCTACATAGACCGGCAGAACGTTTCCTACGCCAAGCTCCAGATGGCCGACGCCCTGGGCATGAGCGAGGCGGTCTACGGGCTGGGCGCCGCCCTGTTCTTCATCGGCTATTTCCTGTTCGAGGCCCCCGCCAACCTGATCCTGGCCAAGGTCGGGGCTCGCGTCTGGTTCACCCGCATCATGGCGACCTGGGGCCTGATCACCATCGCACTCGGCTTCACCAACAGCCCGGCCATGTTCTACATCCTGCGCTTCCTGCTGGGCGCGGCCGAGGCGGGTTTCTTTCCGGGCGTCCTCTATGTCCTGACCCTGTGGTATCCGCAGTCGCATCGCGGCCGGATGATCGGTGCCTTCATGATCGCCAGCGCCGTCGCCAACGCGGTCGGTGCCCTGATCGGCGGGGCCCTGCTGGATCTGGATGGACTGTGGGGACTGGCCGGCTGGCAGTGGGTCTTCATCGCCACGGGCATCCCGGCGGTCGCGCTGGCCCCCTATGTTCTGTTCCGCCTGCCGAACGGCCCCCAGACCGCGAAGTGGCTCGAGCCGGACCAGAAGTCCTGGATCGCCGGCGTGCTCAAGGCCGAGGACGACGCGGCACGGGAGACCGGCCATGCCTCGCCGTGGCGAGCCATGCTGGACCGGCGTGTGTTGCTGCTGGCCGTCATGTACGTCGGCTTCCCCCTGGCGGCCTATGGGCTCAGCTACTGGCTGCCCACGGTGGTGAAGGGGTTCGGCGTGTCGAACACCGTGAACGGCATGCTGAACGTCATCCCCTGGATCCTGGTCGGGTTCGCCCTGTGGCTGCTGCCCCGTCATGCCGCCCGGGTGGGCCACAGTGTCTGGCATATTGCCGGGCCGGCGCTGGTCGGAGCGGCCTGTCTGGTGCTGAGCGTCGTCGTACCGGGGGCCGTGGCCAAGTTCGCGCTGCTGTGCATCGCCGCCCCGGCCATCTTCGCGGCCCAGCCGGTGTTCTGGAGCCTGCCGCCGACCTTCCTGCGGGGGGCTGGAGCGGCGGCGGGGATCGCGGCCATCAACTCGATCGGCAACCTGGGCGGCTTCGTCGCACAGACCGTCGTGCCGGCGATCAAACAGGCGACAGGCAGCGACATCCTGCCCATGCTGTTCCCGGCTGCCTGTCTGACGGTGGCGGCGGGGCTGGTCTTCGTCGTCCTGCCCCAACTCGCCCGCGCGCCGGTTCGAGACGTCAGAGCGTAACGGTCCGCCCCTCACGCGCCGAGGTGTAGATCGCCTCGATGATCCGCATGTCGCGCAGACCTTCTTCGCCCGAGACGATCGGCTCGGCATTGGTCATCACGCACTGCGACAGGTGGTCCAGCATCCCTGCGAACTGGTTGTTCGCCAGCGCCGGGGCCGGATGATCGACCGTCTGTCCGCCTTTGCGCAGGCGAAGGCGGTTGCCGTTGTAGGCCGTGGCCGGCTCCGCATCGAGCCAGCCGTCCTTGCCGACGACCCGGTAGCGATTATGGTTTGAGCCATAGGACGACACGCAGTTGGCGACGACGCCCGAGGGGAATTTCAGCAGGAAGTTGATCGTGTCCTCGACCTCCTTGAACCGGATGTCGGACCGGTCGGTCGACTCGATCGCCGTGACCGCGATCGGTTCCTCGCCGGTCAGATAACGGGCGGCCTGAAGGCTGTAGATGCCGATGTCCATCATCGACCCGCCGCCGGCCAGGGCACGGTTCAGCCGCCACTGCTTCGGGTCGCCGATGTTGAAGCCGGTCTCAGCCGAGATGACGCTGAGCTTGCCCAGTTCACCGGCACGGGCCATGCGGATGGCCTCGCGGTTGTTGGGCTCGAAATGGCTGCGATAGCCGATCATCAGCTTGCGGTCGGCGGCACGACAGGCCGCGATCATGGCCTCAGCCTCCGCCGCCGTATTGGCCATGGGCTTTTCACACATGACGTGCTTGCCGGCCGCCGCGGCGCGCAGCGTCCACTCGTGGTGCATGCCGTTTGGCAGGATGACGTAGACGATGTCGACGTCCGGATTGTCCCGGATCGTGTCGAATGTGTCGTAGGTATAGAGGCCGCTCTCCGGCACGCCGTACTGGGCCGCATAGCGCCGCGCCTTCTCCGGTGATCCGCTGACCAGGGCCGTCACGCGCGAGTGCCGGCATTCGGCGAAGCGCGGCAGGATGATGTCGGCGTACATCCCCAGGCCCATGATCGCATAGCCCAGCTTGCGGTCGGTCTGGGGCGACGCGAGCGCCGCCCCCGCCCCCAGTCCCGTCGATGCGGCGGCCCCAAACTTCAGCAGGGTCCGGCGATTGGATGTCAGGGTCATGGTCGGAATCTCCAGGGGTTTGGTCGCGGTGCGTCGGTCAGGGTCGCGGACGGAAGGGCCGCTCGCGATAATCGAAATGGTGAAAGTCGGCGTGCAGGCCGGTGCCGGACGTGTCCTGGCAGGCCATGCCGACGAAGGCGCCGGTGAAGTTCGCGGTCCCCGGCTGAGCCGCCTCGTCGGAAAGGATGCTGGCGTCGAACACCTCGGGCAGCCAGAACCAGTCGGCGTCGCCCTGACGCCAGGCGAAACGCAGCCGTTCCTCATCGACATCGACCCGCAGTTCGATCGGGCCGTCAGGGATGGCAATGGGGCGGGTAAAGGCGTCGGCTTGGGCCTGGTCCGGCAGGGCCGACATCACTTGCAGCACACGCCCCGACGCCTCGTCGTGGGTCACGTGCAGATAGTGAAACTTCGCCGCGCCGTAGTAGCAGACCAGCCCCGCCGCCTGCTGATAGTGGGCCGGATTGAAGGTCATGTCTGTGATCGCGGTGAAGCAGAAGGCTTGCTGACGGCGCGCCACCAGCGACTGCCGGAAGGCGCTGCCGAGACTTTCCCGGCCGAACAGGCGCAGCGCACCGGGCTGCGCAGTCAGGGAGAACAATTCCTCGGGCCACGGCGACCGCAGCCACTGGAAGACGAGCGGCAAGGCCGGACCGTCGAAGGTGGTGATTTCGACGACCTCATCAGTTGCCGGAGCGTCTGTGCCCGGCGTGACCACATCGATCACCGGCAGGGCGTCGCCCGCCTCGGTCCGCAACCAGCCGTCCTCGCCCCAGACCATCGGCTGGATCGCCGTCTCCCGGCCCAGGACGCACCGGCCGCGATTTCGCAACGGCCGCCCGCACAGATAGACCGCCCAGGTCCGACCCTCCGCATCCTCGACCAGATCGGCATGCCCGGCGCGCTGCAAGGGACTGTCGGGCCGGTCGCGCGCGGTCAGGATCGGCCCGTCGGGATGGAGTTCGTAGGGTCCATCGAGGCTTCGGGACCGCGCCAGCGTCGCCGCATGGCCCCATCCAGTGCCCCCCTCGGCGGTCAGCAGATAGTACCAGCCGTCCCGACGATACAGATGCGGGGCCTCGGTCAGGCCCAGTGCGGTCCCCTTGAAGATCAGCTGCCGCTCTCCGACCAGCCGCTTCAGCCTGGGATCGTATTCCTGCAACACGATGCCGCCGAACCGGTTCGCGCCGGGACGGTGGTCCCACAGCATGTTGATCAGGTATTTTCGGCCGTCATCGTCATGGAAAAGCGACGGATCGAAGCCGCTGGAATTGAGATGGACAGGGTCGGACCAGTCGCCGTCTATCGTCGGACTGGTGACAAGATAGTTGTGGAAATCCCTCAGCGACGCCCCCGAAGCGCCACCGACCGAGGTGCGCCCGTACCGCTTCACATCCGTATAGACGAGGTGGAACAGACCGTCGGCATGGGTCAGGCAAGGTGCCCAGACGCCGCAGGAATCCGGAGCCCCGATCATGTTGAGCTGGCTCGGACGCCGCAGGGGTCGCGTAATCAATCGCCAGTTCACGAGGTCGGTCGAATGGTGGATCTGCACCCCCGGGAACCACTCGAAGGTCGAGGTCGCGATATAGTAGTCGGCGCCGACCCGGACGATGGACGGGTCGGGATTGAACCCCCGCAGGATCGGATTGCGGATCACGGCCGCGCATCGACGAGGGTCGCGCTCGACCCCGCCCCCTGCCCCGGCGTCGATCCACCGGGGTCACGCACCAGGGTCCACAGGACGACTGCGCCCAGCAGATCCAGCACCGCCAGGGCGATGAAGAAGGGGGTGTATCCCACCGTCATGACCAGCCCGCCGATCAGCAGCGAGAACAGCAGAACCCCCAGATTGCCCATGGTCCCGGCCATGCCTGTGACGGTGGCGACCTCGTTCCTTCGGAACAGATCCGACGACATGGTGATGACCGTCACCGACAGGGTCTGGTGCGCGAAGCCGCCCAGGCACAGCAGCAGGATGGCCAGATAGGGGCTGTCGACCATGCCGACGAAGGCCACGCCGATCATCAGCACGGCCCCGACCGTAAAGGCCCACCGGCGGGCGTCGATCAGCTTGACGCCCCGCTTTTGCAGGAACAGCACGACGCTGGGCCCGAACAGACAGCCCAGGTCGGCCGCCACGAAGGGCAGCCAGGCGAACAGGGCGATCTGCTTCAGGTCGAACCCGCGCACGGTCGTCAGGTACAGCGGCACCCAGAAGGCCAGCGTCCCCCAGGTCGGATCGGCCAGAAACCGCGGCAGGGCGATGCCCCAGAAATTGCGCTGGCGCAGAAGTCGCAGGATCGACGGCCGGGTCCCGTCGCTGAGCGTATGGGCTTCGCGCCCCTCCACGATCTCGGCCCGCTCAGCCTCCGACAGCGCGGGATGACGTTCCGGCGCACGATAACAGACCAGCCAGAGCACGACCCAGACCAGGCCCAGAGCCCCCGTGATCACGAAGGCCGCCTGCCAGTTGTAGGTCAGGATGGCCCAGGCCACGAGCGGCGGGGCCAGCATCGATCCGACCGAGGCGCCCATGTTGAACACCCCGCCCGCCATGCCCCGCTCGCGCGCCGGAAACCACTCGGAGACCGCCTTCATCCCGGCCGGATTGGCCGAGCCCTCAGCCAGACCGAGCAGGCCCCGCAATCCCGCCAGCATCGGCCAGCTGTTGGCCAGCCCATGGGCGATGGTGATCAGCGACCAGGCCGTCGCGAACAGGGCGAAACCCGTCCTCAGGCCCAAGGTGTCCAGCACGAACCCGCACAGCGGCTGCATCATGATGCCGAGCTGGAAGGCGCTGGTGATGTAGGAATACTGCTGGGTCGTGATGCCCAGTTCGGTGTTCAGGGTCGGGGCCGCGACGCCCAGCGTGCTGCGCGACAGATAGTTGAGGATCGCCCCCAGCATGACCAGGCCGATGATCCACCAGCGCAGTTTCACGCCGAACAGCCCCCGCCCCATGGCCCTACTGTACCTTGACGACGGCGACGGAGCGCGGCGAAAGGTCGAAGGTCATCTGGCCGTTCGAGACCCGTCCTGCGAAGGCGACCGGCTTGACGGTGTCGGGGCTGTCGAACGTGTTGTGGCTGTCCACCGACGGCGCGGTCAGCAACCGCCCCTGTGCGGTTCCCGTCGCGCCGGGAAGCCTCAGGGTCAGCGTCAGTGGCGTGTTGGGATCGACATTGACCAGCGACAGCCACAGCGCGCCGTCCTTGTCGCGCGCCGCCACGGCGTCCGATCGCGGCAGGCTGATATCACCGAAGGTGTAGACGCCCTCGCCCAGGCTCAGCGGAACCAGGGTCGCGTCCTGGAACGGCACATACAGGTCATAGACGTGATAGGTCGGCGTCAGGACCATCCGCGGCCCATCGGTCAGGATCATCGCCTGCAAGACGTTGACCATCTGGGCGATGTTGGCGACCTGCACCCGGTCGGCATGGCGCATGAAGATATTGAGGTTCAACGCCGCGATGACGGCGTCGCGCATGGTGTTCTGCTGCTGTAGGAACCCGGGGTTGCTGCCCGGGGTCGGGTCGGCCCACAGGCCCCATTCATCGACATAGAGGGCGACCTTCCTGTCCGGATCATAGCGATCCATGATCGCCGTCTGGGCGGTGACCCAGCCTTCCATCTTCAGCGTCGCCTTGATCGCCTTGGCGTATTCGTCCTCGCCAAAGCCGACGCTCGGACCCTTGGCCTCCCAGGAATTCGGGATGGTGTAGCCGTGCAGAGAGACGCCCTCGATGTCCCAGCTCCAGACCTTGTCCTTCCAGGCCTGCATGACCGTTTCGGTATAGTCCTCGTTGCCGCTGTCCCAGCCGACGGCAACGCGCTGCATGGCGTCGGGCCCGGTCTGGGCGGGGTTCAGATTGCGCGAATAGTGGGCGTACTGCTTCATCTCCTCGACGTAGTGATCCGCAGACATCGCGCCGCCGCAGCCCCAGTTCTCGTTCCCCAGGCCGAGGTATTTGATCTTGTAGGGCTCGGGATGACCGTTCGCCGCCCGCTCCTGGGCCAGGGTCGTCGGCTGGTCGGCGGTCAGGTATTCGAGCCAGTCGGCGGCCTCCTGAACCGTGCCGGAGCCGACGTTCACCGACAGGAAGACCTCGGCCCCGACCTGGTCCGCGAAGTCCATGAACTCATGGGTGCCGAAGCTGTTGGGCTCGATGACATTGCCCCAGCTGGCGTTCAGTCGAGCAACCCGGTTCTCCGCCGGACCGATGCCGTCGCGCCAGTGATACTCGTCGGCGAAACACCCGCCCGGCCAGCGGATGTTGGGGGCCTTGATCGCCCGCAGCGCCTGCACGACGTCCGTGCGGATACCCCGGACATTGGGAATGGGAGAGTCCGTGCCGACCCAGACCCCGCCGTAGATCCCGGTTCCCAGATGCTCTGCGAACTGTCCGAAGATGTTGCGATTGATGGTCGGCCCCGGCGTATCGAGGTCGATTGTGATGGCGATGGGGGACGTGGCTGCCACCTGGGCCTGTGCCGTCGGAGCGATCAGGGCGATCGCAAGGGTCGTCGCCAGAAGAGGACGCAGGGTCATGGAAATCCCGATCATGGTCTGAAGCTCTCTCAATGTTGCGTCGGAGCCGGGTCAGTTCGGCAGGGTCGTGGACCCGGTGATGACGACAGTCGCGGCTTGGCCCGGCACATCGGGCAGACCCGGTTGGCCACCGCCGAACCAGAGGCCGGCCGTGCCAGCGTCGACACGTCGGACCCCCGACGCGTCCACCGTGGACAGGCTTCGATTGTCGATGGTGAAGGAGACCCGGCGCTGCTCTCCGGCCGCCAGATGGATGCGCTGAAAGCCGACCAGCGAATGCTTCGGCGCTCCCGCGACGTCCGGTCGGCTGAGGTAAAGCTGGACGACCTCGTCCCCGGCGCGACCCCCGGCATTGGCGACCATGACGCTGGCTTCGACCGAGCCGTCGGCACTCACCCGCCGCGCTGCGACCTTCGGTTCGCTGTAGGCAAACCGGGTGTAGGACAGGCCGTGCCCGAAGGGGTACAGCACCGGCCCGTCGAAATAGCGATAGGTCCGGTCTGTCATGTCGTAGTCGGTGAAGGGCGGCAGATCGTCAGCGGACCTGTAGAAGGTCACCGGAAGCCGGCCTGCTGGATTGACGTCCCCGGCGATGATGCGGGCGACGGCATCGCCGCCCTGACCACCCGGATACCAGGCCTCCAGGATCGCGGGCACATGGGCGTCGGCCCAGTTGACGCTGAGGGCGCTGCCGTTGACCAGAACCAGGACGACCGGCGTACCCGTCGAATGGACCCTCTCCAGCAGCGCCTGCTGGACCGCAGGCAGGTCCAGACTGGTCCGGTCGCCGCCCACGAAGCCCGGGACCTCGATCGCCATTTCCTCGCCTTCGAGCTGCGAGGTCAGTCCCGCGACGAAGATGACGACGTCCGCATTGCGGGCGGCCTGCGTCGCCGCAGCGGCTCCGGGATCGGAGGGAAGGCTCCACAACAGTCCCTCATTGCCCTCGGTGGCGCGCTGGAAAGCCTCGACGCGGATACGATAGGTCTGGCCACGCGACAGCTGAACCTTGCCCGCCGCGATGGACGGCCGCCAATCGACCCCCCAGGCATCGACGACGGGCTTGTCGTCGATGAAGATCCGGTACCCCCCGTTGGCGTCATAGCGGAAGACGTGCTCGCCATCCTCGGACGCCTTCAGGAAGCCGCTGAAACGCACGGCACCGCTCTGCATTTCGCCCGACCACCGGTACCGGGGCTCTCCGATCGGCATGGTCTCGATCGGAGGGGTGGCAAAGGTGCGATCCGCAAAGCGTTCGAGTGTCAGGCCGCTGGTTCGGCACTCCGCATCGGCGCACAGGACCGCGTCCGGCACGGGCACCAGCGCAGGATCGATCAGGCCCGTTCCCTCGGCAAAGGTGATCTCCGCGTCGGGAAATCGCCGACGAATGCCGTCCAGTATGGTCACCGGCTGTGACGGCTCCCCGTTGTAGTTTCCGACCAGGGCCGCCTGGCTGTCGGCATTGGGGCCGATCACGGCGATCCGGCGGACGTTCTCGTCCAGCGGCAGCAACCCGTCGTTCTTGAGCAGGACCATGGCCGCCTCGGCCGTCGCGAGAGCCAGCGCCCGCCCCGCCTCCGTGTCGAAGTCGGCGGCCGTGATCGAAGGGAAGACACGGGCAGCGTCGTCGAACTGTCCCAGCCTGACCCTGGCCGTGAACAGGCGCACCAGCGACCGGTCGATCGTCGCCTCAGACAGCAGCCCCTCCCTGACCGACTGAACGATATGCTCGCCTTCCACCGGGCCGCCGCAGATCAGGTCCATGCCCGCATCGAAGGCTGCGGCCACGCCCGCTTCCGGCGTGGCTGAATACCCGTGATGGTCCGGCCGATAGATGTCGGCGACCGCCTCGCAGTCGGAAACGACATAGCCGTCGAACTTCCAGTCGCGGCGCAGGTAGTCGGTCAGCAGGGATCGGCTGGCACAGGCCGGCACGCCGTCCACCGCGTTATAGGCGCACATGATCGACCCGGCCTGGCCTTCGATCACGGTGGCCCGGAACGCCGGTAGATAGGTGTCGGCGAGATCGCGGGCGCTCGGGTGGATGTCGTCCCGGTGGCGACTGGCCTCCGGCCCGGAATGAACGGCGAAATGCTTCGGTGTCGCGATGGTTCGGTAATAGTCCGGTTTTTCCCCTTGCAGGCCGCGAACGAAGGCCACCCCCAACCGTGCGCTCAGATAGGGATCCTCACCGTAGGTCTCCTGACCGCGGCCCCAGCGGGGATCACGAAAGATGTTGACGTTGGGCGACCAGACCGTCAGCCCGGCGAACCAGTCGGACCCGCCGAAACGATGGCGCTCGGCCAGGTGCTTGGCGCGGAACTCGACGCCGATCAGGTCAGCGACGGTATGAATTCTGGCCATGTCGAACGTCGCGGCCAGGCCGATCGCCTGAGGGAATACGGTGGCATAGCCCGCCGCCGCTACCCCGTGCAGGCCTTCATTCCACCAGTTGTACTCACGCACCTGAAGGCGGGGAATTGCCGGGGCGTCGTTCAGAAGTTGTGACGCCTTCTCTTCCAAAGTCATGCGGGACACCAGATCGGCGGCGCGCTCGGCGGCCGGCCTGGCGTTGTCCTGATAGGATGGAAGGGTGGCTCCGGGCAGTTGGGCGTGCGCGTTCGGTGCCAGGACGAATGCGCCGATCAGGGTCATCCAGGCGATGACGGATCCATAACGGTTGAACCCGGCACGCTCCTGTTCGCGACCGACCGACGCAGGCGTGACCCCGCCTGTCATCGCAGGACGATCTCGACAAAATCTCACGATCGCCTCCCCGCCAGCGGACGAACTTTTATAGGTTCAATTGTCAGACTTATGCACGTCAATTGTTGCGCGGAACCGATTCCGGACGTTGTTCAGGAGGACGTTTCGTTTCTGCAGGGGCGAGGATCTCACCCCGCGCGGGCGCGCAGTTCGGCGTGACCCGCAAGGCCACGCCGAACACAGAGCGCCATGATGAAAACTACGGCGTTCCCGCCGGCGCGCCGACTGCCGCAGGACAGACGGTGTCGTTCTCGTTCGCTGCGAGCTGGACCTCGGAGATCGAAAGAGTCACCGCGTTCGATGCTCGCAAGGCGAAGGGCGTGTCGACGGCGGCCACCCTGGCTCCGGCAGCCCGCAAACACGACAGTTCCACCTTGATCATCCGCCACTCGCCCAGGGGTGCGGCGGCCAGGGTCGGGGTCAGATCGACCGAGCCCCCACCAATGGCGAGGCTGACGGTCCCGGCCGGACGAGCATCGACGCGATAGCGGAAGGACAAGGCCATCTCGCCATTGGTCTGGCGCGTCAGATCGACGGCCGGACCCTTGATCGAAACGGACGCGGGGCCCGTTCCGTTGAAGACGAACTGTCGTGCGCTTTCCTGAGCGAGATCATCGACGGCGCCCGTGGTGACATGCTTGTCCGGGCTCTCGCCATCGGCGCTGACGGCCAGTTGAGCCTCGCCTCCGGCGTCGCTGAGAACCAGAGTCCATGGCGCGACCAGCTTCCCGTCGACCAGGTACCGATCCACGCTAGAGGCGCTGGCGGTCACGCCCGAGACTTCGGACAGCTGCGGAACCGATCCGGCCGCAGCATAGGTCAGGCCATAGCCATAGGCGAACTGCGGATCGTAACCCGGATCGCCGACGTTCAGCGGCGCGCCGGTCGCCAGACGCGGCCAAGAGAAGGACAATTTCCCAGTGAAGTCATGCCGCGCCTTGCCCTGGGCGTCACCGATCAGGACGTCGGCGACGCCGCCGCCTTCACTGCCGGGCAGCCAGGCCGCGACGAAGGCGTCCGACTGGTTGATCTCGGGGTTCGTCCAAAGCGGGCGGCCGGAGAGGAAGACAGACACCGTCGGAATGCCGGCGGCCTTCAGCTTGCGCAGGGTTTCCAGCGGGCCTTCCGGTCGGAAATCCAGATCCGGAACATCACCCTGGAACTCGGCATAGGGGGTCTCGCCGAAGACGACGATGGCCACGTCGGGCTTGTCGGTGAACGCGCCGTCGACGCTCAACTGAGCCGAGCCGCCGGCCTCGGTGACCGCCGCCTTTATGCCGTCCCAGATCGACTCGCCGTTCGGGAAATCGGCCTTGCTGTTGCCGGTCCCCTGCCACGTCAGGGTCCAGCCACCCGCCGCCTGACCGATGTCGTCGGCTGAACCCGCGACCAGGACCCTGGCGCCGGCGCGGATCGGCAGGACCGAGCCCTCGTTCTTGAGCAGGACCAGGGACTGACGGACGGCCTGGCGAGCCAGCGCGCGGTGTTCGGGCGATCCCAGTACCTCGAGCCGGCCTTCCACGGGCCGCTCATTGCGGAAAAGACCGGTCTTGACCTTGGCTCTCAGGATGCGCGTCACGGCCTCATCCAGACGCTGTGCCGAAATCTCGCCGGAGCGCACCTGGGCCAGGGTACTGGCATACAGCGGCTTCCAGCTGTCGGGGGCCATCAGCATGTCGATCCCGGCGTTGACGGCCAGCGCGCAGCTCTCGTTGGTGCAGCCCGGCAACTGGCCGTGGGCGTTCCAGTCGGATACCACGAAGCCGTCGAAGCCGAGCGGTCCATGCAGGACGTCGCGCAGGATGGTCGGATTGCCGGAATGCTTGACGCCGTTCCAGCTCGAGAAACTGGCCATGACCGACAGGACGCCCGCGTCGATCGCCGCCGGATAGCCCCCCAGATGGATGTCGATCAGACCCTGTTCGGAACCCTGGTAATCGCCCTGATCCGTACCGCCCTGGGTGCCGCCGTCCGCCAGGTAGTGTTTCGCGGACCCCGCGATATGCCCCGGCTCCAGCGGATGGTCCGCAGAGAGTTCGCCCTGCAAGCCCAGGGTCATCGGGCCGGCATAGGCGCGCTGGATTTCCGGCGTCTCGCCATAGCCTTCATAGGTCCGGCCCCAGCGGTCGTCGCGAGGCACGGCCAGGGTCGGACCGAAGGTCCAGTCGGCACCGGTGGCGGCGACTTCCAGCGCGGTGGCCTCGCCTATGCGACGGATCAGTTCGGGATCGCGCGCGGCCCCCAGGCCGATGTTGTGCGGAAAGATCGTCGCGCCGACGACGTTATTGTGCCCGTGGACAGCGTCGATCCCATAGATCAGGGGAATGCGCGCACCGGGTCGGTCCGCCGCTGCTGCCCTGAAGGCCCGGGCCAGATCGACCCAGGCCTGGGCGCTGGCCCGGTCATTGCCGCCGGGAGCCGAGTTTCCTCCCGCCAGAATCGATCCCAGCGGGTATGTGGCGAGGTCCGCGGGCGTGATCGAGGCGATGTCCGCCTGGATGATCTGGCCGACCTTTTCCTCGATCGTCATCCGCTTCAACAGGTCGGCGACGAAGGCCTCGGTCGCCGGGTCGCTCATCGCATCTGGCGAGGCGGCTTTCGGCCAGAGGTCCGGATGGGCCGTCGATGCCGCCGGGACGGTCGGCGACGACGCTGTCTGGGCCAGCACGACGCCCGGGCCGCACAGCGCCGAGGTCAGCATCAGGAGAGTTGTGAATGCCCGCATTGGCTTCGTCCCTTTTTACGGGCTCCTTGGCCGGATTCATCCGGCACGGTGCCACTTGTTCAACACGTCCGGACCTGCGGATTCGGACCAATCGAGATAGCGCTATCACCAAAAAAAGATCGCTGCATCAAAATTGACAGCGTTGTCACGTCAGGCGGCCTGATGCCTTGCAGCGACGGCGTTTTCCTCGCCCCGTTCGGCGTTCGCGGTCAACGCGAAATGGATGGCTTCGACCAGAGCGGCGATCTGCAACGGCTTGGCCACGCATCCGTCCATCCCGGCGGCCCGATACGATTCGGTCTGGTGGCTCATGACATTGGCGGTCAAAGCGATGATCGGTGTCCGGGTCCGGCCGGTCTCGGCCTCCATCCCGCGGATGGTGCGAGCCGCCGTCGGTCCATCCATGACGGGCATCTGTACGTCCATCAGGATGATGTCCCATTCCTGGTCGCTCCAGGCCTCAACCGCGGCGCGGCCGTCGTCGACGACCGTCAGATCGACCCCCAGCTGATGCAGGAGCGTTTTCAGGACCAGCTGATTGACCGTGTTGTCCTCGGCGGCGAGGACCTTGAGCGTCGACTCGGGTCTTGTCGCCTCTGCAGACGGCGGTGGCGTGTCGACACGCTGCTGCTCGCAACCGCGTTCAAGGGGCAGGACAATGGTGAAGGCGGTCCCCTCTCCCAGACGCGTCTCGACTCTGACAGCCCCGCCCATGAGCTTGGCCAGGTCACCGCAGATCGACAGACCCAGGCCCGTGCCGCCGAACCGGCGCGTCGTGGATGCATCGGCCTGGGTGAATTTCTCGAACAGTGAGGCCACAGCCGCCTCGCTCATGCCGATCCCGGTGTCCGATACCGTCAGAAGAAGGACCTCGCCCTCCGTATCCGCCCTGACCCGCACCTCGCCGGCCTCGGTGAATTTGAGCGCGTTGGAGATCAGGTTGTAGACGATCTGGCGAACCCTTGTCGGGTCGCCGCGCCAGACGCCGCGCGCCTGCGGCTCGGTGACCAGACCGAAGGACAGGCCCTTCTTGTTCGCCAGCGCCGTGAACGCCGCGTGTGCCCCACGCAGCAGTTCCTCCAGGTCGAAATCAATCTCTTCGAGAATCAGCTTGCCGGCCTCGATCTTGGCCAGATCCAGGATGTCGTTGAGGATCGCCAGCAGGGCTTCCCCGGACTGACGAACGACGTCCAGACGCTCGCGCTGTACCGACGACAGCGGATCAACCTCCATGGCCTGGACCATGCCGAGCACACCGTTCAGCGGGGTGCGGATTTCGTGGCTCATCATGGCCAGGAACGAGGATTTTGCGCTGTTGGCCGCCTCCGCCTCGATCTTGGCCGCGCGCAGCCGGTCGGCGATGACCTCCAGTTCCAGTGCGCGGCGCGCGGCGATGGAGACGTCGTGGGTGGTAACGACCCACCCGCCCGCGATCCGGGTGGCCACCGGGTGCAAGACCCGGCCTCCGGTCGTCCGCCACTCGGCGCTCGCCGGCTCTCCCGCCGACATGGCTGTCTGGAAACTCTTCCTGACCGATTTGGACCAGCATCCCCGCGATTGCAGGCGGTGCAGAATCTTGGACACAGGAAGGCCGGGCGACCGCATCGCCGACGGCAGTCCCAGGCCGGTCCAGAGGCGATCGTTCATGGCGACCAGACGCAGGGACTCATCCAGGATCATCAGGCCGACGTCCGCGCCGATCAGCGCAGCCTGGGCCATGTCCGCGGTCAGGCCGGTCGTGGTGGCGGACGTATCCGCTGAACCTCGGCTCATGTCGCGAACCCGGCGCGCGGGCGCAGCCAGCAGTTCCGCAGCCCCGATCAGGGCGCAGGCCGGATTGACCAGGGCCCAGGTCGACAGGCCAGTGGCGACCGGGCTCAGCCGTCCCTTGGCGTCGAAGCGAGCCCGGAAGGGACTGGTCTCGAACATCGCCTGGGCTTCCAGGACGAATCGTCCGGTCAGGAAGACACCCTGGGTCACACCGAGCGACAGGGCGGCCTGACCCGCGAAGTCACCAAGGATCCCCAGGAACTGATCCACCGACCGCGCGCAGGCTTCATCGGACCCGGTCCGGGCGTGAAGCAGCACCTCCAGCGGGGTCAGGGGCTCGCAGACCCCGCCCTCGATCTCGACCATCACTGAATGCAGGGCAGCCAGGCCGGGCCAGGATATGAGCCGTTCATACGAGACGCGGCCATGAATGATCGTCAGCCGCCGCAGCAGCTCGATCTCAAGCTCGTTCGACGGCGCGAACGCCAGGTGGCCGCCCTCGGTGTCGATGACGCGCGAGCCCGAGCCGTCGATATCGATAGCCGACACGCCCAGGCCAAAGTCGGGGCTGACAATCGCATACCGGCCCACCTCCAGCCCTTGAACCGGCGGAGCGAAGCGGCCGATCGACAGGGTGTCGCTGCGGTCCAGCCGGGTGACGCTGCGAGCCACCGCCGCCGAATCGTTGATCAGGCGTACGCCGCTGAAGCCCAGGACGGTCTCGAAATCGCGCCCCGAGAACCGCCAGCCGGACTGGGTGATCGTGACGGTGTCGGACCCGACGGGTGCGGCGACGGCCAGGCTCAGTCGGTCGGGTCGCGATCGGCCCGACGCGGACAGGAAGCTGTCCAGAGCGTCCACCGGGGTCGCAAAGCCGCTGACCGGCCGCTCGTCATAGCCTGAGAACAGCGGCCGGCCGCCCTCGAAGCCATCGAGAAACGCAAACCGACATAGTGATGGCGTGACGTCGCCGACAATTCCCAGTGCCATGGATTCCGCCCGTATCCTTTTTAACCATAAGCACCCAGTCCGGTTAAAAATGTCTGAGTAATCACAAGCCTAGGGCGAGCACTGTTGACCCGGGCGTCGCCAGGGCGGACCTTGTCCTCCCGCTGGCCGAAAGTCCGCGCCACGATCAATCTGTGCTCGGCAAGCACCCGGCGGCCTCGTCGCCAATGCCTCAGGAACCGCCCCTTGATGACGTCATCCAGACGCTCACCCGGATATCTTGCCCTGTACGCGCTCGCCTATGGCGGCGGGGCTGTCCTGTATGTTCCCCTGCTGACGCTTTTGCTGCCGCTGAAGGCCGAGCTCATTCGGCCGGACGACAAGCTGGCCTTGTTGGCCCTGATCACCGTCGGGGGTGCGCTGGCGGCCAGCGTCAGCAATATCGTCGTCGGCCACCTCAGCGATCGCAGCGTGCGGCTGGGCAAGGGACGTCGCCGATGGGTCGGAGCGGGCCTTGTGCTGACACTGCTGGCGCTCGCCGCAGTCTGGGCCAGCCGTTCGGCGATCGAACTGGCGGCGGCAATGATCGCCTTCCAGCTTGCCCTGAACATCCTGCTGGCCCCCTTGGTCGCCCTGGCCGCAGACGAGGTGCCGGATGCGCAAAAGGGGCTGCTGGGCGGGCTGATCGGCGCGGCCTATCCGTTTGGAGCCCTGGCCGCCGTCGTCGTCACCGCCCCGGCCGGCCTGACGGAGGGACTTCAACTGGCACTGGTCGGCGGGGCTGGCGCGCTGGCGATCCTGCCCTTCCTGTTCCTGCGCGCCCCGACGCCGGAGCAGCCGGAAGCCATCGCGCCGTCGAGCCGCACAGTCGGGCGGGTGCGAAACCTCGTCACGGTCACCGCGTCCCGCTGGCTGGTGCAGATGGCCAGCCTGATCCTGTTCGCCTTCTTCCTCTTCTATTTCCAGAGCGTCGATCATGGCGACGCGCACCTGTCATCACGCGACCTCGCGGGCCGCATCGCCTGGCTTCCCGGCGTAGCTGCGGTCCTGAGCGTTCCGCTCGCCATCTTTCTGGGCCGTCTGTCGGACCGAACCGGATCGCGGCGGTCCCTGCTGGCCGGCAATGCGGCGGTCGCCGTGGTGGGCCTTGCCGTCATGGCCGCATTTCCCCGGTGGGAGCCGGCTGCTCTGGGCTACCTGCTGTTCGCCTGTTCGAGCGGTGTCTTCCTGGCCCTGCAGACCACCTACGCCATGCGGATTCTGCCCTCCCCGGACCATCGGGGGCGGGATCTCGGCTTCGTGAACCTCGCCAACACCGTTCCCAGCATCTTCGGCCCTTGGCTGACCGTGACCGTCGTGACGGCCGGTGGCTTTCGCCCCCTGATGTTGATCCTCGCCACGATCACCGCCCTGGCGGGATTGCTGATGCTGGTGGTCAGGGAACCGGCGACCGCTGTGGATCAGACCTCTTCGCGGCAATAGCTTTCGACGAAGGCCTGGTGCTTGGGCAGCGCCGTGACAGCCCGGTCGATGGAGCCCTTCAGGTCGCTCAGGGCCTTGGTCAACTGGTCGTCCGGGATCAGCTCGGCCATCCGATGGTGACCGCGTGGTCGAACCTCCTGCCCGAACAGCACCTGCATCCAGGATGCGACCCGAAACAGGTCGTCCGGCGACTGGTAGGCCTGGGCGCTTTCCTCGAACAGCGCGATCCGTTCGACCAGGGTCGACGGCACCGACATCTCGCGCTGACGCAGCCAGAAGGGCTCGGGCCGATCGTTCAGGTGGTAGTGCAGGATGATGAAATCGCGAATCCCCTCCAGTTCGGCGCGGGACTGGGCGTTGAAGCGCGAGACCACAGCCGGACTGATGCCGTCGAACGGGAACTGCTGCATCAGCCGGGTCAACCCCGTCATGATCAGGTGGATGCTGGTGGACTCCAGCGGCTCC
The DNA here is from genome assembly GCF_027912515.1 of Brevundimonas sp. NIBR10. Taxonomy (NCBI): domain Bacteria; kingdom Pseudomonadati; phylum Pseudomonadota; class Alphaproteobacteria; order Caulobacterales; family Caulobacteraceae; genus Brevundimonas; species Brevundimonas sp. NIBR10. Next base: position 3,294,100 of record NZ_CP115464.1, read on the forward strand.
ACGAACCCGGCGGCGAGGCTCAGCGCGATGCAATTGCCCTCCCAGGCGCGCATGCGCCGACCCGTCCTGAACCGGATCAGCCCCGGCTCGATCAGCCGCTCGCCATCCAGCGAACCCAGCAGCCGCGCATGGGCCTCGTCATCCGACAGATGATCCGACGCATAGACCAGGCCGTTGCCGACACGGTGCTGCAGCGGGATGCGCCAGCGCCAGCCGGCGTCATGGGCGATGGCCCGCGTATAGGGCACGGCCGGGCCGGTCGAAGTCGTCTGCACCGCCAGCGCGCGGTTGGTGGGCAGCCACTCGCCCCAGTCCTCGAACCCTACGCCCAGGGCGTCGCCGATCAGCAGGGCGCGGAAGCCCGTGCAGTCCAGGAACAGATCGCCCTCGATCCGCTGACCATCGGCAAGCACCAGGGCCTCGATCAAACCGCCCTCGGCGTCACGCTCAACACGCGAGATCCGGCCTTCCACCCGCTTCAGCCCAACGGACTCGCTGCGGGCACGCAGGAACCGGGCATAGCGCCCGGCGTCCAGGTGATAGGCATAGTTCAGCCGCCCCTCGGGCCCGGTCATGAATTTGTCGGCGTCGGCCGCCTGGTGCTCGAAACAGTATTCGCCCAGATCACCGGCCAGACCGCGCCTGCGCGCATCGAGCCAGAAATGCTGGAAATCGCCCATCCAAGTCGACTTCCCGACGTCGCCGAAGGAGTGGATGTAGCGCGAACCCTCACGGCTCCAGTTCTCGAACGAGATCCCCAGCTTGAAGGTGGCCCCCGTCGTGCGCATGAACTCACGCTCGTCCAGCCCCATCAGGGCGTGAAAGGACCGCACCGTGGGAATGGTCGATTCACCGACGCCGACCGTGCCGATCTCCTCGGACTCGACCAGGGTCACGTCGATCAGCGGCCCCAGCTGACGGGTCAGGACGGCGGCGGCCAGCCAGCCGGCCGTTCCGCCGCCTGCGATCACCACCCGGGTCTTTCGCTGGTCCATGGTCGGCCCTCCTATCGATTGAGTTTTTGCAGGACGCGGGCGCGCAACCGCCGGGCCGCCCGCTCGTCCAGCGCTGCAAGATCGCCGCGCGCGGCCTCAGGCAGGTGCCCCGACGCCTTGTCGGGGTCACCGAAGACGTAGAAGTCGAACAGAGACTTCCACGCGGCCTTCTCCCCCTCGGGGCGGCCACGCAGGCTCAGCAGGCCGTGCGTCAGGGTCGTCATCGGCGTGTCCATGAAGGCCGGCGCCGCGTTCCACCAGTAATTGATCATGGCGTTGAAATCGTCCAGCGCCTCGACATTGTGCCACCACAGGGCCGGGTAGAAGAGCACATCCCCCGGTTCCAGCTCGGCCACCTCACCGGCCTCGGCGGCCAGGGCGAAGCGCGGGAACCGGTCCAGATCGGGCGCGGACGGATCGACCAGGCTGACGACCTGCCCCCCCGGCGTCGGCTCGAGCGGACCGGGGTAGAGGTTCTCGATCTGATCAGGCGGAAACAGGGTGAACCGGCGCCGTCCCACCAGGCAGCACGCCAGATTGTTCGACATGTCGAAATGGGTCGCCGCCGTGGTCCGGTTGCCCATCCAGATGCTGACCACAGGCGGGTCGCGCCCGTCATCACCGGACGCCGGAAAGACCAGCCGGTTCTCCTGACCGAGCCCCGGCAGATAGGTGTCCAGATCGGTCGACCCGACATAGACCGACGGTGACCGGTCGGTTCCGATCAGGGTCAGGGCGAAATCCAGATAGGCGCCGAGCGGCACCCGCTGGGCGTCGAAATTCAGCGCCTGGAGATCATCCCGGTAGAAGTACCGCCCGCCGATCTCGGGCGCTCCGGTGTAGCCCACGACCGGTCGGCCGGCGTCGAAACCCTTCAGATAGGCGACGGCGTCGTGCGGCCCTGCACGGCCGGCCCGGGCCAGCGGCCAGTCCCTTGCCAGTCCCCTGAGGATCACAGGCTGTTGCGCCGCCAGCAGGCCGTCCATATCGACCATCGAGCCGGGCACCGTCTCCACGACCCGGGTCCGCCGCGTCACTCGACCGACATTTGCGGCGGCTTCACTCATTGGATGCCTTTGGCCGTCTTGAGCGCGATCAGGTGTTCGATGTTGCCGAGTGAGGACACCGCCTGGATCGCCACAGCCAGCCACCCGGCGCGGTGGAGGGTCTCCAGCGCCGCGCCGTCCAGCCGGTCCAGACGCTCCCGCGAAAGGGAATGCACGCCGTCGAGGTCGTAGCGGTCGCCCTCCCCGACCGTGATGTCGATGGCGACCGGCTCGACCAGTCCCGCGGCTTCGAAGGCCGCAAACATCGACGCCTCGCGCTCCAGGCCGTCATAGACGACCGATAGCGCATCGCTGGCCCGGTCGAGACAGGGGGCCGCCCCGCCGTGCCGCAGGAATACGGGGTCACCTGCGCCGTCCTTCAAACGCGGATGATCGAGATCGACATTGATCTTCGCCTCACGCCCGGATCCATCCGACGCGGCCTGCAGGCCGATCGAGAACGGTCCCCGACGATGGGCGGCCGGTACATAGCGCGCGCGCCATGTCTCGCCGTCCAGAAAGAGGTTCTCGTCCCGCTCCAGCCCCAGCAACACGACGGAATAATAGGTCCCCGCAGCGTCCCGGCGGAACAGGATCGGATACTCGCGTTGCAAAGCCTCGAACTCGGCCGGGAAGACCCGTGTCTGGTTCACGGCATCGCCGAACTCGGCCCCGTATCCTCCACGGACCCGCAGGTCGGCGTGGTCGATATTGTTCAGAAGCACGATACTCGTCACAGGCGCACCCTCGTCGGCCGTGGAGGATGATCGCGTCCACGCCGCGTGGCAATCGGACGGGGCGACCAAAAAAAAGGGGCCGCCGACGAGCGGCGGCCCCAGAACCGTATGCGATCGGGTCAGAAGCGCATGCGGGCGCCGAGGAGGTAGCGCGGTTTCAGCTCCTGGGCGAACCAGAGGTTCGTCTCGTCACGGCCGTGGGTTCTCACCGTCTCGCTGGTCAGGTTGATGCCTTCGAACGAGATGGCGATGTTCTCATTCACGTCGTAGCTGACGTTCATGTCCAGGGTACCGAAGGGTTCGGTGAACACCGGGTTCCTGTCGCCACCGCCGCGGTTGGTCTCGCTGAGGTACTTATCGCGCCAGTTGTAGGCGACGCGGGCGGAGAAACCGTACTTGTCGTAGATCAGCGTCACGTTGCCGCTGTTCGACAGACCCAGCAGAGCGAACTGGTCGATGCTGGGGCTGGCGCCGACATCGATGTCCACGTCGCCGTTGACGATCGTATAGGAGCCGGCGATGCCGAAGCCGGTGTCGCCCAGGAAGTACTGACCGGCGAACTCGAAGCCGTTGATGTTGGCTTCCTGCTGGTTGACCGGTTGAGCCACCGAGACCTGGAACAGCGGATCGTTGGCATCGGCCGTGATATCGACCGCAGCCAGGGTCGAGTCGACGAAGGCCTGGTTCAGCGACCGGTTCGGACCGGTGCGCTGGGCCTCGAACTGGGCGGTCGCGGCTGCGACGTTGCCGTTGTTCTGGATCAGAAGCGCTGTGTAGGTGAACAGGTTGACGTCCGAGATGTCGGCGCCGAGCGTGGTCAACTGCGTGCGGGCCGTGCCGGACCGCGAACCGGCGGCTCCCGACGACGGGTCACGCAGGCCGAACAGGTTCCGCGTGAACTGACCCTGGCCGATGAAGTTGCGAACCTGCTTGTCGAAATAGCCGATCGAAACATAGCTGGACGGGGCGAAATACCACTCCGCCGAGAAGTCGATGTTGTCCGACAGCAGCGGCTGCAGGTTCGGGTTGCCCGAGTTGCCGGTTGCGACGCCACCGATCGCCGTCGGACGTCCCGGCGCATTGATCGTGCTGGCCGCGAACAGGTTGCCGAAGTCAGGACGGGCCAGGGTACGGCCGAACGATGCGCGCAGCTTGACGTCTTCGCGAGGCTCGATCGAGAAGTCCAGGGCCGGCAGCCAGTAGTCATAGCTGCCCGTGCCGCTGATGGGCTGGACCTGGGCACCCACGATACGGGTGAAGTCGTTGTCGGCGGTCCAGCGGATCTCGGTCGGAACGGCGACCAGCGAGGTCGACAGAACGTCCGTCGATTCGTAGCGGATGCCCGCCGTCATCGACGCCGGCATGGCACCGATCTCGCCGTCCCAGGACATCTGTCCGAACACGGCCCAGGTCTCTTCTTCAACGGTGTTGAAGTCCTGACCGGTGATCGAGTTCGCATTGCCCGGCTCGACGGTGTTGTTGAGCGGGCTCCGGTCGCGGGCATAGACCGCCGACAGAGCGTTGTAGATGTCGACCGCGTTGCCGCGGAAGCCGACCAGCGACGCACCGGTGGCACCGGGATTGAAGCTGTCGAACTGGCAGGTGATGCAGAACTCTTCCAGCAGGCCAGCCGCGAAGCGATTGACGTCGCCCGGGTTGGTGATGCCCCAGTCGCCCAGTGTCTGTTGGGTCTGGGTACGCTGGCTCGTCATCTCGGAGTTGATGTAGTTCCCGCCGAAGTCGAACCGGCTGCCGCCGCCGAAGTCATAGGTGCCGACGGCGTGGAGTTCCTTGATCTCCTGACGCTGTTGCGAGGCGTTGGTCCGCGCGATCTGCGAACCGATATCGCCGATGTCGAGGCGGCCGTTGTTGTTGCCGCGCAGCGCATCGTTGATGGTCATGGTCTGGACCGGGAAGCCGCTCGAGTAATCGACCGAGTGAGCGGCCACGACCGGGGCACCCATGCTGATCAGCGTCGACGACGTGCCGTTCGGCGCGTCGGGCAGGCTCTCGGCCGTCGACATGTGACCGTCGATGTTGATCGAGAAATTGTCCGTCAGATCCCATTCCGCGTTCAGGCCGAACGACTCGATGGTGTCCTTGGTCGCGCGATACTGTTGCTCGAAGCCGGTGTCCTTGACGCCGTTGATGTTCTCCTGGAGCAGGACCGTGGTGGCGACGGCGGGGTTGGTATCGAACGTCACCTGGCGGAAGGGACGGTTGAACCAGTTGGTCTGGTCGGACCGGGCCTCTGTTGTGCTGTTCTGGGCGTACAGAACGTCGGCCGTCAGGGTCAGGGTGTCCATCGGACGCCACTGGAACACGGCCTGGCCGTTGATCCGCTCGCGGGTCGATTCCGAGAAGTGGTAGCGGCTGTCGTTCGGAACCGCGATCAGCTGGTTCGTGGACGGACGGTTGGTGACCGTCGTCTGGGCGTTGACGAAGCCGTTGGCCGGATCGAGGAAGACGTCGCGGGTGCGGATGTTCCAGGCGTTGGACGTGGCGCTGGCGGCGGCGCTGTCGCGGCTCTGGTAGCTTCCGAAGACCTGAACGCCGAACTTCTGATTGTCGTCGGTCCAGCTCAGCAGGCCGGAGGCTTCGGGCGTGATCTCATCGCCGCGATCGACGCTGGTGTCGGCGACGGCCTTGACGCCGAAGCTGCCTTGCAGGCCGGATTCGCGGTTGTCGAGCGGCCGGCGGGTCACGACGTTGATCGTGGCACCGATACCGCCCGAGGGCATTTCGGCGCGGCCGGTCTTGTAGACCTCGAGGCGGCCGACGGCTTCGGAAGCGATGTTGGAGAAGTCGAACGAGCGGCTGGTCGCCGTCGCGAAGTCGACGTTCTGGTCGCCGCCGACGGCGACGACGTTCGCGGTCGGCATCTGCCTGCCGTTCAGGGTGACGAGGTTGAAGCCGCCGCCGAAGCCGCGAACCGTCACTTCGGAGCCTTCGCCGTTGACGCGGTTGATCGACACGCCGCTGACGCGCTGGAGCGACTCGGCCAGGTTGGTGTCGGGGAACTTGCCGATGTCTTCGGCGGAAATGGCGTCCACGACGCCCGACGAGTTGCGCTTGATGTCCATCGCCCGATCCAGGCTTGCCCGGACCCCCGTGACGATGATTTCATCCAGGGCCGTCGCGTCCGGTTGCTGCCCGGCAGGCGTGGTCTGGGCCATCGCGGCGGCCGGCAGCATCAGGCCGGTCATCAGCGCGAGAGCTGAACTCGAGCGCGCAAGCGTCTTTATGAACGTCATTTCCCTCATGTTTCCCTCCGCGTCGGCTGAGCCGACGTCTGTTTTATTCGGCGGCGTTTGTGCCACTCGCAGGCTAGAAATCGGCCAGTTGTCGCACGTTGTCAATGGCGATTATGTTAGCGCTATCGGAATGGTGTCCCAAATGTGGTTCAAGCTCCACGCTGGACCCGGCCCGCGCAAGCGGCTAGCCGTGAATCACGGGCAACAGCGCCAGAAGGACCGGCAGAATTGGTGAAGGAGATACGGCGCGCGACCATTGTCGATGTCGGCTTGAAGGCCGGTGTGTCGATCAAGACCGTGTCGCGGGTCTTCAACGACGCTCCGAACGTCAGCGCTGCGGTCAGGGAACGTGTGCGCGAGGCGGCCCAGGAACTCGACTATCATCCCAATGTCTTCGCCCAGGGACTGGTCCGACGCCGCTCGCACCTGATCGGCCTTCTCTACGAGAATCCCTCCCCCAGCTACGTCGTCGAACTGCAGATGGGCGTGTTGGATCGGCTCCGGCTGGCCCACTACCGTCTTGTCGTGATCCCGGTCTCGTCGGTCCAGGATCGCGCCGCCGAAGTGGTGGGGCTGCTGCGCTCGGCGGCCCTGGACGGCGTGGTCCTGGCCCCGCCTGCATCCGATAATCCGCGCATCCTCGCCGACCTGACCGCTGCCGGAATTCGCTTCGCGCGGATCGCACCGACGCAAAACCTGGAAGCCGGCCCCAGCAATCTGATCGACGATGTCGCTGCGGGGCGTGAGATCGCCGAACATCTGCTGAGCCTGGGCCATGTCTCGATCGCGGTGATCATGGGCGATCCCACCCATGCCTCCAGCAATGCGCGCCTGACCGGCTACCGCCAGGCCTTCGACGCGGCCGGCGTCGTGCTTGACCCGCACATGATCGAGCCCGGACTGTTCACCCGCGCCAGTGGTTACGAGGCCGCGAGCCGGCTGTTCGACCGCAAGGCCGGGATGACCGCGATCCTGGCCCAGAACGACGACATGGCCGTCGGCGCCCTGATGGCGGCCCGTGAGCGCGGCCTGTCCGTCCCCGAGGATGTCTCGATCGTCGGCTTCGACGATTCGGAGGTCTCGCGAATCACATGGCCGCGCCTGACCACGATCAGGCAGCCCGTTTTCGAGATGGCCGCATCGGCCACGGACATGGTCGTCGCCCAGCTGGATGGTACGCCGGTGACCATGCGCCAGGACCATGCCCACACCCTGCTGGTCCGCGAATCTTCCGGGCTGCCCCGGCGGTGACGGCACCCATCCGGTCCGCCACTCTCGCCGTCCCCCCTCATCGCGGCTATGAAACATGATCGCCAAGGGGGAGGCCGGCTTGGATCAGAGGACGAAGCGGCGCCGCGCCGGCGGTCAGACGATCACCGATGTGGCTCGCCATGCGGGCGTTTCGCCGATGACGGTGTCCCGCGTCATCAACGGCGAAAAGAACGTCCGCGAGAGCACCCGTGAACGGGTCAGCGAGGCGATCCGCGAGCTGGGATACGCGCCCAATGCCGCCGCCCGGAACTTGGCCAGCGCCAGCGCGATCAGCGTCGGCCTACTGTATTCAAACCCCAGCGCGGCCTATCTGAGCGAGTTCCTGCTCGGCAGCCTGGATCAGTGCAGCCGCAGCGGCTTCCAGCTCGTCGTCCAGAAATGCGATACCGAAGAGGCCGAGCTGCGGGCCGTCGACCGGCTGGTCGCCGCCGGCGTCGACGGCGTGATCCTGCCGCCCCCCCTGTGCGACGCCGTCGCCATCGTCGAGGGTCTGAGACTGGCGGGATTGCCGACGGTCGTGGTTGCCACCGGCGAGCCTCCCGTGTCCGCGTCCGCCGTCCGTATCGACGACTTCCATGCCGCAGAGGCCATGACCCGCCACCTCATCGAGCGCGGCCATCGCCGGATCGGGTTCATCCGGGGACATCCCAACCAGACGGCCAGCGCCCAGCGCTACGAGGGCTATGTCGCGGCCCTGGCGGCTGAGGGAATCGCCATCGATCCCGAGCTCGTGGCCCAGGGGTTCTTCACCTATCACTCCGGTCGTGATGCGGCCGATCGCCTGTTGTCGCTCCCGGTCGCCCCGACGGCCATTTTCGCGAGCAACGACGACATGGCCGCCGCGACCATCGCGGTCGCCCATCGTCTCGGGATGGACGTGCCGCGCGACCTGACGGTGTGCGGCTTCGACGACACCGCCCTGGCCACGACCGTCTGGCCCGAGCTGACGACGATCCGCCAGCCGGTCTCGGAAATGTCGCGAAACGCGGTCCTGCTGCTGGCCGAGGCGATCCGGCGCAAGGGCTCGGGCCAGGCCGCCAAGCCCGTCGACGAGATCATGCCCTATCACCTGATCCTTCGCCAATCCGACGCCCCCCCTGCCCGCCTGGGGTCAAAGCCTGCGAAATCGAAGGCGGCGAAGGCCGGCGAAGCCTGAGGCTCAACCCGTCCTGCAAAGCCGATCAAGGTCGGCCGGAATCACGGAGCCCCGCGGTTCACCGGCAAAGGACGGCAAGCCGAGCTGAACCGTCCCAAGCGGCACCTGCGCGTCACCGGCGTAGAAGGGGTCGGCCTGCGCCTGTTCAAGCGTCACGAAGGTCGCCCCGTCGCGGCGGTACTGGTCGAGCAGCTTCGGCAGCATACGGGCGTCGAACGCCCCGATATGCATCAGCAGCACATAGGGGATGTCGCGCCCCAGGGCCGCCTTCGACCGGGCACGGGCCTGGATCAGGCTGGCGCGCGCGGACGCCAGAAAGCTGGCCTCCAGCCGCTCGATGGCCTCGGCGTCTCCCTTGTCGGCACAACGGGCATAGGGCTCGTTCCAGGCATAGTCGTCGAAGCTCAGCGTGACGCTGGCCACGCGATAACCTCGCCCGGATAGAAAGCGCCTGACGTCCGAACGCGCCTCAGCCGTCCCGCCCTCATACAGGTACGGATAGCGGAACCAGCGCCAGTCCGCCTCGCCCATCACAGCCGCCAGAAGGGGCTCGTTCAGTTCGACCTCGGCCTTGAAGGGCGCGCGATCCTCATCATCGAGCCGCATATGGGTCCAGGTGTGGTTTCCCAGCGGATGCCCCGCCGCCCGCCACAGCGCCAGCACGCGTCCGCTTTCAGGATCGGCGACCACCGATCCCCCGTTGATGAACCCATAGCTCGGCGGAGCGTCCGCCTCGTCGAGCGCTGCGATCACCCGAGCGGCCACACCCACCCGCGTCTCACCCTTCGGCAGCGCGCTGTGTGACGGCAGATCGTCGAAGGTCAGGGCGATCTGCTGCGCGGCCGCCGTCAGAGGCGCCGCCCCGGCGACAAGGGCGGCCATGGCCGTGATGAAGCGGGCGATCGGTCGTTTCATGGCTGCTGGATCCTGGACATGACTTCGGCGGCCGCGTCCGCCATCGCGCGATACCCGGCGATCGACGGGTGCAGACCGTCGTTGTCGACCTCGGGCCGCAACCGGCTCGGATCGGCCGGATCGCGCATCACGGCGTCGAAATCGATGACGGCGTCGAAATGGCCCGGCGTCCGTATCCAGGCATTGAGCGCATTCCGGCTGGCCTCGGTCTCCGCCGGCGGACGATAATAGTCCGAGCCGCTGAACGGCGTGATCGTCGCCCCGATCGCCACGATGCCCCGTGCCCGGGCCCGCTCGACCATCTGGGCATAGGCGGCGGTGACCGAATGCACGAGGTCGGCGTGCTGCTGGGGGCTGGCCGATCTTTCGCGGGTCAGGCCGCCGAGGTCATTCACCCCCTCCATGATGATGAACCAGCCGACGCCCGTCTGGCCCAGAACATCGCGCTCGAACCGTGCCAGGGCGTTCGGCCCCAGCCCATCCAGCAGCACCCGGTTGCCCCCGAGCCCGTGATTCAGGACCGAGAATCGCGCGGTCGCGGGCGAGGCCTGAAGCCGCTGAGCGAAACCGTCCGTCCACCGCGTATTGCTGTTCGCCGCCACGCCATAGCCGTCGGTGATCGAATCCCCGATGACCGCGATCGCCACCCGATCGCCGCCGCCCAGCACATCCACACCCGACAGATTGTACCAGTGATCGACACGCAGGGCGTCGGGCAGATCGGCGGCTCCCGCGACGTCACCCTTGGCGACATAGGAGGTGGCCCGCGACCCCGGGTGGCTCGTCTGGACCGAAGGCATCGATGCAAAATGCAGGCTGACGGCGAGGCTGTCGAAGGCCGAGACCTCCAGCGCCAGCGGGTCGGACGTGACCTCCGCCCCGGCCGGGATGGTCACGCCGGGTCGTCCGGCGAAACTCAGGGCACGATCGGTCGCGGGATCGATGGCGGGTCCGCCGACGGCGACCGGGCTGGCGACCCGTGCAGATGTGATCACCAGCGGCGTCACCCCGAACACATTCGACACCCGAACCCTGACCTGTGAACCGCCCAGCGTCAGGCGCACGATCTGGCGAAGCGTTGCATCGTCCAGCGCACCGGCGGGCAAGGCATTGTTGGGCTCCGGCACCTGCTGGGACGAGGCCCAGGCCCCGACCCATCGCTCCGTCGGTGCCGACGCCTGTGCCGACGCCGACCCGACGCCCAGCATCAGGCACAGCAGCCCGATGCTCAGGCCAACCAGCCATGCGCGCGCATTGAACAGGGGCATCGAGGCCTTCCTCCGGTCAGACATGAACTACCCTCACCAGTTGTGCATCGACCCGTCCTCCAGCCGGTTCACCGGCAGATAGGCGCGGGAATAGGGATGCTCGGCCGCCAAGGTCTCATCGATATCGACCCCCAGACCCGGCTGCTCACCGGGATGCATCGTGCCGTCCGCAAAACTGTAGGCGTGCGGGAAGACCGCGTCGGTCTCCGACGTATGGCGCATGTATTCCTGGATGCCGAAGTTCGGTACCGACAGGTCGAAATGCAGGGCGGCAGCCATCGAAACCGGCGACAGGTCCGTCGCGCCGTGGCACCCGGTCCGGACGCCATAGAGGTCCGCCAGCGCCGCGATCCGGCGCAGATGGGTGATCCCGCCGGCATGAACCACGGTCGCGCGGATATAGTCGATCAACCGCTCCTCGATCAGTTGCTTGCAGTCCCAGATCGAGTTGAAGATCTCCCCGACCGCCAGGGGGCTGGTCGTATGCTGGCGGATCAGCCGGAACGCCGCCTGATCTTCGGCCGGCGTCGCGTCCTCCAGCCAGAACGGCCTATAGGGCTCCAGATCCTTGCCCAACCGCCCGGCCTCGATGGGGGTCAGCCGGTGGTGGATGTCGTGCAGCAGGTGGACGTCCCACCCCAGCGTTTCCCGCGCAGCCTTGAACAGCGGCTCGACCGACCTCAGATATTTCTCGGTCGACCACAGATTCTCGGTCGGCAGTTCAGCGTCGGCCGGCTCGTAGTAGCCGAACGTCTTTGACACCCCATAGGTGGACGCCAGCCCCGGCACTCCGGACTGCAGCCGGATCGCCTTGTAGCCCAGATCCGCATAGCGCCGCGCCTCGGCGATCGTCTCCTCCACGGTCGTGCCGTTGGCGTGGCCATAGACCAGCACATTGTCCCGACAGGCCCCGCCCAGCAGTTGATACAGCGGAAGACCCGCGGCCTTGGCCTTGATGTCCCACAACGCCATGTCGACGGCCGCGATGGCGGACATCCCGACCGGTCCCCGCCGCCAGTAGGCCCCCTTGTACAGATACTGCCAGGTGTCCTCGATCCGGTGCGCATCACGCCCGATCAACAGCGGGGCGACATGATCGGTCAGATAACTCGCGACCGACAGTTCACGCCCGTTCAGCGTCGCGTCGCCAACCCCGGTCAGACCATCCTCGGTCTCGATCTTGAGCGTGACGAAGTTGCGGCCGGGACAGGTCACGATGACCCGGGCGCTCTTGATGGTGAGCCTGGACACAAACTTCCTCCGCAGCGCAATGCGCCGGCCATGCCCTTGGTCTTGCGCCAGGGTCATGCCATGATAGCGCTACCAGAATGCAGGCCCCGGTCGATGTCAACCGCTATCGGCCCGGCCTGCTCGAGAACCCGGTCACGGGTCGATGGAGGAAACCGACGTGCGACCGAACATCCTGACCGTGGTGTCCTGCCTGCTGGCCTGGACACTGGTGCTTTGCGCCTCGACGACCGTCCGGGCCGAAGACGGCTATGACCTCTGGCTGCGCTACCGGCCCGTCCCCGCAGAACAGGCGGCCGCCGCTCAACCCCATACGCTCAGCCTCGCGCCCCAAGCCGGAGGCCCCACGGTGGACATCGTCACCGCCGAACTGGCGCGCGGCATCGAAGGCCTCCTGGGCCAACTCCCGGCCGTGACGCCCAGGATCAGACCGGGCGCGATCGTCTACGGCACGGCCTCGAACCCGATTATCGCGGCGCTCGATCTGCCGCTCTCCGACTTGGGCCGAGAGGGCTATTTGATCCGCAGCGTGACGATCGACGGCGGCGCGACGACCGTGATCGCGGCCAATACGGACGTCGGCCTGCTGTACGGCGCCTTCGCCTTCCTGCGTCAGATCCAGACCGGCGGTTCGGTCGCTGACCTCGACATCGCGTCGAGCCCCAAGGTCGCGCTGCGGGTCCTTAACCACTGGGACAATCTGGATCGCCATGTGGAGCGCGGTTACTCGGGTCAGTCGATCTGGGACTGGCACCGCCTGCCCGACTACACTCCCGTTCTGTATACGGACTATGCCCGGGCCAACGCCTCGATCGGCATCAACGGCACGGTCCTGAACAACGTCAACGCCAGCGCGACCAGCCTGACCACGCCCTATATCGAAAAGGCCGCCGCCCTCGCCGATGTCTTCAGGCCCTACGGGATCAAGGTCTATCTGTCTGCGCGGTTCAGCGCGCCGATCGAGATCGGTGGCCTGACCACCGCCGACCCGCTCGACCCCCGGGTCCAGGCCTGGTGGCGCGCCAAGGCGGACGAGATTTATGCCGCCATCCCCGACTTCGGCGGCTTCCTGGTCAAGGCGAACTCGGAGGGGCAGCCCGGCCCTCAGGACTATCACCGCACCCATGCGGAGGGTGCCAATCTGCTGGCCGACGCCGTGGCCCCGCACGGCGGCGTCGTGATGTGGCGCGCCTTCGTTTACTCGGAGGAGAACCCCGACGACCGCGCCAAACAGGCCTATGCCGACTTCACGCCACTGGACGGCCGGTTCCGCGACAACGTCATCGTCCAGGTCAAGAACGGGGCCATCGACTTCCAGCCGCGCGAGCCCTTCCACCCCATGTTCGGTGCCATGCCGAAGACGCCCCTGATGATCGAGTTCCAGATCACCAAGGAATACCTCGGCTTCGCGACCCACCTCGCCTATCTGGGAACGCTGTACGAAGAGGCGCTCCAGTCGGACACCCGCCGGCCCGGCCCCGGCGCGACCGTGGCCCGCGTCGTCGATGGTTCGATCGACGGCCACGCCCTGACCGGGATGGCGGGCGTCGCCAACATCGGCTCGGACCGCAACTGGTCCGGCTCCCATTTCGACCAGGCGAATTGGTACGTCTTCGGCCGAATGGCCTGGGACCCCGAAGCCGCCCGCGCCCGACCGATCGCCGAGGAATGGGCCCGCATGACCTTCACGAACGAAGCACAGGCTGTCGGTTCGATCGTGGAGATGATGATGGCGTCACGCGAGGCCGTGGTCGATTACATGACGCCGCTGGGCCTGCACCACGTCATGGCCACCGGCCCTCACTACGGGCCCGGACCCTGGGTCGCCGACCTCGCCCGGCCCGAATGGAACCCGGTCTATTATCATCAGGCCGGCCCGACCGGGATCGGCTTCGACCGCACCGCGACCGGCAGCAACGCCATCGCCCAGTACGCCCCGGCCCTCGCCGCCCGCTGGGCCGATCCGGCGACGACACCCCAGACCGAACTTCTATGGTTCCATCACCTGTCCTGGGACTACCGGATGCCGTCGGGCCGACCCCTCTGGTCCGAACTCGTCCACACCTACGACCGGGGCGTGGCGTCCGTCGCGCAGATGCAACGGACCTGGTCGGCTCTGGAACCCGAAATCGACAGCCAGCGGTTCGAGGAGGTCTCCACCTTCCTCGCGATCCAGCAGAACGAGGCCCAGTGGTGGCGGGACGCCAGCATCGCCTACTTCAGCGACGTCTCTGCCCGCCCCCTGCCGGCCGGCGTGACGCCACCGGCCCATCCCCTGGCCTACTACAAGGCCCTGTCGTTCCCGTTCGCGCCGGGGAACTGATCATTCGCCGAACGAAATGAGCGGTGACTTCGAAGGAGACAAGTTCGTCACGTATCAGGGCATTTGTTAGGAGTATTTTCCTGCCCGCCCCTTGCGCCCGATCTGTCGCAACGCCACGTCCTCGAACGGGTCTTTGAAAAGTCAGGATTGGGAGCGTCGCCGCATGGGCGTTCCAGATTTGAGCATCTGGCGGTTTGGCGGTTTGGCGGCGTGTTTTCGAGACCGCCACCGCCATCCCTGCTTTTCTCTTTTTGGCGGTTTGGCGGCCCCTTTTTACGACCGCCACCGCCATGATGCACCGGGCCGCGTCAGATGGCCTGAGGTCGAGGTGCCGCCGCCTGGAAGGACGCTGCCATGGCCTCGCGCAAGGGCTTGGCCTTGAACTCCGCATCATAGGGGTTGGTACGCTTGGGCAGGCCGTCGGCGCGCGGCCAACGCCCCTGCAACCATGTGTACCGATCCGACATCCCCCAGGCCATGACCGTGTCAAGCTGCGGATACTCCAGCATCAGGTCCAGGTAACGACGCCCCAGGGCCGCGACCTCCCGATCCCGGACGACCGGATCGGCCGGCAGGTTCTTGTCGTGGACATCGAATTCGGTGATTTCGAGCGTAAGCCCCATACCGGTGACCTCGTCCAGGAACCGACGCCATTGGGTTTCCTGAGCGGTGTCGAACCCGACCGAGTTGTCGGCATTGCCCGAGCCGATATGGCTCTGAACGCCCAGTCCGTCGATCGGCACGCCCCGCGCCTTGAACCCCTCCAGCAGCTTGAGGACCCCGGCACGGTGGTTCTCATGACCGGCCTCCCAGCTCATGTAGTCGTTATACAGAAGTCGGGCCTTCGGAGCCGCCTCGCGGGCCGTGTGGAAGGCCACGTCCAGAACCTCCGGACCCATAGCCCGCGACAGGCTGGTCTCGCGCCGCTCGCCCGTATCGGCGTCGACCGCCTCGTTGATCACGTCCCACGACACGACCTGCGGATAGTTTTCGCCGACGCGCCGGATGTGGGCCTGAAGCACCCGCTCACCCTCCACCGCAGGCCGTGAGCCGAAATCGTAGTCCGTCAGCCAGCGCGGGAACCAGTCGGGGTGGTGCCACAACAGGGTGTGGCCCCGCATCTTCATCCCATGCCCCTGGGCCAAGGCCACGATCGCATCGGAGCGCGAGAAATCGAAGGTCGCGGCATCGGGCCTCAGGGCCGGCCACTTCATCTCGTTCTCGCAGACCAGGGCCCCGCATTCGGCCAGCACTACAGCGCGATACTGCTCCTCGGCCGTCCCCGCGCGAGCCGTCGCCTGACCCGCGCTGATCGCCGTGCCGAACAGGATCCCCTTGCTCGCAGCCAGGCTGTTCAGGGACGGACGGTTTGTATCCCGGGGGGCCGCATAGGCGGCCATCGGCATGGCCAGCGCGGCGGTGGTCGCGAGAAAAGCGCGTCTGTCGATCATGGGTGGCTCCATTCGATGGTTGCCAACCTTATAGGGTCAAGGCTAAAAGTCAGACAAATGAAAAAGCACAATCTTGCCCTTTCGCTGGGTCTGGCCACAGCGTTGTTCACCGGGACGGCCGTGGCCCAGACCGCGCCCGCGCGCTTCGAATCCTTTACCTATGAAGGCAGCGATCCGGAGACATCCGGCCCGCTCTCGCCGGGCCAGTACCGCAACCCGATCCTGACCGGCTTCTATCCGGACCCGTCGGTCACCCGGGTCGGCGACGACTTCTATCTGGTCACCTCGACCTTCTCCTACTTCCCGGGCATCCCGGTCTTTCACAGCAAGGACTTGGTCAACTGGACCCAGATCGGCAATGCGATCGACCGACCCGGCCAGCTGGATTTCGCCAGGCTCGGCCTCTCGCGCGGCGTCTTCGCCCCGACGATCGAGCATCATGCCGGGCTGTTCTACATCCTGAACACCTGCGTCGACTGCGGTGGCAACTTCCTGATCACCGCGACCGATCCCGCCGGCCCCTGGAGCGATCCCGTCTGGCTGCCCGATCTGGAAGGCGCCATCGATCCCTCGCTGTTCGTGGATCAGGAGGGTCAGGCCTGGATCCTCAACAACGGCCCGCCCGAAGGCACGCCGGAGTATGAAGGCCATCGGGCCATCTGGATCCAGAAGTTCGATATCGCCCGCCAGGCCACCTACGGCCCCCGCAAGGTGCTGGTGAACGGCGGCGTGGATTTCAGCACCAAGCCCATCTGGATCGAGGGCCCTCACCTCACCTTTCGCAACGGCTGGTACTATCTGACCTGCGCCGAGGGCGGCACAGCCGAGGGCCATTCCCAGGTCGCCCTGCGGTCACGCTCGCCCGACGGCCCGTTCGAGGCCTTTGCCGGCAACCCCATCCTGACCCAGCGCGGCCTCGACCCGACGCGCCCGAACCCCATCACCTCGGCCGGACACGCCGACCTGGTCCAGACCCCTGATGGCGACTGGTGGGCCACCTTCCTGGCCGTTCGACCCTATGGTCCGGACCAGTACAATACGGGGCGAGAGACCTTCCTGCTGCCGGTCGACTGGTCGGGCGAATGGCCGATCATCACGACCCCGGGCCAGGTCATCCCCTATCAGGCGCAGCGCCCTGCCCTGCCCCAACAGCCTGCGCCCGCCGTGCCCACGACCGGCCCGTTCCGCGTCGTCGATGCGTTCGACGGCCCTGCCCTGCCTGCCTACTGGATGATGATGCGCAACCCGCGCGAGACCTGGTACGACCTGACGTCACAGCCGGGCTCCCTGAGCCTCACGCCGCGCCCCGTCGATCTGGGCGACAACGCCAACCCCTCCTTCCTCGGCCGACGCCAGCAGCATCAGCATGCCACGGCTGAAACGGTGATGCGCTGGACACCGACCCGCGATGGCGACCGCGCCGGTCTGGCCACCCTCCAGAACGACGACTGGTTCTACTTTCTGGCTGTCGGGCAAGAGGCCGGTAAGCCGGTCGTCGAACTGCGCCGCCGGGCGGGTCCTTCAGAGCCTGCCGAAGGCGTCGTAATCGCCAGCGCCCCCTTGTCCAGCCCGGGCGACGCCGCCCGCCTTCGCGTCACCGCCCGTGCCGATCGCTACGACTTCGCCTATGCCGGCGACCAGGGCGAGTGGATCACCCTGGCCCGGGACGTGGACGGAACCATCCTCAGCACCCGCACCGCCGGCGGCTTCGTCGGCGTCACCTTCGGCCCGCACGCCCGGTCGGCGCACTGAAGCCTGCCGGTCAGTTCACCGGCAGCTTGTTCGCATCATAGTTCTGGCCAAAATCCAGCACCAGCGCCGGCCCCAGTTCGACCGTGTGGTCCGCCGTCGCCAGGTGAACCGCCAGATTGACGGCCCCGCCTGCATAGTCCTGGGTCGCGACGCCCGAGGCATAGACCATCTTCCATTCGGGCCCGATCTCTCCGGTCGCCTCGGCGATGGAGCCATAGGGTGCGGACGCCTGCTGGATGCGCACCGGCAGGCGGCTGGTCGTCTGCCCTGCCGGAGGCGTCGCAAGCCGGGCCCACACCGCCAGCAGAACCGTGTCGCCGCGCTTGATCTCGCCACGAATGGGCATCTGTGCGGACACGGCCCAGGGCTGGCCTGATTGTCTGGCCTGGACGGTGATGGCCCGTTCGCCCAGCACCCCGGGGGCGGCGTGGGGACGCGGCGCAGTCTGCACGCCGCTGACCTGCCAAGACTGCACCGGCGGGCTGTTGATGATGTATTTCGTGATGTCGTCGTCCTGACCCGCCGATGGCGTGGCCAGCGCGGTGCCAGCCAATACCAGGCCGGCGACGAGCCCGATCAATGCACGCATACCCAACCTCCCTGTCAGACCGCGTACAGCGGTATCGACGCTTGACACGTTTCGATCGTTAACTCAGACAATTCTTCCGGAAATTGCAAGGACTCCCATGCGCGTTCATTCCCGGTTCTCGACAGTCCTTCGGGTTCTCATGGCGACCACCGCTGTCGTGTCACTGAGCGCTGTGGCATTGGCCCAGTCGCCTCCGCTCAATCCTGTCCGGTTGAACCAAGTCGCATTCGGCACCAATGGACCCAAGGCGGCAACGCTGGTGGATCCCGCTACGCGACCCTTGGACTGGTCGATCGCCGCTACGGACGGCCGCGTTGTGCTTCGCGGTCAGACGGTCGTTGTCGGGTTGGATTCCACCTCCGGCGACCATGTCCATACGGTCCGGTTCGACGATCTTCGCCCGGCAGGAAACTACCAGCTCTCCGTCGGCGGCCATCGCCGGAACCTCGCGATCTCCGACACACCGTTCGCCACGATCAAGCGCGACGCCCTGATCTTCTTCTACGAGAACCGCAACGGCATCGCGATCGAGGCCGAACACGTGGTCCGCCCGGACCTCGCCCGTCCCGCCGGTCATGCCCCCGATCGCGCCACCTGCTTCGCCGGCGAAGACATGCGCGGCAATGTCTGGCCGGGCTGCGATTATACCCTCGATGTGTCGGGCGGTTGGTACGACGCGGGCGACCACGGCAAGTATGTTGTCAACGGCGGCATCTCGACCTGGACTCTGCTGAACGCCTGGGAGCGCGCCGCCGCCGTCGGGATCAGCGAGCCCTACCCGGACGGATCCGCCGACATCCCAGAGGCCGGCAACGGCGTTTCGGACCTGCTCGACGAGGCCCGCTGGCAGGTCGAGTTCCTGCTGCGGATGCAGGTCCCGGACGGCTCACGCCTGCGTGTTCCCGTCGGCCGGTTCACCCGCGAGCAGCCCCTGACCTTCACCGAGGTCGACGCCGGCGGACTGATTCACCACAAGGTCCACGACGTCCGCTGGACGGGCCTGCCCATGGCCCCGGCGAACGATCCCGAGACGCGGTATCTCTACGCCCCGAACACGGCCGCAACCCTGAACATGGTCGCCGTCGCCGCCCAGGCCGCGCGGATCTGGAAGACCATCGACCCCGCATTCTCGGCCCGCGCCCTGGAGGCTGCAAAGCGCGGGATGGCCGCAGCGGAACGCCACCCTGACATCTATGCCGTCGGCTCGTTCAACGGGGGTGGCGATTACGGCGACGGCAACCTGAGCGACGAGTTCTACTGGGCCTTGGCCGAACTGTACCTCACCACCGGCGACGCGGCCCTGCTGCAGGCGTTGAGGTCGTCGCCCCACTATCTGGCGGGCCCTATCGGAGATCGGGCGACGGGGGACATCGGCTGGAACGGCGTCGGAGCGCTGGGGACCATCGCCCTGGCGCTGTCGAGCGACCGTCTGCCCGAAGCCGAGCGCCAACGTGCCCGCCAGTCCCTGGTCGCGGCCGGCCGGGCATACCTCGCCGAAGGCGCGACACAGGGATATGGCCAGCCCTTCGCAGGTCCCGACTACAGCTGGGGCTCCAACGGCAATCTGATGAACCGGGCGATGGTGCTGGGCCTGGCTCATGACTTCACCAAAGAGCCTGCGTTCAGGGACGGGGTCGTGGCCGCCATGGACTATGTGCTGGGCCGCAACCCGCTGGACCAGTCCTATGTGACCGGATATGGCGACCGGCCGATGCGCAATCCGCACCACCGGTTCTGGGCCCACTCCAGCGACCCCGCCTATCCGATGCCTCCGGCCGGGGTGCTTTCGGGGGGGCCGAACAACACCAACATGAGCGATCCCGTCGCCGAGACCATGCGCGGGAAATGCCTGCCCCAAACCTGCTGGCGCGACGACATCGGGGCCTTCACCCAGAACGAGGTGGCCATCAACTGGAACGCGCCCTTCGTCTGGGTCGCGGCCTTCCTGTCGCCCGGCTAGCCGCCCTTGCCCGCCAGCGCCTTCAGCTTGCGCAGGGCCGGCGTCACCATCGGGATGGTCAGCATCGTCGATCCGACGGCCATCAGCAAAAGCGCGGTAAAGGTCTCGTTGGTGATGATCCCCCGGTCCAGCAGGATGTTGGCGAAGATGATCATGATCAGGGCCTTGGTCTGCAGCAGCCACCCGATGATCGAGGCCTCGCCCTTCTCCCATTTCAGGATGCGACCGGCGATCTGAAGACCCGCCAGCTTGCCCGCCACCGAGGCGAACAACAGCAGGGCCGCAGCCCCGAACACGGCCACCCCGCCCACGTCCCACTGGGTGCGCAAGCCCGTGCTGAGGAAAAAGACCGGCATGATGGCCAACAGGATGTGGTCGCGGAACTGGTCCATCCGCTTGCGGTCGAACCATTCGCCGTCCAGCACGGCCCCCGACAGGAAGGCCCCCACCATGAAGTGCAACCCGCACCAGTCGGCCGCAAACCCGCAAGCCGCCAGCCAGATCAGAGAGACGTACCAGCGGTCGCGTTCCTGCAGCCACTTCATTAGCGCCCGGATCGCATAGGTCGCGACGGCGAAGCCCACAAGGAAGATTGCCTGCCGTCCGACCCGCTCCCAATCCAGCAGGATCAGGGCCAGAACGCCCCAGATGGCGATGTCGTCCAGGCTGGCGTAACGAAGCACACGCTGGCCCAGCGGCAGACGCAGGATCTCCAGCTTCTCGAGAAACAGCACCAGGATCGGCAGGGCCGTCACCGCACAGGCCATGCCGATGCCCAGCACGACCTGCCAGGGCTGACCATTCGGCCCGACCCACCCCGGAAGCTGAAGCATCGCGATACCGGCCACGGCGCCGAACATCAGGGGCACGGTCAGGGCCAGTCCGGCCGTGACCCCGGTCTCGCCACGACGCGCCCAGGCCTGTTTCAGGTCCAGTTCGATCCCGGCGATCCACACGAAGATCATCACCGCCCACCAGGCGACACCGTTCAGAGCCGTGATGACCTGGGGATTGAAGACGAACTCATAGTATCCCGGCGCCACCGCCCCCAGCACGCCGGGCCCCAGCAGGATCCCGCAGACGATCTGAACCACGACCAGGGGCGCATAGTATTCGGTGCGCAGCCCGCGCCAGATCAGATACGGTGCCGTGAAGATCAGCAGCAACGCGATCAGGAATATCTCGGTCGTCGTCATTGCGTGCATGGAAGACCCCCGCCACTCAGCTCTTGTTCGGCTGATCGAATTTCAAGTTGGCGTCGATCGCGCGAGCGATATGTCGCGTCGATCGACAACTCAGACAATTACATGGCCCGACGGCGACGGCAAGGCTTACGGCCAAGCTGCCCCGTCATCGCGCAGCACAATGCTCGGCGATGAACGCCGCATGGGCCGGCATGTAGTCCGCCGAGTTCCGGATCGCCTCGGCCGTCTGGGCCAATCGCCGCCGGGTCTCGTCGACGGTCAGGACATCGGCGACCGGATCGTAACTGGCCGGGGCGACATTCTGGCCGATCATGACGGCGAACCAACTGGTGTCGTTGAACAGCTCCTCGTTCTCCCGGAACACCCGGCCCCGGCTGCGGAAGATCTCGTACTTTTCAAGAAGGCTGTCCGGCACCGGCATGGTCCGGACGTAGTTCCAGAACTCCGTGTCCGTCCTCTGGGTCGCGTTGTAGTGCAGGATGATGAAGTCGCGGATCCGCTCGGCCTCGTAGGCGACGACCCGGTTGAACCGGTCGGTCTCGGCCTGTTCGAAGGCCTTGGTCGGGAACATGGCTAACAGGTTGGCGATGCCGCTCTGGACCATGTGGATGCTGGTGGATTCGAGCGGCTCGATGAAGCCGGACGCCAGTCCCAGCGCCACGACGTTCCGGTTCCAGGACTTCCGGCGTCGCCCGGTCGTGAAGCGAAGCGTCCGGGGTTCGGCCAGAGCCTTGCCGTCCAGCTGGCTCAGCAGGTCCGCCGTCGCGTCCGCCTCGTCGATGAACCGGCTTGAAAACACATATCCATTGCCGGTCCGGTGCTGGAGCGGGATCCGCCACTGCCATCCTGCCGCCCGCGCCGTCGACCGCGTGAAGGGCACAGGGTCCTCGACCCGCTCGCACGGAACGGCGACGGCCCGGTCGGCGGGAAGCCAGTGCGACCAGTCGTCATAGCCGGTCTTCAATGCCCCCTCGATCAGCAGCCCGCGAAAGCCGGAGCAGTCGACGAACAGATCGGCTTCGACCGTCCGGCCGTCGCCCAGGGTCAGGCGTTCAACGAACCCGTCCTCGCCACGCAGGGCGACGTCGACGATCCGCCCCTCGAGCCGGCTAACGCCCCGGCCCTCGGAATATTCGCGCAGGTAGCGAGCATACAGTCCCGCGTCGAAATGGAAGGCATAGGCGATCTTGGACAGGGGCGATCGTCCGGCATCGATGGGGCGCATGAACTTGCCCCGCTCGGCCGCCATGGCCTGGAGGGAATATTCAGAGATCGACGAGGAATCGCCCTGCTGGTTCAGCCGAAGCCAGAAGGCGTGAAACGACACGCCCTCCATATCCACACCGAACGGGCCGAACGGATGGAAATAGTGATCTCCGATCCGGCCCCAGTCGCGGAACTGGATCCCGAGCTTGAAGGTGCCTTGGGTGCGCCGGATGAACTCGTCCTCGTCCAGACCGAGCATGGTGTTGAAGGTGCGGATCTGGGGGATCGTCGCCTCACCGACGCCGACGGTTCCGATCTCGTCGGACTCGATCAGGGTGATCTCGGCGTAGCCGGGGCCCAGAATCTTGGCCAGGGCAGCCGCCGTCATCCAGCCTGCCGTGCCCCCGCCGACGATGGCGATCTTTCGTATGCGGTTGTCAGTCGTCATGGGTCACGATGGCCTGGGTTGTGTCGGTTCGCGTGAGTATCGGGTCAGCATCTCGGCGTGGGTCGGCATGGCTTCGACGGCCTGACCGATCACCGCCTGCATGCGTCCCAGACGTGCGACCAGATCCGCGATCGGCGTCTGATCGCAGATCGGATGGTACCGTCGCGGAATGAGGTTCTGGCCCATGAATACGGCGATCCAGCTGGAGTCCTCGAAGGTTTCCTCGTCGTACAGACTGACGCGCCCGCGACTTGAGAACATTCGAACCTTGTGGGCCAGTTCATCCGGTGGAGCCGTATTGCGGACAGCGTCCCACAGCGGCTCGCCTTTGCGGGCGTTCGCCCGGTAGTGCAGGATCATGAAGTCCCGCAGCCGATCAGCCTCGGCCGCGATCAGACGATTGTACTCGGCGGCGGCTGCGCCCATCGAATCGCTGGACGGGAACAGGCCCAACAGCTTGCTCACGCCACTCTGAACCAGATGCAGACCGGACGCCTCCAGCGGTTCAAGGGTCGTCGCCGACAATCCGATCGCGACACAGTTGCCGACCCAGGCCCGTGATCGCCGCCCATTTGAGAATCTGATCTGCGGCTGTGCGCCCGAGGCCTCGAAGGCGCTGGCCGAGACCCGCATGGTCCCGACGCCGTTCCCCAGAGGGGCCTTCCAGGACCAGCCGCCGCGCAAGGCCTTCGCTTCCGTCAGCGGGCCCAGGGCTTCGACCGGGCCCAAGGCGCCGCTGATGCGGTCGGCCGGGAGCCAGTGCGAATAATCGACCCGGCCCGCGTCCAGGCGTGAAATCAGATCGCCCTTCTGGCCCGTCGCGTCGATGAACAGATCGGCCTCGAACCGACGTCCGTCGCCGGCCACGACCGCCTTGAGGCCCTCTCCGTCGGCGCGCCGCTCGATGTCCGCGAACCATCCCGCGATTCGCTCGACGCCCGCTGCGACGGCGACATCCCGGACGACGGCGACATAGTCCGCAACCGGCAGGTGCAGCCCGTAGCCCATGGTGGAGGTCACGGAGCGGGGGTCGTCCGACGGCAGACTGAACCGCCCTGCCCGCCCTGCCACGGCTGCGACGGCGAAGGCTTCAAGCGGCGGTGCCATCCCGGCCGCCTTGAGTCTCAGCCAGTGATGATGGAACGGCACCCCGTCCAGGGTTCCGCCGAACTCACTGAAGGGATGGATGTAGTCGTGATCCCGGCGGGTCCACGACCTGAAAACCGTCCCCAGCCGATAGGTCGCGTTCGCTTTGGCGATCAGGGTCGCCTCGGTCAGACCCAGTGAGGCGTTGAAGCCGTTCAGCGACGGCAGGATCGCCTCGAACGGCCCCAGGACCCCAGTGTCCTCGACATGGCCCGGGTCTTCCAGCAGACGCACCGACACCCGTCCGCGCGTCGCACGCGCAAGCGCAGCCGCCGTCATCCAGCCCGCCGAACCGCCACCGACGATGAGGACGCTGCGTGTCATGCCATGGCCCTGGCGGCACAGCAGGCCTTCACGAAGGCCTCATGCGAAGGCATTGCCGCCGCAGCCCGCTGCACGGATGTCCGCAGGGTCTCGAGCGCCTCGGCCAGGGCCGCCTCGGGAGCCCGGTCGCTGAGCGCATCATAGGCGTCGGGTTCGATCCTCTGGCCGAAATAGACGGCGAGCCAGCTCGGTTCCAGAAACAGGCCGTCGCGATAACGGGCGACGACGCCGCGCTCCTTGAACAGAGCCACCTTCTCGGCGAGGCTGTCGGGCACCTCCATCGTCCTGCAATGGTTCCAGAACGGCGTGTCGTCCCGTTCCGTGGCATTGTAGTGCAGCACCAGGAAATCGCGGATCCGGTCGTATTCCAGTTCCATGATCCGGTTGAATTCGTCGGCGTCAGCCGGATCGTGGTCCGCGTCGGGGAACAGTTCGATGAGGTTGGTGACCGCGGCCTGGATCAGATGGATGCTGGTCGATTCCAGCGGCTCCAGGAACCCGCTCGACAGGCCGATGGCGACACAGTTGTGCATCCATTGCCTGCGCCGCCGCCCTGTCGTGAACCGCAGCATTCGCGGCTCGGCGCGGGCAGGCCCCTCCAGACGGCCCATGACGCGTTCGACCGCAGCCTCATCCGACAGAAAGGCGCTGGAATAGACATAGCCGTTGCCGACCCGGTGCTGGAGCGGGATCCGCCACGACCAGCCGGCTTCCAGGGCCGTGGCCCGGGTGTAGGGGGTCGAGGCCTCCACAGTGTCGCACGGCACCGCGACGGCGCGGTCGCACGGTAGCCACCGTGTCCAGTCCTCATAGCCGGCCTTCAGCGCGCCTTCGATCAGAAGACCGCGGAAGCCCGAGCAGTCGATGAACAGGTCGCCTTCCAGTCGCTCGCCACTGGTCAGGACGACGCTGCGGATGTGGCCGTTGTCCGGGTCGAGCTCGACATCCACGACCCGGCCTTCGCGGCGCACAACGCCTCGCGCTTCCGAATGCTGACGCAGATAGGCGGCATAGAGCCCCGCATCGAACTGGAAGGCATAGGAGAATGTGGACAGCAGCGAACGGGGGTCGGTCTCTGGCCGCATGAACCGCCCCATGCGCGCCGCCACGACCGGCAGGGAATAGTCGTGGATATCGGCCGCCGCGCCCGCGCGCCTCAGTCGAAGCCAGTGGTGGTGAAAGCCCACGCGCTCGATCGATCGCCCATAGGCCCCGAAGGGGTGGATGTAGGAGTCGCCCAGACGTCCCCAATCCCGGAACTCGATGCCCAGTTTGAAGGTGGCCTGGGTCCGGGCCATGAACTCGTCCTCGTCCAGTCCCAGCCTCTGGTTGAAGCTGCGAATGTGAGGGATGGTCGCCTCGCCGACCCCGACGGTTCCGATCTCTTCGGACTCGACCAGTCTAATGCTCAGACCAGAACGGTTCAGCAGGGTCGACAGCGCCGCCGCCGTCATCCAGCCCGCCGTTCCGCCGCCGACGATGACAATCTTTCGGATCCGTGCCCCAGACATGTCCGTTAGCGCTCCCAACCCAGAACTTTGTTGACCACGGCCGACCCGGCGTCCGCAAGCCGCTTTCGATTTGTGCGGCGCAACAAAATCAGGCGCTTATTTGGCACACGCCCTCATTACTCAGACACTTGAAGGTGCCGCAAGACTGCGGTATGTCTCGCCTCAATGGTAGCGTTACCAAAGCGCTACTTTATAACAGCTGGGGAGAAAACGAATGAATCAAGCCAATACCACAACTGCGCCCGGTCGGGCCCACAGTCGCCATTGGGCGCGTCACGGGGCTTCGGCGCTCGCTGTCGCCGCCGCCGTTTACGGTGCCCCTGCCTGGGCCCAGACGGCTCCGGCGCAGGACGATCCCGACGACACCGAAGTCGAGGAAGTGGTGGTCACCGGCATCCGTGGCAGCCTGCAAAGTGCCCAGACCATCAAGCGCAACGCCGAAGTCTTCGTTGATTCGATCAGCGCCCAGGACATCGGGGCCCTGCCTGACCGCTCCGTCACCGAGGCCCTGCAACGCGTCCCGGGGGTCTCGATCGACCGCTTCGCCGCCGGTGTGGACCCTGACCACTTCTCCGTCGAAGGCAGCGGCGTGGTCGTGCGCGGCCTCACCTTCGTCCGCTCCGAGTTCAACGGACGCGACGCCTTTACCGCCAATAACGGTCGCGCGCTCGGCTTCGCCGACGTGCCCTCCGAGCTCCTCGCCGGCGTTGACGTGTTCAAGAACCAGTCGGCCGACCTGATCGAAGGCGGCATCGCCGGCACGGTCAACCTCAGAACCCGCGTTCCGTTCGATCAGTCCGGAGACGTACTGTCGGCCTCGGCCGAACTCAGCTACGGCGACCTGGCCGAGGAATACACGCCCACCTATTCGATCCTCGGCAGCAAGCGCTGGGAAAACGCGCTCGGGGAGTTCGGCTTCCTGGCCAACTTCGTCGATTCGCAGCTGAAGTCCCGCGGCGACGGCCAGCAGATTTCCAACTTCTCGCTGCGGTCGGGCATTGCGTCGCAGCCGATCTATTTCCCGCGCGGCGCCTCCTTCCGCTCGCAGGAATTCGATCGTCAGCGCACCGGCTATGCTGCGGCCGCACAATGGCGCAGCCCTGACCGGACCATGATCGCCACGGCGCAGTTCCTGCGTTCGGAAGCGACCCAGGCCTGGACCGAGCATGCGGTCGAGATCGCCACCGACAACGTCACCTCCAACGGCGACTCGCGTCCGGTCCTCGGCACGACCTTCGAGTTCGGCGACGACGGCGTCTTCACCAACGGCACCATCACCGGCCCGACCGGCTGGCGCGCCGACCAGCAGGACGGTCGCGACAACCGTACCCCCCCGTTCGGTCTGCAGAGCAACAACCAGCGGCGCGACGTTTTCTCCGAAAACATCACTACGGACTACGGCTTCAACTTCAAATGGACGCCGACCGACAAGCTGAAGTTCGCGCTCGACCTTCAGCGTGTCGAATCGACGGTCGAGAACCTCGACGCGACGATGTGGGCCTCCACCTACCAGAACGCGCAGATCCAGCTCCGCGGCGATGAGGTGCCGATCGTCACCTTCCTGCCGCCGTCGGAGAACGGCACCGTCAGACAGTGCCCGGCCACGCCGCCGACCCCGGATACGGATTGCCCACGCTACTACAACGGCGCCAACGCCAACTTCAGCGACCCGTTCAACAGCTTCGTCCGCAACAACATGGACCATGCCGAGGACAGCGAGGGCGAACTGACCGCCATCAAGCTGGACGGTGAATACTCGTTCGACGAGGATAGCTGGCTGGAATCCGTCCGGTTCGGCTATCGCCGCGCCGAGCGCGAACAGACCACGCGCTTCTCCTCCTATAACTGGGGTGTGATCAGCGAACAGTGGGGCGGCGGCGGGCCCGTCTGGCTCAACGATCTGGCCGACGGCGTTCCGACGCCGGGCGAAACCGGCGTTCCCGGCACGGCCGGCACCCTCGTCGGATCGATGTTCGAGACCTTCGCCTTCAGCAACTTCTTCCGCGGCCAGGTCCCGGTCCCCACGGGCGACCAGCCTCGCCTCTTCTACAATCAGAACATCGTCCAGAACTACGACGCCTATGCCGCCTTCGGCCTTCTGGTCGGTGACGAATGGCGTGCGCGCCTCGGCGGCGACGGTTGCCCGCAGAACTGGGTGCCCCTGGCCATGCGCTGCGATGTGGTCCCCGGAACGCAGTACCGCCTGAACGAGATCAACCCGGTCGATGAACAGAGCGATGCGTTCTACGGAATGCTTCGATACGCCGGAGAGCTGTCCAACGGCGTCAGGCTCAGCGGTAACATGGGCCTGCGTTACACCAGGACCGATCGTCAGGCCGGCGGGTATCTGGCCTTCCCTCGCGGTACCTTCAGCACCGAGGCGGAATGCGCCGCCGTTCCGGTGGGCACGACCCCGACGGCCTTCTGTCGACTGGTCTCGCCTGCAAACCGCCAGGCGGCCCGCAACTTTGCCAATGGCGCGATCGTCGCGGATACCGCAGAGACGACGTTCGACTACCTCCTGCCGAGCTTCAACCTGAAGGCCGAGATGGACGGCGGAAAAATCTTCCGCTTCGGCTATTCGAAGGCCATCACGCCGCCGGACATTGGTCTCACGCGCAACTTCTTCAACGTGAACCTGTCGGCCAACGAACTCGACATCGTGGACGGTCGCCCGACCGGTCGCTTCGCCGTCGGCAACCCGTTGCTCAAGCCCATCCAGGCAGACAGCTTCGACGCCTCGTTCGAATGGTACTATGGCAATCCCGGCTCGTTCACCTTCTCGCTGTTCTACAAGCGCCTGAGCGACGTCATCACCAACGGCACGGTGCGTCAGGCCTTCACCAACAATGGCGCAACCTTCGACGCCGTGGTGACAACGCCGGTCAACTCCGACGAAACCGCGACGGTCAAGGGCTTTGAAATCGCCTGGCAGGCCACGCTCGACTCCATCCTGCCCGAACGGTTCGCCGGCTTCGGCTTCAACGCCAACTACACCTACATCGACTCCGAGGGCGTTCCCCAGAGCACCCTGTCCAACACCGACCCGGACGTGGCCGCCGGACGTGTCGCCAACATCGACACCAGCCTGTTGCCGCTCCAGAACCTGTCGGAGCACACCGCCAACCTCGCCGGCTTCTACGAGCGTGGGCCGATCGCCATCCGTCTGGCTTATGCCTGGCGCTCCGAGTTCCTGATCACGCCGCGCGACGTCATCGTCCCGTTCGCGCCGATCATGAACGAGGCGACCGGCCAACTTGACGGGTCGGCCTTCTACTCGCTGAACGACAACGTCAAGATCGGCATTCAGGCGGTCAACCTGACCGACGAGGTCACCCGCACGTCGCAGGTCCTCAACAACGACCTGCTGAGAACCGGCCGTTCCTGGTTCATCAACGACCGGCGCTTCACCTTCATCGTGCGCGCCACCTTCTAGACCCACCCCTGACGACCACCTTCAGCCCCGACGGTTCACCCGTCGGGGCTTTTTCTTTAGTCTGTGCCCATGGTCTCCCAGTTGCGTACCCATCTCCCCCAAGCGAGACCAATTCCGGTCCGGGAGGCCGTTAGCCGGGACGAGTTCGAACGCGACATTCTTCCCGCCTATAGGCCGGTGGTCATCAGGAACCAGATTTCGGATTGGCCCGTCGTTCAGGCCGCACAAGACAGTGACGAGGCCGTCGCGGACTGGCTCAGGACCCACGCCAACGGCCAGCCGCTCGAGACCTTCACGGGAGCGCCCGGGATCGGCGGGCGCTTCTTCTATGACGACACTCTGACCGGCACGAATTTCGAGCGCGGACAGGCGTCCCTGGTCGATATCCTTGATCGGCTGCTTGCATGCCGGATCGAGCCACAGGCTCCCTCGCTCTATGCCGGAGCCGCCGTCGCGAACGGCTGCGTTCCCGATTTCGCTAAGACCCACATCCTGCCACTGCTGGATCCCCGGGCCATGGCGCGGCTGTGGGTCGGCAACGCCGTCACGGTCTCGACCCACTATGATCTCTCGGACAACATCGCTTGCGTCGCCGCCGGCCGTCGGCGATTCACCCTGTTTCCGCCGGAGCAGGTCAGGAACCTCTATGTGGGCCCGCTGGACTTCACCCTTGCGGGCCAGCCGGTCAGCCTTGTGTCCGTGAAAGACCCCGATCTCGAACGATTTCCGCGCTTCGCCGAGGCCATGGCGCACGCCGTGACGGCCGATCTCGGCCCGGGCGACGCCATCTATATCCCGCCGCTTTGGTGGCATCAGGTCGAGGCCCTGTCGCCGTTCAATCTGCTGGTGAACTACTGGTGGAATGCGGCCGGCGCGCCGCCCTCCCCGTTCGAGGCCATGATCCATTCGGTGATGACCGTGCGTCCCCTGCCGCCGGCGCACAGGGACGCCTGGCGTTCGATGTTCGAACACTATGTCTTTGAAGCCGACGGCGATCCCGCCGCCCATATCCCGGTCCAAAGTCAGGGCGTCCTGGGCCGGATGACGCCGACCCTGGCGCGCCGCATTCGCGACTTCCTGGCCGCCGGCCTCCGACGCGGCTAAGGGCCTACGGTGTCGCTCGAACCGGCCGATAGGTCAGGAAAATGTTGGCGGTCAGCCTGCCCTTGCGTGGATCGACCGACAGCGCTTCCGGTCGGGAAATCTGTCCCGAATGGAGCAGGCAGCTCCGGTAGACGATGACGCGATTGAACACGCAGTCCGTCCGATGCGTCAGGGCAAACTGGGCCGTGTCGCCGGCGATATAGCCCGGCTGCGGCGGCTCCGCCTCAAGCTCGCGGTCCAGCGCGGATTGATAGGTCTCCAGTCGATCCACCGTCAGGGTTTCGTATCCCGTGGACCGGTGACGATAGAAGGCCGTACCGCCGAAAGCCGGATCGCACAGATAGTGCAGCACCGCGAACTGGAGCGGATCGACCGTGTCCACATGCGGAATGCGTTGCGCCAGGCCGAGGCGTTCAGGCGCAAGTGTCGCGAGGGCGAAGTTGCAACTGGCTCGCCAGGGCGCAACGCCTCGCAGATCGTAATGTCCGCGGATCAGGGGGTCGAGAGCGCGGCTGAGGGCACCGACATAGTCTAGTGGCGCGGGCGCGAGACGCCCCGGATAGAAATTGTCGCCACCCGTCGCGGCGTCGGCAAAGGTTGACGCGCTCGCCGCGATCTCCACCAGAAGCTCGGGTTCCGTCACCGCCTCGTCAAGGACCAGCAGAGGCTCCTGCTCGGAACCGATCCTTTCGATACGCGCACTGGCGATGGCGGTGGGACACGGTGTCATCGCGCGAAGAATAGCGCTTATGTCAGACATATCCGAGGCTATAGTCGTCGGCGATGCAAACTCCTGACCGCAATTCCGAGGCCCTTCGCCACATCCTGGTGGTCGGCGGCGGCACGGCCGGCTGGATGGCGGCTGCGGCCCTGTCCCGGCTCTCGGGCAACGGCGTGACCCGGGTCTCGGTCGTCGAGTCCGAAGAAATCGGGACGGTCGGGGTCGGAGAGGCGACCATCCCGCCGATCGTCAGCTTCAACGGCCTGCTCGGCATCGACGAGGCCGACTTCATGCGGGCCACCCAGGCGACGTTCAAGCTCGGCATCGAGTTCGTGGACTGGGGCCTGACCGGTAGCCGCTACATCCATCCGTTCGGCCCATTCGGCGTGGACATGGACGGCGTCCAGTTTCACCAGCACTGGCTGCGACAGCGCGCCGACGGCGATACCTCGCCCCTGGGCGCCTACAACCTCAGCACCGTCGCGTCCGAGGCCGGTCGGTTTGTCAAGCCGGACCGCGATGCCCCGCCCGCGCTGCAGACGCTGAAGTACGCCTATCATTTCGACGCCGGTCTCTATGCCCGCTACCTGCGGCGCCATGCGGAGGCCAGGGGAGTCGTCCGGCACGAAGGTCGGATCGTCGACACCGTGCTGCGGGCGGACGACGGCTTCGTCGAGGCGGTGGTCCTTGCCGATGGTCGGCGGCTGGAAGCGGACCTGTTCATCGACTGCTCGGGCTTTCAGGGCCTGTTCATCGAGAAGGCCATGCACGCGGGTTATGAGGACTGGTCACACTGGCTGCCCTGCGACAGGGCGCTGGCGGTTCCCACAGAGCGGCTGACGACCCTGACCCCATTCACGCGGTCCACGGCCGGGTCCGCCGGGTGGCGCTGGCGTATTCCGCTGCAGCACCGCACCGGTAACGGCCACGTCTATTGCAGCAGCCATATCTCGGACGATCAGGCCCGCGCCGAGCTGATGGCCGGCCTGGACGCCCCCGCGCTCGACGAACCCCGCGCGCTCCGCTTCGTGACCGGGCGGCGCAGGTCACAATGGATCAAGAACTGCGTCTCGCTGGGCTTGGCGTCGGGATTCCTGGAGCCGCTGGAATCCACCAGCATCCACCTGATCCAGAGCGGGATCTCCAAGCTGATGACGATGATGCCTGACAGGCATTTCGATCCGCTTCTGATCGCCGAATACAACCGGCTCTCGCAACAGCAGTTCGAGCAGGTCCGCGACTTCATCATCCTGCACTACAAGGCGACGGTGCGCGACGACACGGCCTTCTGGCGTCAGGTTCGCGACATGCCGATCCCCGACACCCTGGCGCGCAAGATCGACCTGTTCCGCGCCACGGGCAGGCTGTTCCGATACGAGGACGAACTGTTCAGCGAGGCCAGCTGGATCGCCGTACTTCTGGGCCAGGGCGTCATGCCCCGGACCTATGAGCCCCTGGCCGATACCCTCCCCGCAGCCCTGGTCCAGAAACGGATGAGCGTCCTGACCCGGGTCATCGGCGATCTCGTCGCCCAGATGCCCCGGCATGAGGATTTCATCTCAAGCTACTGCCGGGCGTCCTGACAGAAAAGGCGTCATCCGAAGATGACGCCTGTCCGTTACAACCAGAATTTGGAGCCGGCGATCAGCTCCAGCTGTAGGCCGTCTTGTGCTGGGTGAAGAACTCGGCGGCGTTGTAGCCCTGCTCGCGGGCACCGTAGCTGGACTTCTTCGATCCGCCGAAACCGACGTGGTAGTCGACACCCGCCGTGGCCAGATTGACCATCACCATCCCGGCCTTGGCCCGGCGCTGGAAGTCGCGGGCGTATTTCAGCGAGGTCGTGGCGATCCCCGCCGACAGACCGAACTCGACCCCGTTGGCGATCTCTAGGGCTTCGTCATAGCTCTTGACGCGGATGGTCGAGGCGACGGGGCCGAACACTTCTTCGGTGTTGATCACGGCGTCCGGAGATGTGTCGGCGATCAGGGTCGGCTGGACGTACCAGCCCGGATTGTCGAGGTTCAGACGGTTGCCGCCGGTGACGATCCGCCCGCCGGCCGAGCGCGCGATGTCGATGTATTTGTAGCTGGTCTCCATCTGGCTCTCGGACACCGCCGGACCCATCTGGGTCGTCGGGTCGAGGGCATCGCCGACCTTCAGGGCGCGGACCTTTTCGCCCAGGGCCTCCACGAAGCGATCATGAATGCCGTCCTGCACGATCAGGCGGCTGGAGGCCGTGCAGCGTTGGCCCGTGGCGAAGAAGGAGCCGTCGAGCGCGATGGCCACGGCGCGGTCGAGGTCCGCATCGTCCAGAACGACCAGCGGGTTCTTGCCGCCCATCTCCAGCTGGACGCGGGCCTGGCGCTCCATCGCTCCCTTGCCGACGCCCTGCCCGACCCCTTGCGAGCCAGTGAAGGAGATACCGTCGATGTCCTTGTGGGCCACGATGGCGCGGCCGACGTCGCCGTCACCGATGACCATATTGACCACGCCGGCGGGCAGGCCGGCCTCATGCAGGATGGCGATCAGGGCCTCGGCGGTCGCCGGGGTCGGACCCGCGGGCTTGATGACGACCGTGTTGCCGAAAGCGATGGCGGGCGCAATCTTCCAGGCCGGAATGGCGATCGGGAAGTTCCACGGCGTAATCAGGCCGAACACGCCGACCGGCTGGCGATAGGTCTGGATCTCCACCCCCGGCCGCGTCGACAGCATGTTCTGGCCGTGGATGCGCAGGGCCTCGCCGGCGAAATACTTCAGAATGCGGGCGGCCCGCGCCGTCTCGCCGATCCCCTCGGCCAGGGTCTTGCCCTCTTCGCGCGACAGCAGCCGACCGACCTGTTCGCGGCGCTCCATCAGGATGTTGGACGCCTTGTCGAGGATGTCCGACCGTACCTCGGGCGAGGCTTCGGACCACGATTCAAAGGCCGCCTTGGCCGCCGCGACGGCCAGATCGACCTCGGCCGCTCCGCCCTTAGGCGTGCGGGCGATGATCTCGTTGGTGTTGGATGGGTTGTGGCTCTCACCGGGTCGATCCGCATTGACCTTCTCGCCATTGATCCAGTGGGCGAGGTCGAGGGTGTCGGTCATGGTCGTATCCTTGGGGAGAGGTTCGTCATCTATGTAGGGTGGCCGCCCGGCCACGCGAATGCCGAACTGGCATGGATCGCGCGGCCGGACGCATTGATTGTCGGCTCAGCCCTGCATGTCTTCGAGTTCCTTGCCTTTCGTCTCCTGGATGAAGGAGCGGACAAGGAAGATGCTGATCACGGCTGATGCCGTGTAGAGGGCATAGGTCCCGGCCAGGCCGATGCCGTCGGCCAGCGCAGGGAAGCTCTGGACCACCAGATAGTTGGCGCCCCACTGGGCCAGGCCTGCCACGGCCAGGGCCGAGCCACGCATCTGGTTCGGGAACATTTCCCCCAGCATGACCCACATGACCGGGCCCCAGCTGAAGTTGAAGAAGATCACATACAGGTTGGCCGCGACCAGGGCGGTCAGGCCTGCCGTATCACTCAGAGCGAGATTTCCGGCAGCGTCTGCGCTGGCACCGCTGAACGCCCAGGTCATCGCGGCGAGCGTCACCGCCATACCGGTCGAACCGATCAGCAGCAGGGGCTTGCGTCCGACCTTGTCGATCACGGCCAGGGCGACCAGCACGGCCGCAATGGACACGGCACCGGACAGGATATTGCGTTCCAGGGCGACTTCTTCAGACACGCCGGCCAGGCGCCAAAGCGTCTCGCCGTAGTAGAAGATGATGTTGATGCCGACGAACTGCTGGAAGGTTGCGAGCATGATGCCGGCCCAGACGATAGGGCGGAACAGCGTCTTCTTGGACATGACATCGGCAAAGCTGGGCTTGTGGCCCTTGTCGAAGCTGGCCTTGATTTCACCCAGCTTGCGGTCGGCGGCGTCGGCGTCGAACAGCTTGTTCAGCACCGTGCGCGCCGCTTCGTCCTTGCCGCGCATCACCAGATAACGAGGGCTCTCCGGGATCAGGAACAGGGCGCCGAGGAAGACGGCGGCGGGTACGGCCTGGGCCAGGTACATCCAACGCCAGGCCGAGGCACCGGCGATTTCGCCCAGGCTGCTCCCGGCGGACTGGGCGAGGAAATAGTTGACCAGGAAGGCGGCGGTCAGGCCCGTGATGATCATCACCTGCTGGACCGTGCTCATCCGGCCCCGGATGTTCGCCGGAGCGACCTCAGAGATATACAGCGGCGACAGCACGCTGGCGGCGCCCACGGCCATGCCGCCCGCGAAGCGCGCTGCGACGAAGAGCGCATGAACGTCGGTGAAGCCCTGGATCAGCGCGCCGATGAGGAACAGCACCGCCGCCATGATCATGACGGTTCGCCGCCCGACCAGATCGGCCAGTCGCCCGGCAAAGAAAGCCCCGACGGCACAACCGATCAGCAGCGAGCCGACGGTAAAGCCGAGGCCCGTGGCATCCAGATTGAACGCGGCCTGTAGCCCCGCTTGCGTGCCGTTCACGGCACCGCTGTCATAGCCGAACAGCAGTCCGCCGATCGTCGCGACCGCCACGATGGCGATGATGAAGCCTAGGTTGACGCGGTCCATTCCCGCGCTGGTCGGCTCCGAAAGCCCCCCTGTTGGTCCAGCCATAGTCGTTATCCTCCCGATGGGCTCTTTTGGCCCGGATTGATCGTCGCCTCAGCGCCAGCCGGCGTCTACGAAATACTCATGCCCTGTAATCAAACGTGCATCGTCGGATGCCAGGAACAGCGCGAGTGCAGCAACGTCCTGCGGCTCCAGCCGACCCTTCAGGCATTGTGCTGCGACAATCTCGGCTTCGCCTTCGGGCGTATACCATTTCATCTGACGCGGCGTCTTGACGTTACCCGGCACGATGCAGGAGACGCGAATGCCATCGACGCCCAGCTCGCGCGCCAGGGCCCGCGTCATCCCCTCGATCCCGGCCTTGGCGGTCTCGTAGAGCGACAGGTCCGGCAACCCCAGGTGCCAGCTGATCGACCCCAGGTTCAGGATCACACCACTACCCCGCTCGCGCATCCCCGGGGCCACGGCCTGGGCTGCGAAGTACAGGTGGCGAAGGTTCACCGCGATCCGGTCGTCCCAGTATTCGGGCGTCACCTCGGTCAGGCTGTGACGATCGTCGTTCGCCGCATTGTTCAGCAGGATATCGACCGGACCGTACTCGTCGATGATCTCGGCGAGGGTGGACTTCAGCGCCGACAGGTTCTTCAGATCACAGAGCATGAAGCGCGGTGCTGGAGTCAGCGTGGCCAGTTCGCTGGCCAGCGCCAGAGAATCCGTTTCAGCCACGTCGAGGAACACGACCCGGGCCCCCTGCCGCGCAAACGCTTCGGTCAACCCGGCCCCGATGCCGGAGCCGCCGCCGGTGACCACGACCAGACGGTCCTTCAGCGACGGATAGATGGCACGGCTCATACGGCGGTTCCCAGAAGGCCGCGAGCGGCGAGATTGCGCATCAGACCCGAGACGCCGAGGGTCCAGGGCGGGGCCTGATCACAGGTCGTCACCTTGTTCTCGAGAACGCCGAGACGCGGCGACGAGACCCTAACCCGGTCTCCGATGTGGTGGGTGAAGCCCTGGCCCGGCGCGTCGCGATCCTGGATCGGCGCGAACATGGTCCCCAGATAAAGGGCGAACCCGTCCGGATACTGGTGCGTCTTGCCAACGGTCTGACCGATCAGGTCCAGCGGGTCGCGGCTGATCAGGTTCATGGAACTGGCCCCCGTCATCACGAACCCGTCGTCGCCCGTGACCTCCAGCGAGACGACGGCGTTGCGCACGTCGTCCAGGCTGAACCCGTCGTCGAACAGTCGGATGAGGGGCCCCAGGGCCGCCGACGCATTGTTGTCCTTGGCCTTGCCCAGCAACAGGGCGCTGCGTCCCTCGATGTCACGCAGGTTGACGTCGTTGCCGAGCGCCGCGCCGACCGGGCGGCCCGTGGCGTCGCAGACCACGACGACTTCCGGCTCAGGATTGTTCCAGGCGCTGTCGGACCGAACCCCGACCCAGTCACCCCAGCCGACGGACGACAGCACCGGGGCCTTGGTGAAGATTTCGGCGTCCTTGCCGATCGCGACTTCCAGATACTGCGACCACAGGCCGTCCGCGATCAGGGCGTCCTTGAGCGCCATCGCCTGGTCGGAACCGGGCTTCACCGCCGACAGATCGGCGCCGACCCGTTCGGCCAGCTGGCTGCGGATTTCCTGGGCCCGGCCGGCATCGCCCCGCGCCCGTTCCTCGATCACGCGCTCAACGGCGGAAACGGCGAAGGTCACACCCGACGCCTTTACGCATTGCAGGTCGAGCGGCGACAGCAGCTTCATGCCGCCGGCGGACCCATCATCCCAGGCGACGGAAAACTCCATCTCGTCCAGGGCACCCAGGTCGGGTCCCGTCGCGGTTCGCAGGTCGGCCTTGGCGGCGGCATCCGCCGTGGTCGCCGCGAATTGCGAGATGTCGAGAACACGCCCGCCTCGCACGAGGATGGGCGTCGGGCCTTCCGGCAGCTCCAGCCGGCCCAGAAGCACGGCGTCGCGCCAGTCGGCGGGCAGATAATCAACGATTCTGGTCATGGTCCCCCGCCGGAGCTTGCAGCTCGGTCATTCTTGTTAGCGCTACCACATTCGACTCGCCCGCTCCTGCTGTCAAGCGATCTCAGGCTCATGGCGTCGACATCGCAGCCGTCGGACCTGCCAGCTTTCGCAAACAGACCCCGGCTCCGGCGTCTGCTTCGGTCAGACGGCGACGGTCAGCGTCGCCGTCTTCAGATCGACCGAGTTCGACCCCGCACTGATCGTGAAGGTGCCCGGCTCGACGACCCGTTCCATGTCGATGTTCCAGAAGGACAGGTCGCGCGGCGTCAGCTCGAATGTCACCGTCGTCTTGGCCCCCGGTGCCAGGCTCACGCGCTCGAAATGCTTGAGTTCCAGCACCGGACGGGTGACGGACGCATGGTCGTCGCGGACGTAGAGCTGGACGACTTCATCGCCGGCGCGCGCCCCCGTGTTGGTGACGTCGACCTCGACCCTGACCTTTTCAAACCGGCCGATCGTGGCTTTCGCCAGACGCGGCACCGACACATCGAAGGTCGTGTAGGACAGGCCGAAACCGAACGGGAACAGGGGCGTCGTCTCGTCGAACAGATAACCCCGACGCGCCGTCGGCTTGTAGTTGTAGAAGATCGGCAGTTGTCCCACCGTCCGGGCGATCGAGACGGGCAGCTTGCCGCCCGGATTGACCTTGCCGAACAGGGCGTCGGCGACGGCGTGACCCGTCTCCTGCCCCAGGTACCAGCCCTCGATCAGGGCGTCGGCGTTCTCGGCGACGAAATTCACCGACAGTGGCCGCCCATTCAGCAGGACGACAATGGTCGGCTTGTTCAGGGCGAAGATCTCGCGGGCGAGATCGTTCTGCTGGCCGATCAGCTCGAGCGAATCACGATCGCCCAGGTGTTCGTCGGCCCAGGCCTCGCGGCTGGTCTGTTCGTTGTCGCCCAGCACCATGACGATCACATCGGCATTGCGGGCCGTGGCGACCGCCTCGCGGATCAGGCCGGCGTTGACCTCGGGATCGACCAGATCGACCTTGTCCGCGCTCCACGACCGGCTTTCGGTGATCCGCACCGCCTCGGCATAGTCCACGGCGAACTTGCCTGCGGCCTGTGCCTGGATGCCTTCCAGCACGCTGACGACATGGGCCGGAACGTCGCTGTATCCGCCGATCGGCGTGTCGCGCGCATGGGTGCCCAGCACCGCCATGCGTGTGATCTTCGACGGGTCGAGCGGCAACACATTGCCCTCGTTCTTGAGCAGGACCATTGCCTTGGCCGCCGCCTCGCGGGCCAGGGCCACGGCGTCCGGCGTCGCGGTCAGGGCGTCGGCGCGTCGGGCGTCGACATAGGGCTTCTCGAACGCGCCGGACAGGAACTTCATCTTCATAACGCGCCGCACGGCGTCGTCGATCGCAGCGATATCGACCTTGCCCGACTGCACCAGCGCGGGCAGCTTGTTGTAGCCCTCTCCGTCAGGAAGCTCCATGTCCACGCCGGCGTCGAGAGCCCGCATGGCGGCCTCCTCGATAGAGGCGAACATCTTGTGGCGCGTGTTCAGTTCGCGCACCGCGAAATAGTCGGACACGACGGCACCCTCGAACCCCCACTCCTCGCGCAGCACGTCATGCAGGAGCCAGCGGTTGGCGTGCGAAGGCAGGCCGTCGATCTCGTTGTACGACGCCATGACCGCCATGACGGGCAGTTCGGTGACGGCGCGTTCGAACGGCGGGAAGAAATTCTCGCGAAGCGTCCGTTCGGAGATATTCGCCGGCCCGACGTTGGTACCGTTCTCAGGCTGGCCATGGCCTGTCATATGCTTGAGCGTGACGAAGACCTTGTCGGGCGCGAGCGGCAGGGTATCGCCCTGGAAGCCGCGAATCGCCGCCAGACCCATCTCGGCGACCAGATGCGGATCCTCCCCATAGGTCTCCTCGATACGACCCCAGCGAGGATCGCGCGCGACATCGACGACCGGAGCCAGGGCAAGCTGCGCACCCCGCGCCCGCATCTCGCGGGCAGCGACGCTGAACACGCGCGTCAGCAGAGCCGGATCCCAGGTGCTGGCCAGGGCGATCGATTGCGGGAAACTGGTGGCCCCGCGTGCCACATACCCATGCAACGCCTCTTCATGCAGGATCAGCGGGATGCCCAGCCGGGTGTTCTCCACGGCCCATTTCTGGGCGGCGTTGGCATAGTCGGCCGTTTCGCGACCGGTGCGGTTGACCGCGTCCCCGGCGGCACCAGCGGCGCCGTTCAGGGCCGGATCGACACCGCGCTTGTCCTGAGGACGCGAAATCTGTCCCAGTCCGTTTGGAAACGCGGTCGTCGCCTTGGCCGGATCGAAGTCGCCGGCCGGGTTCTGGATCAACCCCTTGGTTTCCCAGATACCGACCATCTGGGCGACCTTCTCTTCCAGCGTCATTCGCTGAAGCAGGTCCTCGACGCGGCGGTCGACCGGTTGATTCGGGTCACGATAGAGGGCGTCCGCGCCCGGCTTGGCCAGGCTCTGGGCCCTCGCAACGCCGGGCATCTGTGAGAGCGCGAGTGCGGAAGCGAAACTGGCCAGCAGCGTGCGACGACCAAGCGTCATCTGTTTACCGGTCACGTCGGTCATCTCGTCTCTTCCCTGTTTACTCACCGGTTGGCCCGATGATGATAGCGCTAACATCACGATAGGGCGCATTTCGGTGTCCGGTCAATGGTCGCCGGGTGCCGAATTCCTGTACAGGGAGATGTCAGACCCGGATGCCGTCATGCCTTCCAAGACCAAGCCACCGTTCACACGTCCATCGTCCGGCCAGGGACGCCTGCACGGGGCCATCGCGCGGGACCTGGGAACTTCGATTGTTTCGGGGAAACGCCCGCCCGGAGAAATCCTGGCCAATGAGATTGATTTCAGCGAACGACTGAAGGTCTCGCGCAGCGCCTATCGCGAGGCCATCCGCATCCTGGCCGCGAAAGGCCTGGTGGAAAGCCGGCCCCGGACGGGTACGCGCGTCCTGCCTATGGAGCGCTGGAACCTGCTGGACCCCGATGTGCTGGCCTGGTTCTTCGAGAGCGAGCCCAGTCGTGT
Organism: Brevundimonas sp. NIBR10; assembly: GCF_027912515.1. NCBI lineage: Bacteria > Pseudomonadati > Pseudomonadota > Alphaproteobacteria > Caulobacterales > Caulobacteraceae > Brevundimonas > Brevundimonas sp. NIBR10. Next base: position 3,334,808 of record NZ_CP115464.1, read on the forward strand.
CATGGTCGACGGCCTGTTTGAACTGCGCCTGATCGTCGAGCCCGCCGCCGCCGCCCTGGCCGCCAAGCGCCGGACGACCGAACAACTCACCCAGATGAGGAAGGCGCTGAACGACATGGAGCGCCTCACCCTCAAGACCGAGGCGGGCCAGTCGGCCGACCGGGACTTCCACCAGGCCCTGCTGATCGCCACGGGCAACCCGCCGCTGATCAGTCTGGCGTCCACCATCGGAGCCGGTGTGCGCTGGACCACCCACTACAAGCAGCGCAAGCGCCGCCTGCCCCCGGACCCCATGCCGGAGCACTGGCGGGTCTATGACGCGGTCGCGGCCGGAGACGCCGAAGAAGCGCATGCGGCTATGGAGGCCCTGGTAAATCACGCGCTCGCTCAGACCGCCGGTGCCATGAATGAGTGATGACACCGGTAGCATTTGCTTGCCAAGCTAAGGAACCTTCGCTAATTGTCTGAGTAAATCCACTCAGAGACTCACCATGGCTAAACCGCTGCGTTCACGCGCCTGGTTCGACAACCCGCAAAACCCCGACATGACCGCCCTCTATCTGGAGCGGTACCTGAACTACGGGCTGACGCTGGAAGAGCTCCGCTCGGGCAAGCCGATCATCGGTATCGCCCAGACGGGTTCGGACCTCAGCCCCTGCAATCGCCACCACATCGAACTGGCCAAACGGGTTCGCGAGGGCATCCGTGAACAGGGCGGCATCGCTCTGGAGTTTCCGGTCCACCCGATCCAGGAAACCGGCAAGCGCCCGACCGCCGGCCTCGATCGCAACCTTGCCTACATGGGCCTCGTAGAACTCCTATACGGCTACCCCCTCGACGGCGTCGTGCTGACCATCGGCTGCGACAAGACCACACCGGCCTGTCTGATGGCGGCAGCCACCGTCGACATTCCCGCCATCGCCCTGTCGGTCGGACCCATGCTGAACGGCTGGCTCAAGGGCGAGCGAATCGGCTCGGGCACCATCATCTGGAAGGCGCGCGAGATGATGGCGGCGGGTGAACTGGACTACGAAGGCTTCATCAATCTGGTCGCCACCTCGGCCCCGTCGGTCGGCTACTGCAACACCATGGGCACGGCAACGACGATGAACTCCCTGGCCGAGGCCCTGGGCATGTCCCTGCCCGGCTCAGCCGCCATCCCGGCCCCGTACCGCGAGCGGCCTCAGATCGCCTATCTGACGGGCAAGCGGATCGTGGACATGGTCCATGAGGATCTGAAGCCCTCCGACATCCTGACCCCCGACGCCTTTCACAACGCCATCGTCGTCAACTCCGCCATCGGCGGCTCGACCAATGCGCCGGTCCACATCACGGCGCTGGCTCGCCATTCGGGGGTCGATCTGCCGATCGAGGAGTGGCAGACCCGTGGTCACGCGGTCCCTCTGCTGGTCAACCTGCAGCCGGCCGGGACCTATCTGGGCGAAGACTTCCACCAGGCCGGGGGCGTCCCCGCCGTGGTGGCGCAGCTCATGAGCAAAGGCCTGATCCGCGAAGGCGCGATGACGGTCAACGGCAAGACCATGGGAGACAACTGCCGGAACGCCGAGATCGTGCTGCCCGACGTCATCCGCACCATGGAAGCGCCGCTGGTCGAGGACGCGGGCTTCCTCGTGCTCAGCGGCAATCTGTTCGACAATGCCATCATGAAGACCAGCGTGATCGCCGCAGAGTTCCGCGAGCGCTACCTGGCCAACCCGGCCGACCCCAACGCCTTCGAAGGCCCTGCTGTCGTGTTCGACGGCCCCGAGGACTACCACCACCGGATCGACGATCCCGCCACCGCGATCACCGAGAAGAGCATCCTGTTCATGCGCGGTGCCGGACCCCTGGGGTATCCGGGTGCCGCGGAGGTCGTGAACATGCGGCCGCCGGCCTACCTGATCAAACAGGGCGTGACGGCCCTGGCCTGCATCGGCGACGGCCGCCAGTCGGGCACCTCCGGCTCCCCTTCGATCCTGAACGCGTCCCCCGAGGCGGCGGCCGGCGGGAACCTGGCCCTGCTCAGAACCGGTGACCCCGTCCGCGTCGACCTGAACACCTGCCGCGTGGACGTCCTGATCGACGAGGCCGAACTGGCCGAGCGCCGCGCCGCTCTCGATGCGGCCGGAGGCTTCAAGATCCCGCCGTCGCAAACGCCCTGGCAGGAGCTTCAGCGCGCCACGGTCGGCCAGCTGGGCACGGGGGCCGTGCTGGAGCCTGCGGTCAAATACCACCGCATCATCGACAAGTTCGGCAACCCACGCGACAACCACTGACCAACCGCCTGTCGGCAATCCTTTCGCGCGCCGGTCGATCGTCCCGTTGCGCGCGGAAGCCTGCGCCCTCTAGGTTGGCGCATGACCGATCGCCCACGCCGCAGCGCCCTCTACCTTCCCGCCTCCAACGCCCGTGCGATCGAGAAGGCGCGGACGCTGGAGTGTGACGTCGTCATCCTCGACCTCGAAGACGCCGTGGCACCCGATCTCAAGTCTCTCGCCCGGGACCAGGCGGTGGCGGCGGTGCGCGACGGCGGCTTCGGACGGCGCGAACTGGTGGTGCGTGTCAACGGTCTGGACACCCTCTGGGGCGAAGACGACCTGACCGCCCTGGCCCAGGCTTCACCCGACGCGATCCTGGCCCCGAAGGTCAGCGATGTCGCAACGATCGAAGCCTACGGCGCGCGACTGGCGACCGGGACGCCGCTTTGGGTCATGATCGAGACCGCCATCTCCCTGTTCCGGCTGGAGGCCATGGCGGCAACGGCCCGAACCGGGCCTCTCGCCGGTTTCGTGCTGGGCACCAACGACCTCGCCGCCGAGATGGGGGTCCAGACCGACGCCCTGCGTGCGCCCTTCGTCGGGGCCATGGGACTGGCGGTGGCGGCGGCCCGGGCGCACAGGCTGATCATCCTGGACGGGGTTTTCAACGCCCTTGATGACCTCGAAGGGTTCGAGACCCAGACGCGACAGGCCCTTGAGTTTGGCTTCGACGGCAAGACCCTGATCCATCCGTCCCAGATCGCACCCTGCAACGCCATCTTCAGGCCCGACGCACGTCAGGTCGCGGCGGCCCAGACCATCGTCGATGCCTTCGCCGACCCGGCCAACGCCGACAAGGGCGCGATCCGCCTCGACGGGCGGATGGTCGAGCGGCTGCACCTGCGACAGGCCGAACGAACCCTGGCGGCCGTCCGGGTCTAACGCGTCGGTAGGGCGGCCCCGACCAAGGCGTAACAGTCCGCCCGCGTCGGCCGGTCTCCGACCAGCACGCCGTAAGCCGCCCGCACCGAACATATGTCGGCGAGGCTGAGCTGACCCAGCCAGCGATCGGCGTTGCAGTAGTTCATGATCGAGGCCGGATCGTAATAGGTCTCGCCCGCCGCGATCGTCTCGGGGGTCGTCGTACGCGCCAGACAGTTCGGCGCGCGCGGGCTGACGTGGTCGTGGGAGAACCCCAGGGCGTGACCCAGTTCATGCAGGGCGTCGGCATAGAAGCAGCGGAACTCCCCGACATAACCCCGAGGCCCGCACAGCCGGTTGGTGACCAGATACTCGGCGTTTAGCACGATCCGCCCCCCGTCCCTCAGGCTCACGCCCCGGTGGCTGGCCGAGGCGAACATCTCGGGATCGTGGACGATGCGGATGGCCACACGTTCGGGGTCGCTACAGGTGTCGGCGAAGTCGAACTTCACGTCGGCCTGGGCCTCCCACACCCCTGCGGCGGCACGAACCTGTTCGCGGGCCCAGTCGTCTTCCGGGGCACCGGCCTCGAAACACATGGGAATCCGGCCTTCGGGCCACAGATCGACCTGGGGCGGTGGCGCGGCCATGGCCACGGGCGGCGGCGGGGGTGGAGGGGCTGGCGGCGGCGCGCCGGCGGGCTGCTGCTCCTGTACCGTGGCGCAGGCGTGCAGCCCCACGGCCACGATCGCAACGGCGACCGTCAGGAGCTGTCGGGCCCTCATGACCAGCGGATGTCCGTCAGGGTGACATTTAGCTCCAGCACCCGTCCCTGTGCAGGCGGCCGCCGCACAGACGGCGTCAGATCTTCGGCCGCCACACCGACCGCGATCGGCCCCTCGCTGCGCTGGGCCAGGTTCAGGATTTCGTCGCCGAAGTTGAAGCCGATGGCATAGGCGTCATGCGGCATCGCATGGTGGGCCATCGACCCGTCACCCATCATCCCCAGATGCACAAAGGTCGGCGAAGACCCGAGCGCCAGGGTCCGCGTCCCGCCGGTCATCGCGATCTCCAGAGACCTATCCAGCAGCCGCCGGTCCATCGCATAGGCCACCGATCCCACGCCGGAGATCATCACCGTGTCGTCAGCGGCCCTCAGCCGCGCGGTCAGATCGTCGGGGAACACGATCCGCATCGCGCTCTCGCCCGGCCGGGCCTCGGCTCTCAGTTTGTAGACCGTCGATCCGATCGGCGTCCGTGTCGTCGCCCCGGCCGGCCCCTGGCTGGCCACGCTGAACAGGGGAAAGGGATAGAGCTGGTCGTATCGGTACCCCAGCGAGCGGGTCTCCACGACCTGTCCGGCCGTCCATGTGCCGGTGTTCTCGCCGTTCGGACCAATATAGCCATCGACCTTCTCGGCGGACCAGGCGGCGGGATAGGTGCGACGCGCGAGGGCCTGCCAGGTCGCCCACACCCGGTCGATATTGCAGTGGTGCATCCAGAAGACCGGATCCTGGGCCGCCGTCTCGGTACGCCCCATCAGCCCGCCGACCAGGACGTGGATGTGGTTGTGCCCATAGGCCTCGACCGAGCCTGCCCCCGTCGGCATCCGGCCGCAGAAGGTGGCGAAGTCGTCGGACTGAAGCCGCGCCACGTTTCGCGACGTCGCCCACCGCGCCTTGGAATAATCCAGCTCGTTGGCCCCCGGTGCCCGCTGGCGCTCGTACAGGGGCAGGCCCGGCGTGGTGGTCCAGCTGGGCAGGAAACGGTCACCCTGCCAGTCCCAGTATGGCAAGGCAAAGGTGCTGTGCCCCGTCAACCTGCCGATGATCCGCTCCAGGTGGGCCAGCTCGAGCCGATGCCAGGGCAGGAACAGCGCATTGCCGTGCTTGGCCTGTTCCCGGTGCAGCCGGACCTGCCGCGCCCAGGACCGGTTGTCGTTGCGACGCTTCATCAGCGACACGCCCTGCGCGAAGGCCACCACATCGTCGCTGGTCGCCGTCAGGGTCGATGCGGCCCGGCGCACACGCGGCGACGTCGCCTGGGCCCAGGCCTCGGCTCCGCCCAGCCCGAGCCCGGCCGTCAATCCGCCGGCCAGCGCGTGCCGTCGATCGATCTTCATGGTCGCCCCCGTCTCGCTCCTACGTGAGAGGTGGACCGTTCATCAAACGCCGTCATCTGTCCAGCCGCCTAGCGCGAACGGCGAGTTCCCGTGAAAAGTTTCAGCCTCCGGGGCGCGGCTGGCGCATGCCACATCGCGTGCCCATGTCCTTGCCTCGCCGGACTTAACCCCCTAACTCCACCGGAAATATTCGAGACTTCATGCAACGCCGACTCCCCACCGTCAGACCCACAGTGCAGGGTTCAGCACGGCTCCCGGCGACCGTCCCATCTTCGACCACGTCAGCGGACTGATCTGATGCGCAATCCCTATCGCGGCCTTCCCGATCACCAGTTCTGGCGCCGGTCCATCTCGCGCACTGAGCCGCATCGGCTGGACCCCGTCGTCATGACCCGGTTCCAGATCGACCCGAACTCCAAGGTCGCCACCGCCGGCAGCTGTTTCGCCCAGAACATCTCGCGCAAGCTTCGCCAGATCGGCTTCAACTACTATGTGCCCGAGGCCGGCGAGCATCTGGAACCCGAACAGCGCCTGCCGCACAACTACGGGGTCTTCTCCGCCCGGTTTGGCAACATCTACACCACAGCCCAGCTGCGGCAGCTGTTCGACGAGGCTTTCGGTCGTCGCACGCCAGCAGAGACCTACTGGAAGGACGCCAACGGCCGGTTCTTCGACGTCTTCCGTCAGCAGGTCGAGCCGAACGGCTTCGCGACGCTCAAGGAGCTTAAGGCCGATCGCGAGGCCCACCTCGCGGCCGTGCGCACCATGTTCGAGACCTCGGACGTCTTCATCTTCACCCTTGGCCTGACCGAGGCCTGGCGCTCGAAGGCCGACGGCTCGGTCTATTCCTCGGCACCGGGCGTCGTCGCCGGGGACTGCGATCCGGACAAGTACGAGTTCGTCAACTTCACCGTGCCCGAGGTCTGGGAGGAACTCGAAACCTTCCTGAAGGCGCTGAAAGAGGTCAATCCGGGCATCAAGGTGCTACTGACTGTGTCGCCCGTGCCGCTTATCGCGACCTTCGAGAACCGCAACGTTCTGGTCTCGACCACCTATTCCAAGTCGGTGCTGCGGGTCGTCGCAGAGATGGCCATCAAGGCGTTCGACTGGGTCGACTACTTCCCGTCGTTCGAGATCTTCAACGGCAGCTTCTCTGGTGGAATGTATTACGAGCCCGACCACCGCGAAGTGAACCACCTCGGCGTGGCCCACGCGATGCGGGTCTTCCTGTCCAACTACGTCGACGGTGCCTCCAAGGAGGTTGCGCCCAATCGTCCGCCGGCCGAACTGATCGCCCGCGCCAACAATCCCGGCGTGGTCTGCGACGAAGAGGCGATGGACGCCTACCGCTAGAGCCGTCTGTCAGGCGGCCGTATCGTCCGGCCGCTTCCGCCCGTCGAAGCCCAGGCGCTGAAAACTGACCCAGGCGTCCCTGACGGCCTGTCGCGGCCGATCGGCACCCAGCTGGGTCAGCTGGGCCGACCAGACGTCGCCCAGTTGCTGGACCGTCGATGTGATCCAGCCCGGCGGCTGCTGGCGCGACCAGTTCTGGATCGAGGCCGCGTTGAACACCAGCATCAGCAAGGTCGCAAAGGCGATGGCTCGGGTCGTCCATCGGCGGTCCCGTGCCGCCACCCCTTCGTCATCCGGTGGAGGGCCCGGCGGGAAGGCGAACCGGCCGAGCGCGACCAACGCGTTCCTGGGTGCCATCTCGTGGCCGACGGAAAGGTCATGGGCATCGGCACCCGCGTTCCAGTCCGAGGGTAGGTCCCCCCCGGCCCCTTGGGCCGGAGCCATCTCCTGCCCTCGCGGCGGAAACGGCGAGGCGGGTATCGCTGTGGGAAAGGGCCCGGGCTCTTCGGGATCGGTCGGGTCGGTCACGCGCGTCTCCCTGAGCTAGAACTGGAAATAGATGAAGGGTTGGACCCCGTCGGGGCGTACGGCCTCGACCAGCAACAGGCCCAAGCCGATCAGAACGCCGATGGTCAGGGACGGTGCCGGTGCCATCCGCTCGGCCAGCCCCTCGATCGCGCGGGGCGGCAACCAGTGCATGGCCAGCCCGCCGATGATCAGCGTCAGCAGGAACGGCGTCACCAGGGTCGCTGGCCCCATCCTGCCCAACCCCTCGAGCACCTCGAGCGCCATGCCGAAAGTCTCGGACCGGAACAGGATCCAGCCCAGGCAGACGATGTGGAAGGTGACGATGACGCCGACGACGGAGGGAACCACGCCGCGATTACCGAGCACCGCCCGGCCCAGCCGCTCGATCACCTGCACCCCGCCGTGCAGGGCACCCCAGGCGATGAAGGTCCAGGCGGCCCCGTGCCAAAGTCCGCCCAGCAGCATGGTGATCATCACATTGATGCAGGACGCCACCAGCCCACGCTTGCCGCCCCCCAGCGGCACATACAGATAGTCCCGCAGCCAGCTCGACAGGCTGATGTGCCAGCGCCGCCAGAACGCCTGCATCGACGCCGCCCGGTACGGCTGATCGAAATTCCTCGGAAACGAATAGCCCAGCAAGGCCGCGATCCCGATCGCCATGTCCGAATAGGCCGAGAAGTCGCAATAGATCTGGACCGCATAGCCATAGACGGCCGCCGCGATGTCCAGCGCCGAATGGGCCGCCGGATCGAAGAACACGGGATCGACCAGCCGCACCGACAGCTCCGACGCGATCACCGTCTTCTTGAACAGGCCCCAGACGATCAACAGCAGTCCGTGGACCGCCATCACCCGGGTCAGGCGCGGTACCCGGTCGAACTGCGGCAACAGGTCCGACGCCCGCACGATCGGCCCGGCCACCAGATGCGGGAAGAAGCTCATCAACAGCATGACGTCGAGCAGCGACTTCGCCGGCGGCGTTTTGCCGCGCTTCACATCGACGACGTAGCTGATGCCCTGGAAGGTGAAGAAGGAAATCCCCACCGGCAGCACGATCTGCAGCAGCGGCAGATCGCGCTCCCACCCGAACCGGGACAGCAGCTCCAGCGCCTGATCGACAAAGAAGCCGTAGTATTTGAACACCCCCAGGATCAGCAGGTTGGCCACGACACCGGCGGCGACCAGCCACCCGGCCCCGATCCTGGACCCGTCTTCCCCGACCGGCTTGCGCGCGATCAGGGCCGCGACACCCCAGTTGAGCACCGCCGAGCCGATCAGCAGCAGCACGAACCGCCAGTCCCACTGGGCGTAGAAGAACCAGCTGGCCAGCAGCAGGAACAGCTTCCGTCGGCCGTTCTCCCGGTCCAGCGACCACGCTGTGAAATAGACGAACAGGAAGAAGACGCCGAACGCCAGGGTCGGGAACAGCATCCTAGCGCCCGCCCGTCCGCGCTGGACCCTGGGCCTGTGGGTTGCGAGCGTACCAGGCGCGGCCCGCCGTCATCAGGTCATCGTACAGCAGCCCGCCCAGCCAGTCGGCACCCGCCTCGTTGAAATGGACGTGGTCCTCACGCATCAGCGGGTCGCCCCAGGCGCCTGCGCGGGTCAGCCGGTCGGCCGAGCAATCCCCCCCCATCCGTCCACGCCAGTCCCAGAAGGCGACGTTCATCCGCGCCGCCGTGCGGTACTGGACCTCGCGAACAGCCGACAGCATCGCCGGTTCGCGCCACCGCCCCTCGACGTCGCCGGAACACGTGCCGCCCCCCTCCCCCCGCATCGCCTCGGGTGCGCCCAGGATCAGGATGGCGGCGGCCGGAGCCTCCATCCGGAACCGCCGAATCTGCGCGGCCAGCAGGGCCTCATAGGTGCCGAGGTCGAGCGCGTCGTCGAACCCCTCATTGGTGCCGTAGGCGATGACGATCAGGTCGGGATAGGCGTCGGCGATCGGCAGTCTCTGGTCAGGAAGCAACGCCAGGGTCGCCCCCGACACGCCGACCGGTGTCCAGTCGATGGTCCGCGTCGGAAACCTCGCCCGCAACCGCCGCTCAACCGCCGCCGTGATCCAGCCAGCGGCCGTATGGCTGTCACCGAACTGGACGATCCGGACATGGCCGACCCAGCGACCGTCCAGACCGCGGAACAGCGGAGCCAGGGCATCCGCCTGGCACAGGCCCTGGGGGCAGGTTCGACTGACCGGCGACGGCAGGGGCGTCCACGCCCGTTCCTGGGCCGATACGGAGGACGCCGAGGCGAACGCCAGCGCCAGGGTCGCCAGGACACGTCCCAGCCTTGCGGTCACGCCCCTGCGGCCTCGAGCGAAGCGGCTGCCTGTTCGACCAAGCCCGCGTCCCGCCGGATTGCCGCCTCGACCGGCTCGGTGATCCTAAGATAGCCGGCCATCGACATATGGATCCCGTCGTTGGCCCGCATCAGCTGGCGCCGTCCGGTGTCCGTCGCCGCAAGATAGGCGTCGTAGTCGCCCTCGGCGTCCGAGGTCAGGGCCACGGTCGACAGATAGGGCACGTTCAGCGCGGCCATCCGCGCCGAGACCACCTCATTGATCAGGGCCATCTTGCCGTCGAACGACGCCCGCTTCATGCGCGGCAGCCCGACCCAATAAACCATCACGTCCCGGCTTCTCAGCAGCGCGACCAGGTCATCGACCCGTTTGGCGTAGGCCACCTTCCAGCCGGCAGACCCGAACTCGTGGATCTGGCCGTCGATGCTGATGCCCTGGGCGTCGTTGGTGCCGAACAGGATGACCGCGACATCGACCGGCGTCTCGGCGATCTGGCGCGCCGTCTTGTCCTGGATGTCGACATAGTCATAGCGGGACAGGCCGGTGGAGACCTCGCTGAACTTGGTCACCGTGACACCGGGCTGGCCGTTCAGCTCCCGGTACAGACCCGTCCACAGCCCGTCCGCCATCGAATCCCCGAACACACCGACCCGCAACGCCCGCCGCTGGGCCAGACGGTCCTTCAAAGGCGTCACGGTCGGAAGCGCAGGCCCGGCCGCGACCGGCGGCGACGCTGGCTCGACCACCGGAGCCGAGGCGTTGGCGCTGGACCCGAACAGCAGGGTCGGCCGGCGCAGCCACGCCCGACCGTCGGGCGTCAGCACCAGGCCGATCGCCACGCCGACCAGCAGCGCCGCCGTCAATGAGTTGATCCCTGCCCGCACGCCCCACACGTCCTGACTTGCCCCGACCTCTGTGTCTAACCCAGCAAGCCGACCCCGCCCACCGCCTGCGCCTCGCGAGCGAAGAAAAAGGTTAACCGTGGCGCGGGGAACAGTTCGACGATCGCCCGTTGTTTCCAGATTGGGAACGTGATATCGTCGCGATCGTGCATGTCATAGCCAAATCCGCGCTGGTCCGGTTCTGGACGGGTTTGCCGAAGGGCAGGGCTGCGGATGCGGCGAAGGCGGCATTGACGGAGTGGCACACGACGGTGTCAGACGCCGACTGGAACAGCTTCAGCGAAGTCAGGGCCACGTTCAACACCGCCGACTACGTCAAGGACGGCAAGGTGGTCGTTGATGTCGGAGGCAACAAGTACCGGGTGGTCGGCCTGATCGGATTCAAATCCAAACGGGTGTTCATCCTGTTCGTCGGAACTCACGCTGAGTACGACAAGATCGATGTTGCGAGGCTTTGAAGAGATGACCATGGATTTCAGCTCCGTTCGCACCCTGAGGGACGAGGTCGAGTACGAGGCCGCGCTGAAGGCCGTCCGCCCCTATTTCGACAACGAACCTGATCCCGGAAGCGAAGCCGCCGAGAATTTCGACGCCCTGACATTGTTGATCGAAGACTATGAGCGACGTCACTATCCGATTCCGCGCGCCGCACCGGTTGAGGTGCTGAAGTTCTTGATGGAGACGAACCACTACAGTCGCTCGGACCTGATCGATATCATCGGCTCCAAGGCGCGGGTATCCGACCTGCTGAACGGCCGTCGGGAAATCAATCTGGACCAGATTCGACGGATCAGCCGGGCATGGCACATTCCAGCGGGTGCCTTGATCGGCGATCTCGCCGCATGACCCTTGCCGACCCGTGGTGGCTGGACTATCCAGCCTGCCAAAGCATATTCATCAGAAAATGAAAAAAGGGAGCCGATGCGCAAGATCTTCACGGACGCGGCCGCCGCCCTCGAGGGCCTGACCTTCGACGGCATGACGGTGATGTCGGGCGGCTTTGGCCTGTGCGGCATCCCCGAAAACCTGATCGCGGGGCTGAAGGCCTCGGGCGTCAAGGATCTGACGGTCATCTCCAACAACGCGGGCGTGGACGGTTTCGGCCTTGGCCAGCTTCTCGAAACGCGCCAGATCGCCAAGATGATCTCGTCCTACGTCGGCGAGAACAAGGAGTTCGAACGCCAGTACCTGGCCGGCGAGCTCCAGCTCGAGTTCAACCCCCAGGGCACCCTGGCCGAGCGCATCCGCGCAGGCGGGGCCGGCATCCCGGCCTTCTTTACCGCCACCGGCGTCGGCACCCTGGTCGCCGAGGGCAAGGAAGTCCGCGAGTTCGACGGCCGTAAATATGTGATGGAAACCGGCCTCGTCGCCGACCTGTCGATCGTCAAGGCCTGGAAGGCCGATGCGGCGGGCAATCTGGTATTCCGCAAGACCGCCCGCAACTTCAACCCGATGATGGCCACGGCCGGCAAGGCCTGCGTCGTCGAGGTCGAACACATCGTTCCGACCGGCACCCTGGACCCCGACAATATCCACACGCCCGGCATCTATGTGGACCGCATCATCCTGGGCACTTTCGAGAAGCGCATCGAACAGCGAACCATCACCCAGAGGGAGCCCGCATAATGGCCCGCACCCGCGACCAACTCGCCGCCCGCGCCGCCCGCGAGCTTGAGGATGGCTTCTATGTGAACCTCGGCATCGGCATTCCGACCCTGGTGGCCAACTATATCCCGGCCGGGATCGAGGTGACTCTTCAATCCGAGAACGGGATGCTGGGCATGGGCCCCTTCCCCTATGACGAAGACGTCGACGCCGACCTCATCAACGCCGGCAAGCAGACGATCACCGAGATCCCCGAAAGCAGCTATTTCTCTTCGGCCGACAGCTTCGCCATGATCCGGGGCGGCCATATCAACCTGTCGATCCTCGGCGCCATGGAAGTCGCCGAGAACGGCGACATCGCCAACTGGATGATCCCCGGCAAGCTGGTGAAGGGCATGGGCGGGGCCATGGATCTGGTCGCGGGCGTCAAGCGCGTGGTCGTCGTCATGGAACACGCCAACAAGCACGGCCAGTCCAAGGTGCTGAAGTCTTGCACCCTGCCCCTGACCGGCACCGGCGTCGTCAGCCGCATCATCACCGACCTGGCGGTGTTCGACGTCAAGCCGGACGGCACGGGCCTTGAACTGATCGAACTGGCCGAGGGCGTCACCCTGGAAGAGGTCGCCGCCAAGACCGAGGCCACCTACTCGATCTCTCCGTTCCTGGCCGAGTAGACGCCGCGCCCGGCAACCCACAGGCGATCCCCCTTGTCGTCAGCGGCATGACCGGTCGATAGTCCGACGTGGGAAACGGGCATGGATCGGGGTCGAGGATGAGCGAGGGACGCGCCGATCGCACGCGGCCGGGCTTGCCTGCGCCGACGTCCGCGCGCCTGGCCGAGTTGGCGGAGGGCCTGCGTCCGCCGGCCGAACCCGAAAGCTTCGGCGAGGCGACCCGGCTGGCTGCCCTCGGGGTCTGCGACCGCATCCGCTCCGAAACCCGCGGCGGGGAACTGACCGAGGCCCTGGCCGTGCTGGCCCATCTGCGGGGCGGGATCGACCGGCTGGACCCCCGCGCCCTTGTGACCCGTCGCGGTCTGGGCGGACTGCTCGACAGCCGTAAACGCCGCCTCAAGGCCTTTCGCGCCCGGTTCGCCGAGGCGACGCGGACGCTGAGCGAATCCCTCGACGACCTTCAAATCCGCATCGGTGCGCTGGACCGGAGATCTCAGGTTCTGGATGGCCTGTGGGAGGCGATGCGGGCGTCGGCCCTGGATCTGGACGCCTGCGCGGCCCTGGCCCTGCATCCTTCGGGCTCTGCGCCTCTCGTCGAGCGGGGCCACCGGCTGGCGGATGCCCGCGACGCGGCTCTGCGGCTGCTGCCCTCGGTCCGCGTTATCCAGAACACGGACGCCCAGGCGCTGCATCGGTTGAAACTGGCCTGCGAAGCCTTGATCGAATGGAACGCCGACTGGACCCAGGCCCTGGGCATGCACGTCAGGAAACCGAAAAAAATTCGCCCCGATCAGGCCCGACTGGTGACCTCTCGCGAAACCGTCCTGGCCATGCTCGACACCGCTGTTCGCGAGGTCGAGACCGGACGGTCCCGGCGCATCGACGAGGGCGGCCGGATGGAACAGGCCCGGCGCGGGCTCTGAACCGTCAGTCGGTTTCGCTGGCGGTCCATTCCAGAAGCTGGGTGTTCAGGTCGCGCGTAGCGGTATCAAAGGCCGCCACGATCGACGAGACGCGGTTCTCCGTCGCCGGCTGGCGCACGGTGAAGACCCGTTCCGATGTCACCGAACGTTCCGGCAGGACTACCATCCGGGCGCGCGCCGAGATCACGACGGTCGGCACCGCCCCGGCATAATCGTACCGCGCCTCGAAGGTCGTGACGTCCAGGCTCAGCACCCGGGTCGAGGCCCCCACCTCGCGCCGTCCGATCAGGCGAACCTGATCGGGGCGCGAGGCGAACGTCGCCTCCAGCGCGTCGTTGAACAGCACCTCGGCCGGCGAGATCCAGCGCGCGCCGCCGATATAGGCAGCCTCGGTCCCGGTGACACCCAGGATGCGATCCCCCTTGGACGCCTCGGGGAAATCGATGCGGCGCAGGGCCACGGCCACCGTTCGCGCCGCCGCTGCGGAGTTGACCACCTCCGGCGCGTCGCCACCGAAGCGATAGGTCTGGACCGGATCGGGCGTGGACAACAGGGCGCAGCCGGACAGGGCCGCCGTGACGGCAAACGCGGAGGCCAGTTTCAGGGCTGTGCGGGTGAACAGTGCGCCGGTCATGGCTGGACCTCCAGTTCCTTGGATGCGGGGCGGCCGATGAAGTCGCGCGGGCTGGCCCGGACGTCGTCGATCAGATCCTGAAGCGAGCCGGTCGCCTCGTTCAGCTCCTCGATGGTCTGGGTCAGTTGGGGCAGGCCGGTGGTGGCGAAATCACCCAGCGGCCGTTCCAGCGAGCTCACCGAACGGTTGGCCGAGGCGATGGCCGCCTGGGCTTCTTCGGTCGCCTTGTTGATGTTCTCGATGGCCTGGCGACCGTCGGTGTTGATCAGACGGCGAGCGTCGGCACCCAGGGCCTGGTACTCGGCGACGGCTGCGTTGGCCTTGGTCAGGGCCTGTTCCAGCTGGTCGAACATGCCCTTGCGGGCATTCAGCTCGTTGGAGATCGTCTCGACATTGTTCAGCGTGGTCGAGAACGAACGGATATTGTCGTCGGACAGGACCCTGTTGATCCGGTTCAGCGCATCCACCGTCTGGGCCAGCACCGTGCCGGATCCGCTCAGCAGTTCGGCGATCGGCGACGGCTGGCTCTGGATCACCGGAATGACGTTTTCCGGGTACTGGGTTTTCAGCAGGGCGCTGCCCTCGGTGCCTGGCGTGATCTGGACGTAGTTCAAGCCGGTGATGCCCTGGGGCTCCAACTGGGCCCGCGAGGTCACCCGCACCGGCGTGGTGGCGTCCAGACGAATGCGCGCGATGACCTGATCGCCCTTCTTGGGATCCAGATTCAGGTCGGTCACCTCACCCACCCGGATACCGTTGAAGTGGACCTCGCCGCCTTCCGACAATCCATTGACGGGTCCCGAGAACACGATGTCGTAGACGTCGTAGTCGTCGTTGAACTGCAGCCGGGCCAGCCAGATCGTGAACACGATCAGGGCCGCGACCAGGGCGACGGTGGCGATGCCGACGGCGGCGTAGTGGGCGTCTCGTTCCATCTCGATCCTCAGGCGGCGGACTTGGTCGCCGCGCGTCCACGCGGCCCCAGGAAGTATTCCTTGATCCACGGATGGTCGGATTTCTCCAACTCCTGCACCGTGGCCTTTTCGACGACCCGCTTGTCAGCCAGCACCGCGACCTTGTCACAGATCGCATACAGACTATCGAGGTCGTGCGTAATCATGAAGACGGTCAGTCCCAGATCGTCCGACAGGTTGCGGATCAGGGCGTCGAACGCCGCCGCTCCGATCGGGTCCAGACCCGCCGTCGGCTCGTCGAGGAACAGCAGCTCGGGATCCAGCGCCAGGGCCCGTGCCAGGCCGACCCGCTTCTTCATCCCCCCCGACAGCTCGGCCGGTTTCTGATGGTGGCTTTCGGGCTTGAGACCGACCATGGCGATCTTCATCTCGGCCAGTTCGCGGATCGTGTCCTTGGACAGCCGGGTGTGCTCGACCAGGGGCGATGCGACGTTCTCCAGCACCGTCAAGGACGAGAACAGCGCCCCCTGCTGGAACAGGGTCCCGGTGCGTTGCTCGATGTCGGCCGATTGCTGGGCCGTCAGGTCGCCGGTGTCGTGGCCGAAGATGCGTATCGTGCCGCCCTCGGGCTGCTTCAGCCCGATGATGGAGTTCAGCAGCACGGTCTTGCCCGTGCCCGAACCGCCGACGACCCCCAGGACCTCGCCGCGCTTCACGTCCAGATCCAGGTCGCGGTGGATCACCTGTTCCCCGAACTGGCTCAGCAGACCGCGCACCTCGATCAGGTTGTCGCCGTCATAGCTGCCGATGGCCTCGCCCTTATCCGCGCTCACAGGTTCAGCTCCAGGAAGACCAGAGCGAACACGGCGTCCAGCAGGATGATGGCGAAGATCGCCTGCACCACCGCCGCTGTCACGCGCCTGCCCAGGCTTTCGACGTCGCCCGACACCGCCATTCCCTGGCGACAGCCGATGGCGGCGATGACGATGGCGAACACGGGGGCCTTGATCATCCCGACCATCAAATGGGTGCCCATGTTGGGGTCCTCGCTGATGCGCTGGATGAAGAAGGCCGGGCCGTAATCCAGCTGGCTCCACGTCACCAGCAGGCCGCCGAAGAAGCCCGACAGCATGGCCACAAAGGTCAACAGCGGCATCATCAGCACCATGGCCGCCAACCTGGGGATGACCAGGGCCTGGAACGGATTGACGCCCATCACCTGCATGGCGTCCACCTCCTGGTTCATCCGCATCGACCCGATCTCGGCGGCGAACGACGAAGCCGAGCGCCCGGCCAGCAGGATGGCGGTGATCAGCACGGCAAGTTCACGCAGCACCGCCACGGCCACCAGCTGCACGGTGAACACCCCGGCCCCGAACTGGGTCAGCAGATTGGCGCCCAGGAAGGCGATGACGGCACCGATGAAGAAGTTGGTCACGGCGACGATAGGCAGGGCATCCAGTCCCGACCGCTCGGCCTGGCTGAACCAGGCAGCCCAGCGGATATGGCCGGGACGGGCCAGCGCCGTGCCGGTCGAGGTGATCAACCGGCCGAGGAAGGCCATCGACAGAACGAACTCGGCACCGACGTCGGCGACGCCATGGCCAATCTTGGAGAAAGTCTGGGTAAAGGGATCGGGCTTGCGAGGCGGGGGCGCGGTCTCGCGCTCCAGCTTCTCGACCATGGCATAGACCCGGCCCGCTTCCGGCCGGTCGGCCCAGGCGTCCGCCGGAAACACGCAGTCCGAGGCCTGAACGATGACCAGGGCACCGGCCGTGTCGAACCGCCCCAGGCCACTGAGATCGACGCCGGAAATCTTGCGGCCCGACAGCTTGTCGCTGAGCGATTGCGCCGAACGGCCCATCCCCGCCGTGGTCCAGTCGCCGGTCAGCCGCAGCCGCGCGCTGCCGCCCTCGGCCTCCTCGATCTGGAAATCGGCTGTGCTCATCGCCATCCCTTAGCCGAGGCCGGCGCAAACGCCCATGGCTTGGCCGAACTTACGAACATGGCCCGATGGTTAAGGGCCCGCCGTGGCCACCGCAAGCCGTCACAGAGCGGCCCGCACGCGTTTCAGGTCGCTGACGAAGGCCGCCCGCTCGCGCGCCCGTGCGTCCTCATCCGGCAGACGAAGCAGATAGGAAGGATGGACGGTGATCATGGCCGTCGATCCGTCGTCCAATGGCATGGGTTGCCGCCTCGTCTGGGTCACGGCGATCTTGCGGTTCAGCACGGCAAGCGACGCCGTCGCGCCCAGCGCCAGCACCACCCGGGGCCGCACCAGCCGCCGTTCGTGATCCAGCCACCAGCGGCAGGCCGAGACCTCTGACGCCACCGGCGTCTTGTGCAACCTCCGCTTGCCCTGCGGTTCGTGTTTGAAATGCTTGACCGCATTGGTGACGAACACCTCACCGCGGTCGATGCCGGCTTCCTCCAGCGCCGCATTCAGCACCTGCCCTGCCGGCCCCACGAAGGGCCGACCCGCGAGATCCTCCTGGTCCCCTGGCTGTTCGCCGACGATCATCAGCTTCGCCCTCGACGGTCCCTCGCCGCACACCCCTTGGGTCGCGTCGCGATACAGGGGGCAACGGCGACAGGCCTGAACCCCGTGACGCAGCTCTTCCAGACTGGACGGCACGAACCCCTCCTCAAACGATCCGTCGCGATTGGATTTCGCGATAGCCTTGGCGAGGCGGGCGTTCGGCTCGGACGGCGCTGTCGCGACCATCGCATCGGTGCGCGTCGCCGAGGCCGCGATCAGCTCGGGGATCAGCTTCGCCTCGGGCAGGTTCTTCCAGTACCGCTTGGGCATCTCGCCCTGCATGGTTCTGGTCTTCAGCCGCGCCGGATTGAAGGTCGAGGCATAGTAGGTCTGCCAGAAGGCCTCGATCTCGTCTTCCTGCGGTGCATCCGCAGCGCTGGCCGGCGGGCCGAATTTGAGGCCCTCGTCGTCTACCGTCATCCCCGCGCCAGGCGGGGACCAGAAGCATGATCCGTCGGGCGTCAGGATCGACCACCGCATCGTCGTGAACCGGTTGACGAAGAAAGGCGCGGTCTTCTCCAGCACCCGATGCGCCGGTTCGAACCAGGCGACCCAGGCCTCGCCCACCTCGTCCTTGACCTCCCGAAACCGGACGAAGGCCTTCATCTTGTGCGACGCCCGACTGACGTTCTTGGCCCGCTCCATGGCGTCGGCGACATCGACGTCGGAGACGATCTTCATCAGATCGGGCTCGTCGCGCAGCCGCCACAGCAGACGGTACATCAGGTCGAACCGATCGCCCGACCGGTGCAGGATCACCGCTTTCGCGACATCGACGAAGGCCTTGGGGACGGTGAATCCACTTTCTTTCCGCTTATCGGGACCTTCTTCGGGATGAGCCGATGGAGGCACATCGAACAACCCGCCCTGCCCCGCAGCCCCCGCGACCTCGAACCGCGCCTCGGCCGGCCTCACCCCCGCCAGCCGGAACGCCCGCGCCGCCGTGCGCCACCCGTCGAAATCCGTCTCGTGCTCAAGCGTCGCGACCCGCATCAGAACAGAGTGAGCTGAACCGGCTCCGGTTCCCTGACCAGCCGCGCGCGCAGATCCGCCGCATCCGTCAGCCCGCCCGGCGACCAGTCCAGCGCCGTGATCCACGGCCGCACCTTGTCGATCCCCCGGCACAGCCGCGCCACGTCTTCGAGCCGCAGTGTTCGATAGCGCCGCACACGGATCATCCGGTCGATCGACTTCACCCCCAAACCGGGTACCCGCAAAAGGCTTTCCCGATCGGCGGTATTCACATCGACCGGAAACGCCGCCCGGCTGTTCAACGCCCAGGCCAGCTTGGGATCGACGGCAAGATCCAGCATCCCGCCCGTCGTCGCCCCCGCAATCTCGGGTGCCGAAAACCCATAGAACCGCATCAGCCAGTCCGCCTGATACAGCCGGTGCTCGCGCATCAGCGGTGGCTTTGCCAACGGCAGGGTCGAGCTGGAATCCGGGATGGGCGAAAAGGCCGAATAGTAGACCCGGCGCAGCCCATAGCCTCCGTACAGCGACGCACTTCGATCCAGGATCTCGCTGTCGGGCGCCCCGTCCGCCCCCACGATCAACTGCGTGCTCTGGCCACCGGGTGCGAATTTCGGCGGCTTGATCCGATCGCGCTTGCCGGGCCTCGCGGCCTCGACGCCGAGCCGAACCTGGCTCATCGCCTTCTTGATCACGCCCATGCTCTTCTGCGGGGCCAGCCGGTTCAGAGCCTCCTCGCGCGGCAGTTCGATATTGGCAGACAGCCGGTCCGCATACAGCCCCGCCGCCTCGACCAGCCGGGGATCGGCCTCTGGGATCAGCTTCAGATGGATATAGCCGCGAAAGTCGTGATCGACGCGCAGCTTCCTCGCCACCTCGACCAGCTGCTCCATCGTGTAATCGCCGGACCGGATGATCCCCGACGACAGGAACAGCCCCTCGATATAGTTCCGCTTGTAGAAGTTCAGCGTCAGCTCGACGACCTCATCGACCGTGAACCGGGCCCGCTGCACGTTCGACGACACCCGGTTGATGCAGTAGGCGCAGTCGTAGATGCAGAAATTGGTCAGCAGGATCTTGAGCAGGCTCACGCACCGCCCGTCCGGCGTGTAGGCGTGACAGATGCCCATCCCCTCGGTGGAACCGATCCCCTTGCCGCCGACCGAGTTACGCTTCGAGGTTCCGGACGACGAACAGGATGCGTCGTATTTGGCGGCATCCGCCAGAACGGCCAGCTTCTGTCGCAGATCGAGTTGAGCCATGTTCGCTATATGTTCCCGAAACACGTTCGGGTCCAGCGTGGCCGTTCGGGATTTTTCGCTTTTATCGCAGGTAGTTGAGCAGCGACGACTCGCCCAGCTTGCTCAGCACCTGGGCCGACGCCTGCACCGCCACCTGTGACAGTTGCAGGTCGGTCAGGGCCCGCGCCAGATCGGCGTCTGTCTTGGACGCCACCATGGCATCCAGAGTTTCCACCTGACCCTGATGACTGGCGTTGGTGGTCTCGACCTGTTTGGCCAGTGAGCCGTTGCGGGCGATCACCTCGATCGTGTCGGTGCTGGCGGCGTCCAGACGGCTCAACTGGGCCGTCAGGAAGTCCTTCTGCGCCTCCGTCGGCTTGCCGGTCAGCGGGCCCGTGGCCGGATCGTCGTTATAGGCCTGGATGTCGCGGAAGATCTGGAAGATGGCGGTGCCGATGTCCTCGGCCAGATAGCCGGTCTGGATCGACCGCCCTTCGCCCAACCGCGACACCGGCGTCAGGCTGTCGTTGTCGAAGGTCGAAGCCACGTCGGGGGCCGCCGCCAGCTGGGCCATGGTCGAGACATTGACTGGGGCTTGACCGGTGTTGCCGCCACCGAACAGATAGACACCCTGGTGTTCGGCGTTCAGCCCGTTCTGGATCGACTGGAACTGCCCGCGCAGCTCCAGCATCAGCACATCGGCCGACTCCGAGGCCAGCACACTGCCGATCGCCGACCGGGCGGTCCCGATACTGTCGTTGATCTGGTTCAGCGCCTGGTCCTGGGTCGCCAGCTTGGCGGCGACGGCTTCGCCGGTATCGAGGAAGGACTGCACCCGGCTGGTCGCGGCCTTCAGTGTGGTCAGGTTCTCTGCCCCGCGACCGAAACCGGCCATGTCGGTGGCGTTCTTCTGGGTCGACAGGCGGGTCTGGGCGTCCGTCTGCTGGGCCTGGGCGTTCATCAGGTTCAGCAGGGCCGACTGATAGTTGCCGGGGGTCGATACGCGATTCATCACACCATCCCCAGAAGGACGTCATACATGTCCTTGGCCGACTGGATCAGCCGGGCCGAGGCGTTGAAGGCCTGTTGATAGGTCGTCATCTTGACCAGTTCCTCGTCCAGGTTGACGCCCTCGTAGGCCGACTGACGGGCCGCCGCCTCGGTCTGGATGGCCTGCGAGCTTTCGGCCCGGGTCTTGGATGCTGCGGCACGCGCGCCGATGTCGCCGGACAGGTCTGCGGAATATCGCGCGATCGACTGGGTCCCGCCCACCGACCCGCCCGCCGCCTGGAAGTTCGCCGATCTCCGGCCCGCGTCGGCCAGACCCAGGGCCCCTCGCCCGTCCCCCGCGCTCAAGGCCGTCGCACCCGCTGCGGCAGTCAGGTTCAACTGGGCCAGGGCCAGCTTGCCGGGATTGTTGCGGATGTCGGTCCTCAGGGCGAACCCGTCGGCCCGCGACGACCGGACCCCGGCCCCGACGCCGAGCAACTCGGTCAGCGAAACACCGGAGGGGGTCTGTGTCGTGGTGTCCTCGGCGACCGAAACCACGGCCGGCGGCGATCCCGAGGCCTGGAACGTCACCGCGCCCGTCGTCCCGTCGAGGACAAACGCGCCATAGCGGCCGACCCCGGTCACCGGACTGTTCAGCGCCGTCAGAAGTTCCGACATCGTGCCGGTGCCCGCCGGCACGGCGACCGTCAGGTCGCGCAGCCGCCCTCCACCTTCTTCGGCGAAGCGGAAGGTGACGGTCTCGCCCGCCGTGAACCCGTGCTGCGACGTCCCCGTCAGGCCCACGTCGTACAGGGCCATCCGATCGGTCGTGACCAGATCGTTGAGCCCGAAATAGTGCGAGAACCCGCGCCCGGCCTTGCTGGAGGGTGAGGTCGCGTCGTCGGCGATGGCCACGCCGTTGGTCCCGGTCGCACTCAGGCTCAGCACCCCGTTCGCGAACGACGCCGTCGCCGCCCCGCCGAGCTGGGCGTTCAGGGTCGTCAGAAAGTTCGCCGGCGTCGTTCCGACCCCGTTCACCGTCATCGACGCCCCGGAGAAGACGATGTCGGCCCGCGCCTGGATCACGCCGGATGTGTTGGTCACTGCGATCGTGGTCTGGCCGGTGAACCCGGTCAGGGCCGTCTCCAGTGTCTGGCCGACATTGCGTCCGGTCAGGGTGGTCGGCGCGGGCACGCTGGCGTTGGCATTGTGGGCGCGGTTCAGCTCATCGGCGACCCGGGTGACCAGTTCGGCCAGCCGCTCCGCCGTCGCCGGTGCCTCGATGTCCCGCAGTTCCAGCAGGCCCTTGATCTCGCCGCTCTTCAGCCCGTCGGTGAACGACCGCTTCTGGCCGCCCGGCTCGGTGACCCAGACGTCCTCGAAGGTGCTCTCGGCGTTGACCGCGCCGGCGCTGCGATACTCCAGCGTCGCCGCCCCCTGCCCGGCCAGCAACAGGCCCGCAGAGCTCCGGATCGACACTCCGCCATTGGTGCGCGGAGACACCTTGACGTCCATCAGCTCGGACAGCTGGCTGATCAGGGACGCCTGCTGGGTTTCCGCGCCGGAGGCGTCGCCGTTGATTACGGTGGCCCGCGCGATGTCGACGTTCAGGGTCTCGATATGCTGCAACAGGCCGTTGGCCTTCTCGACCGCCGTCTGGATCCGGCCGTCTGCATCCTCACGCACCGACTGGATCTGGCTCGAGATACGTGTGGCCTCGTCGAAAAGGGCCTCGACCTTGAACAAAGCCTCCTGACGCAGCGGCGAGGAGCCGGCGCTTTCGGCCATGGTCGCAAACGCCGCGAACGCCCCGTCGACCTGCGAGAAGAAGCCGCTGTTGCCACCCGGATCGCCGAACAGGGTCTGGATACGGTCGTACAGCTCATAGCGCACGCCCTGGCGGTTGGAGTCGGCGCTGGCGTTCAGGCTGGCGGATTGCAGGAACCGGTCGGTGGCCAGACGAACCCGCGCGACCTCCACGCCGGACCCCACGCCCTCGGTGGTCAGCGAGACCTGCTCGGCGATCTTGCGGACATAGCCGGGCGTATTGACGTTGGCGACGTTGTCCGAAACCACGCGCAACTGGGTCTGTGCGGCGGACAGCCCCGAGTTGGCGATGTTCATGATGGAACTCAGCGACATGGGATCGCCTCCACCATGGCCACGTCGGCGCCCGGCAAGCCCTTCCGACCGCGCGGCGCTTCTTGCCCGGCGACGGTGTGTTCAATGACCGCCAGGGCCTTGAATTCCTTGAATATGGCTAATCGCGCCTGTTGCATGAGACGACAGGTGCGCAAGCGGCGGGCCAGATGCACCCGGCACCGCGTCGCCGGGCAAAAAACGCGAAGACGCGGCAAGAATCGCCACGACGACGGATCAACCATCCACGGCACCATCCTGATTTCACAAACAAATACAACAGCCAACGAACTGGCCCGCCGCTTGCGAGGCCGGACGGTGAACACCCAGGCGCAGCAGGCGCCGCCCCGCATCCAGCCGAAACAGCCTGCCGCCTCATGTCCCCCGCCACCCTCCTCGCCATGCCGACCGCTATCGTCGCCCCCAGCGGCGACACGGGCTCGATCGCGCCTGCCGACGACGGTGCCTTCGCTGGACTGGTCGCCGTCGAGACTGCGGCTGCGGACACGGTTCCGCCTGCCGCTACGGCGACGACCTCGGCCGAGCCCGTCACGCCCGTGGCCGCCCCCAATCAGGTCCACGCCCTGATCTCCGCCGCCCTCGCCTTCGCCCTCCAGCCCCGGCCGACCGGCGGCGGCGCTACCGTCGAGAGCACCGGTACAGAGGAAACGGATGCGAACGCTCTGGTCGCTGCAACCGAGAGCGAGGATCAACCGCCGACCGATCCTGAAACGACCATCGGCGCATCCGACCTGTCCTCCGAGATCCAGGCCGACGACACCGACCAGCCCGCGTCGCCCCAGCCGGCCGTCACGCCCCTTCCGGAACCCGTCGCCGTGTCCGTCAAGTCTGCGGCGTCGGATGAAGCCGCCGATAGGCTCACCCAGACCGTCGCGCCTTCGCCGATCGACACCACGCCCGACCAGGCGAGCCCTGCCCCTGCCGAACAAGGGGACACTGACGACGCGCTGCTTGAGGCCCCCGCCGCGCCGACTGACGCCTCCACCGACGCGTCCGCTGCGAGCCCGACCGCGACCGCCGCCCAGGCCGTCGCCAAGGCCCTCGCCGCCCTGAACGTCTCGCCCACCCAGACCCTCCAGACGCTCGCGCCCGAACAGCTGTCGCCCCCGGTCGCCGGGCGTGCCCTGACCAGGAGTGACCACACCCCGACCGCGTCCGAGCCGACAGTCGCGGGCAAGGACGCTCTTCCGGCCGAAACGCCTCTGAGCAAGACCGGCCCGACCGAGACAGGGTCGTCCGAGACCTCGCCCTCCCAGATGTCGGAAGGCGCGGCTTCGAAGACGTCGCCGCTCGCAGGCAAGGCCACATCCGATGTCACCCCGGCTGCCGCCAAACCCGCCGACGGCCCCATTCAGACGCTCGCGCCGTCCATCGAAACCATCGAGACCGCCACGCCCCCTGCCGCCACCCTGGCCCAGCCTTCTTCGGCGCCCGCCTCGACCGCGGTGACCGCCCAGGCCTCTACCCTGTCGCAGTTGTCCCAGGCCACGATCGACACCACGGCCCAGATCGCCGCCCAGATCTCGAAGACCCTCGCCGGCCGCTCCACCCGGTTCGAGATGGGCCTGACACCCGAAGGCCTCGGCCGCGTCGATGTCAGCCTCGAGATTGACGCCTCGGGACAACTCGCCGCCCGCCTCGCCTTCGACAACCCGCTCGCCGCCACCGAACTGCGCGGCCGGGTCGATGATCTGCGGCGCGAGCTTCAGGACGCCGGCTTCACCATCGCCCGTGACGGCCTGGAGTTCGCCGAGCGCCAGTCCTCATCAGGTGGCGGCTTCGACCGTCGCCAGGGCCGCGCCTTCGCCTCGGCCTCCCGCATCGCCGCCGATGCCGACCTCGCCACGCCCGCCCCTGCCGCCTGGACGTCCCTGTCGCTGACGCCGCGCGGCGTCGATCTGAAAGTCTGACCATGGTCGCGTCCGTTACCGACACCACCACAGCCACCGCCAAGACGGACGCAGCGCGCACGTCCCTGGCGACCAACTTCGACACCTTCCTGACCCTGCTGACCGCCCAGCTGAAGAACCAGGACCCGCTGTCGCCGATGGACTCATCGCAGTTCACCGAACAGCTGACCCAGATGACGGGGGTGCAGCAACAGCTCCTGACCAATGACCTGCTGACCAGCCTGTTGGCCGCCCAGAGCGGCTCAGGCCTCGGTCAGGGCTCGAACTACATCGGCAAGGATGTCACCGCCGTCTGGGCCGCCGACAAGCTGACCGACGGCAAGGCCAGCTGGAGCTACGAGCTCGGCGCCGACGCCACCGCCGCCAAGCTGGAAGTCCTCGACGGGACCGGCAAGGTCGTCTGGACTGGTCAGGCCTCGGAGCTGAAGGAAGGCGTCCACGACTTCACCTGGGAGGGCAAGACCACCGCCGGCGGCCAGCTGTCGGACGGCGGCGTCTACACGCTGAAGGTCACCGCCAACAACGGCACCAACACCATCTCCAGCCAGGTCCTGACCCGTGGCCAGGTCACCGGCGTCGAGATGTACGACGGCCAGGCCTACCTCAATGTCGGCAACTCCATCGTGCCGATGAGCGCCGTCATCTCGCTGCAACAGCACACGGCGGAGGCTGAACCCAGCGCCGCCGCCAAGGCCCTGAGCGCGGTCTCCTCCGCCGCCTCCTACCTGAACCCCCTCAATCTGATCTCGTAAGGACCCCACGCCATGAGCATCAACAGCGCCCTCCTCGCCGGTGTGTCCGGCCTGACCGCCAACTCCGCCGCCCTGGCCGCGATCTCGCAGAACATCGCGAACGTGAACACCGTGGGCTACAAGCGCACGGCCTCGGAATTCTCGACCGTCGTCAACTCCCAGTCGCGCGGCACCGGCTATTCAGCCGGCGGCGTCCTGTCCAACACCCGCAACTTCATCACCCAGGCCGGTCAGCTCCAGCGCACGACCGAGTCCACCGATCTGGGCATCTCCGGCCAGGGCTTCTTCGTCACCACCGAGCGCGCCGAGGGCATCGACGCCGGTGACGCGCGCCTGTTCACCCGCGCCGGTGCCTTCCGGGTCGACAACTTCGGCTATCTGAAGAACACCGCCGGCCTCTATCTGCAGGGCTGGCCGGTCGATTCCGAAGGCGTCATCCTCACCGACCCCTCGGACCTCGGCAAGCTGAAGGCGATCAACGTCGGCTCCGTCGGCGGCACGGCCGAGGCCACGACCCGGGCCCAGTTGAACGCCAACCTGAAGTCGAGCCAGACTGTATCGGCCGAGGCCACGGCCGCCGCCGCCTTCGCTGCCGACCCCGCTGACCCCGCCGCGGCCGGTCGCTATGACCCGACCACCAACTCCATGGCACAATACGATCCCGAGACCGGCGCGGGCGTGAAGCCCGACTTCGAACTCACGGTGCCCGTGTCCGACTCCAAGGGCGGCCAGCGCACAATTGCCATCTCCTTCCTGAAGAGCGCGACGCCGAACCAGTGGTACGCCGAGGTTCGCGCCGTGCCGGCCGGCGACGTGATCACCGGCACCCCCCTGACGGATGGCCAGCTCAAGACCGGCCTGATTGCCTTTACCCAGGACGGCCGACTGGATGTCGACGCCATGACCGCCCTCGGCGCGGCCGCCCTGTTCCCCGACGTCACCACCGCCTCCCTGACCTTCGGTGCCTCGAACAACGCCGCACCCGGCGCAGGCGAGGTCAAATGGGCGGATGGCCTCGGGATCGACGACCAGATCGTGACCTTCGACCTCAACGCCTCTGCCGGCGGTCTCAGCCAGTACGACTCGGACTCGGTCGTCCAGGCCGTGATCACCAACGGCACCGCCTTCGGCAACCTGTCCAACATCGAGATCGACGAGAGCGGCTTCGTCACCGCCATCTTCGACAACGGCGTAACCCGCAAGATCGCCCAGGTCGCCCTGGCCACCTTCCCCAGCCCCGACAGCCTGACCGCCGCCAATGCCAACGCCTTCCGCGTCAGCCAGGGCTCGGGCACCTACAACCTCAAGGCCCCCGGCACTGGCGGCGCTGGCCTGGTCGGTGCGTCACAGCTCGAGGCCTCGACGGTCGATCTGTCGGCCGAGTTCACCGGCCTGATCACCACCCAGCGGGCCTATTCGGCCTCTTCCAAGATCATCACCACGGCCGACGAGATGCTGGCCGAACTGATCAGCATCAAACGCTGATCTCTGGGTAAGTAATCGTTAGTCTCAATGAATCGTCGCTTTAATACTGTCGTTCGACGTCATTTCGAGGGTCTGGATTTTATCCTTTCCTTCACCACGACGCTTAAACGGCCTTTAGGTGCGAATGGGTACATTGACCGTCACGAATGTGGTGGTGAATGAGGCAAAAGCCCATGTTGCAAGAGCGACGCCTGAACGGAAAAGGCGAACAATACGTGGTTGGACCGACCGGCACCCCGCTGACTCTGCGGGACCTTCCCCCACCCAATACCGACCGATGGGTCATCCGCCGCAAGGCCGAGGTGGTCGCCGCCGTGCGTGGCGGTCTCCTCAGCCTTGAGGACGCCTTGAGCCAGTACCGGCTGACGGCCGAGGAGTTCATCGCCTGGCAGAAGGCGATCGACAAATGGGGCATGCAGGGCCTGCGCACCACGCGCATCCAGAGCTACCGCTCCTAACGCTTCTCCCCCAAGACGACGGCATACGGCCGCGCCCCGCAAAGGGCGCGGCCGTTGTCGTTTGAGAGCTTTCGGCATATCCTCGCCGCATGGCCAACCTGACCGTCACCCTGCCTGATCCAATGATCGAGTATATCGACGGCCTCGTGCGACCGGACGGATTCCAGGACCGGAACGCGGTCTTTGAAGCCCTGATCACGGACTGGCAGGAGCGGTTGGACGCGCTCAATGCCGAGATCAAGGTCGGGCTCGACGAATTTGAACGCGGCGAGTTCATTCGAGTCGATGACCTTGAGGCCTGGGGCGAAACGCTCGGCCTAGACGATTGATGAGCCGGACAGTCGATGTCGCGCCGCAAGCAAGGCGAGATATCATCGACATTGCCAGGATCAGCAGAACGACCTTTGGCGACGAGGCTGCGGTTCGTTACCGTAACCTCGTCATCGCCGGGATCGCCAGCCTGGCAGAGGAACCGGCTAAGCGAGCCGCCAAAACTCACGAAGACGTTCTCGGCGGAGCATGGACATATCATCTGCGTTTTCTACGCCAATTACCCCCTCGAGTTCGGCGGCCGCGGCACCTGATCGTCTACACATATGACGACGAGTTTCTGCGGGTCATACGCGTCCTCCATGACGCCATGGATCTGCCTCACCAGGCCACAAAGCCCTGACGCTCGAAATCGCGCGGCTTTGCGCCTATATGGCCGCGATGACCCCCGCCGCCGACATTCTGGCCGAGCCCCTCTGCCCCCTGCCCGAGATCGCCGTCCCCGACATGGATGCGGCGGTCGAGGCCGCGCGCGCGGCGGTCGGCCTGCCGGTCGGCAGCCGCATCGTGGCGGCCATGTCGGGAGGGGTGGACTCCACCGTGGTCGCGGCCCTGCTGCACCGGGCCGGCTACGATGTCGTCGGCGTGACACTGCAGCTCTATGACCACGGCGCGGCGCTGAAGAAGAAGGGGGCCTGTTGCGCGGGCCAGGACATCCACGACGCCCGTCTGGCGGCCGAGATCCTGGGCATTCCTCACTACGTCCTCGACTACGAGAGCCGGTTCCGCGACGCCGTGATCGATCAGTTCGCCGACGCCTATCTGGCCGGCCGCACCCCCGTGCCCTGCATCCGCTGCAACCAGACGGTCAAGTTCCGCGACCTGCTGGACGTCGCCCGCGATCTGGGTGCCGCCGCCATGGCGACGGGTCACTATGTCGGTCGCGCCGTCACCGCCGACGGCCGGGTCCAGATGAGGAAGGCCATCGACCCGTCGCGCGACCAGTCCTATTTCCTGTTCGCTACCACCCGTGACCAGCTCGACTATCTGCGCTTCCCCCTGGCCGGTCTTGAAAAGCCTGCCGTCCGCGGCGTCGCCTCCGCACTGGGGTTGCGCATTGCGGCCAAGCCCGACAGCCAGGACATCTGTTTCGTCCCCAACGGCGACTACCGCACCCTGATCGACCGACTGCGTCCGCAGGGACGCGAGGCGGGCGAGATCGTCCACATGGACGGCCGCGTCCTGGGCAGCCACGCGGGCATCACCGACTATACGATCGGCCAGCGCCGGGGCCTGAACGTCGCGGTGGGCGAGCCCCTGTTCGTCACCCGGCTGGATCCCGAGCATCGCCGCGTCGTCGTCGGTCCGCGCGAGGCCCTGCTGACCGCCGCCCTGACCCTGGACGAAACCAACTGGCTGGGCGACGAAGTCTCGATCGAGGCCGCCGCTGCTGCCGCCGCTCCCGTTCTGGCCCGCGTCCGCTCGACCCGTCCGCCTTCGCCCGCCCGCCTGACCCTGACCGCCGGTGTCGTCGGCGTCGCCTTCGACACGGGTGAGGAAGGCGTCGCGCCCGGACAGGCCTGCGCCCTCTATGATCCGGCCGACCCCGACCGCCTGCTGGGCGGCGGTTTCATCGCGACCACCACGTCAGTCGCCTGATGTTCGCACGTCAGTCGGCGTTGCGATCAATACTCAATGCCCAGGCGTCAATTGCAGCGAACACTGCAACTCATTCTCGTCTCGACTGATAAAAACTCGCAAGACCCCGCGGCCCGATTTCCTGTGCTAGAGGATGCCATCCAGCGGAATCGCCTCCTCGATCCCGCCGAACCGAGACGAAGGACCACGGCCATGAAGGGCGATCCCGCGATCATCCGCCTGCTCAACACGGTGCTCACCAATGAGCTGACGGCCGTGAACCAGTATTTCCTGCACGCCCGCATGTTCGAGAGCTGGGGCCTGAAACACCTCGGCAACATCATCTACGAAGAGTCGATCGGCGAGATGAAGCACGCCGACATGCTGATCAAGCGCGTGCTGTTCCTCGATGGCCTGCCGAACATGCAGGACCTGCACAAGCTGGCGATCGGCGAGAACGCCATCGAATGCCTGAACGCCGACCTGCGCCTCGAGATCGGCGGACGCGAGACCCTGATCCCCGGGATCGCCCAGTGCGAGGCCGCCGGCGACTACATCAGCCGTCAGATCCTGACCGCCATCCTGGCCGACACCGAGGAACATATCGACTTCCTCGAGACCCAGAACATCCTGATCGCCCAGCTGGGCGAGCAGAACTATCTGCAGTCCGCCATGACCGAAATCAGCCCCGACAAGTCCGCCACCGGCAACTGAGCGGAACCGCAGCGGCCCAGGGTCATTAGCGTCTCGGGCAGGCTGGGAGCGAGACCATGACCGACATCGACGACGTTTTCGACGACCTCAGCGACCGGGCCACCGACCTGCTGAACGCCGAGGGTCGCAGCGCGGGCCACGTCGTCGGCGGGATCATCGTCACAGTCGGGTTCGCCCTCCTGGCCACGGCCCTCGCTGCGCGCACCCCGACCCAGCCTCGCACCGACCGGCAGCTCCGCCATCGCTCGGCCCCGGTGCTGGAGCGGCCACGCGGGGCCTTCAGTCTGGTGCTGCCTGCCGTCTTCTCGGCGACGACCCTTTCGGCCGTTCGGGTCTGGAACGCGCCGACCAGCCCGAACCGGTCCCTGGCCATGGGTCTGTGGTTCGCCGCCCAGACGGTGAACGCCGTCTGGCTAGGCCTGCGCCCCGCGTCCCGCCTGGGTCAGGTCGCCGCCGCCGTATCCTCGGCCGGCCTCGCCGCCGCCTTCGCGTTCGAAGCCCGCAGGCTGGACGACAGCGCCGGTAAGCTGGCTGCCCCCACCGGTGCCGGCGTCCGTTTCGCCAACTTCATCGGCCGCAAGACCGAGCACCGCACCGGCACCACCCTCCACTGACGGTCCGGCGGCCTTGGCAATCGGGACGTGAGGGGACAAGATGCCCGCGCAGATCGGGAGCGGGCGATGCGATTGAAACTTCTGGCCTTCACAGCCGCCGCTGTCTGCCTCGCCGGCCCCGCCGCCGTCGCCGATGCGACCGCTGACGCCGCCGCCCTGGCCCTGATCGACAATCCCCAGGTCTGCGGTCAGGCCGGGTCGGCGATGACCACCGACCCTGTGACCTCCATGGTCATGGTCCCCGGCTTCGGCCCCGCCACCTATGCCGTCGATGCGACGCCGCAAGCCCAGGCCTGGTTCGACCACGGCGTCCGCCTGCGCTGGGCGTTCGAGCACACCGAATCCGTCCGCGCCTTCCGCAAGGCCCGCGCCCTCGATCCGACCTGTGGCATGTGCGCCTGGGGCGAGGCCTGGGCATTGGGGCCCAATCTGAACGGCGGCGGCACCGACGACGGCTCCCAACGCGCCGCCCTGACGGCCGCCCGTGACGCCCGCCGTCTGGCCCGCGACGCGACCCCGCTCCAGAAACAGATGATCGACGCCCTGATCCAGCGTTACTCGGGCTTCAAGTCGAGCCGCAGCCTTCGGTTCGCCCGCACCATGGACCGGCTGGCCCTGCGCAACCCCGCCGACCTTCTGGTCGCCTCGACCACCGCCGACGCCTGGATGTTGAATGCCGACGAATGGTGGGACGACGAGGGCAAGGCCGCCGATCCCGGCATCACCCGCGCCATGACCATCCTGGAACAGGCCCTGGCCCGCGCCCCCGACGACCCCGGCGCGATCCACCTCTATATCCACCTGACCGAATGGTCCGACGATCCGCACAAGGCCATTCCCTACGGCGAGCGTCTGGCCCGCCTGACGCCGGGGGCGAGCCACCTCGTCCATATGCCGTCGCACACATACTACCGCGTCGGCCGCTATCGCGACGCGATGCGATCGAACGTCGGGGCCGTGGCCCTGGACCGCAAGTATGTCGAGCTGGCTGACTCGCCCAACGGCATCCACGGCAAGCCCCTGCACGCCCACAACATCCATTTCGGCATGGGCGGGGCCCTGATGGCGGGCGGAGTGACCGACGGCCTGACCCTGGCCGACAGCTTCCTGTCGACATGGCCGGACATCGCGCCGGACAATGCCTGGCGTCAGCTGATGGCCAACGACGCCTACGCCATCTACGGCCGGTTCGCGGATCAGGACCGGGTCGCCGCGCTGAAGGAACCGCCCGCCGCCAACACCCTGCTGCGCACATCCTGGCGCTACGCCCGGGGCGAGGCTGCCGCCCGCCGGGGCGACGCGGCCGCCGTCCGCAGCGAAGCCGAGGCCATGGCCGCTCTGCGCGCGGCCATCCCCGACACCGCCCCCCAGGCCAAGGACGTCAAGGACTTCATCGAACTGTTCCAGAAGGTGCTGGAGGGTCGCGCCTTCATGATCTCGGGCGACCACCCGGCCGCCATCGCCGCCTATGCCCGCGCCGCCGCCATCCAGGCCCAGGACTCCGAGGGCGGCGACCCGCCCATCATCTGGTACCCAACCCGCCGCAGCCTGGCCGCTGCCATGCTGGCGTCCGGCGACGCCGCCGGGGCCAAGGCCAAGATCGAGGAACTGCTCAAAGACTGGCCCGCCGACCCCTACAGCTATTTCGTCCTCGCCCAGGCCGAGACGGCGCTCGGGAACCCCACCGCCTCCGCCGAGGCGATGCGCCAGTCGCGTGTGGAGTGGATCGGCGGGGAGATGACGCTGGGGCTGGCGTGATCATGGTGCGGCGGGCGACAGATCTCGACCGCCGCGGCGCACCGGCGGTTCACGGTGCCTTTATGCCCAAGCTCGCGACACTGCCGGCACCGCTGGTGTTTCCCCTCGGCTCTTTGGCGGCGATCCTCGTTTTTTTCGCCGTCAGCGGCTCGATCTGGATCGCGCATCTGAACAACACCCGTGTCCAGTATTTCCCCGAAGCCTTCCTGGAAAATGGCTGGCCACCCGGTCACCCTCGCGCGGGACAAGGCGGTGCGGTCATCGTCGATGCAAGCGAACAGGCCTGGTATAGTTCCTACTGGCGAGCCGCCGGCGAACCGTCCCTCTATCTGGCGAGCCGGAACCCTCAGTCCCCACAGTCGCGAAGCCTGCGCTTTACCTGGCTGCGGTCCTTCCATGCAGCGGTCATTGTCCGGGTCGATACTCTGGCCGACGGACGCCTGTACATGACAGCGACCCGACTCGACGGATCAAGCGGCTATGCCGGCTTGAAGGTTAGCCGAAAGATCGTCAGGCCCCTGACATCGGACGAGCACGACAGTCTCGCCGCCATGCTGGCTTCGACCTCGGTCCTGGCAATGGGCCCAGCCAACTACCAGATGGGTCTGGACGGTTCGAGATGGATCATCGAGGGCAGCGCGCCGGGTGAGTATCGCTACGTCAATCGATGGTCGCCTGATCCTGAATATTTCCCAGAAGCCATGCCCGTGCGAGAGGCGGGGCTGTTCCTGCTCGGTCTGACTGGCTGGAGCCTCGAACCCATCTATTGACCTACTCCGCCGCGTCGATCGCCTGCGCAACTTCCTCCGGCGAGATCCCCGCCGTCATCTTGCCGTTGATGATGAAGGTCGGCGTGCCCGTCAGCTTGAACAGCAGGGCCGTGGTGTGGATGTCGGCGATGTGGCGGTTGGTTTCGGGCGAGGAGATGTCCGCCTTGGCCCGCGCCAGATCGACGCCGGCGGCGACCAGCACCTGATCCACACTTTCGATGGTCAGGGCCCGCTCGGCCATCAGCCCTTCATACACCTCCAGATATTTCCCCTGCCTGTTCGCCGCGATGGCGGCGCGCGCCGCATATTGCGACACCGGCGGACCGTCGCCGCGATCCAGGATCGGCCAGTCCTTGAACACGAACCGCACGTCCGACCGCGGACCGCACCAGCCGCAGATAGTCGGGGGCCACCGCCTTGCAGCCTGGGCAGCGGAAGTCGAAGAACTCGATCACCGTCACCTTCGCGTTCTCGGGCCCGACGCTGGGATCGGCCGGATCGGGTCGCAGGAAGGCGGGATTGGCGGCGATGGCCGCGTTGGTCTGGGCGACCCGGGCCAGATCCTCATTGGCCTGACGCGCCGTCACGGCCTCGTCCAGCACCTCAGGGTGGGCCAGCAGATAGGCCCGGACCCGTGATCCGAACAGATCGGGCGACACCCAGGGTGCCGCCGCGAAACCCAGGGCGATCACCGACACCACCAGGGCAAGCACGCTGCGTCCGGACAGCCAGCGCATCAGGGCAGGCCGCGCAGGCCTGGTGCCCGGCTCGGCGGGGGGAAGGTCGTCGGTCATTCGGGGTCCGTCGGGATCAGGTGGCCGGGCCGGCGGCGGGGCGCGGCGGCGGCAGGCTCAGTGTCGGATTGGTCGGCTCGATCGTGGACGGCCGACGCCGCGCATCGCGGGCGTCAAGGTCGTTGACGTCCTGGACCGTCGCCCCGGAAGCCAGCACGATATCCATCGCCCGCCGCCATTCGATCGAGCGATTGTCCAGCAGCGGCCGGGCCCTCAGGGCGAACTGGGTCGCCTGCTGGTCGTCGCCGACCGCAAACCAGTATTCGGCCGAGGCCAGCCGCGCCTCGCCCTCCTTGCCCTGACTGGCATATGCCTGGCTCAGAAGACGCCAGGCCAGGGTGTTGTCGTCCTCGCGTGCCACGGCCCGTTTCAACTCGTCGATGGCCCGGTCCAGATTGGCCGGGTCGTTGGTCTCGATCAGGGCGTGGGCCAGGTTGACGCGCAACAGGGGGGCATCCGGCTTCAGCGACACCGCCTTCTCATGGGCCCCGATGGCGTCGGCGGGCTTGCCGTCCTCGAACAGGATCTGGCCGCGCAGTTCCCACAGATACGGATCGTCCGGCTTCTCGGCCAGCAGGGCATCGACCCCCGCGATGGCACGGTCGGTCTGGCCGTCGCGATAGTATCCGATCGCCCGCGCGTAGCGGCTCGGGAAGTCGGTCGCCGAGGCCGGATAGTCGCGCAGGGTCGCGTTCGGCGGGTCCATGAAGGCGTGAATCTTGGCCAGGATCAGGGCGTGTTGCGCCATACGTTCCGGGCTGTCGGCACGGCTATAGTTGGACATCGCCTCGACCGGCCGACGCAGGGCCTCGATCCGCTGTCCCGACAGCGGGTGGCTGCGGAAATAGGGATAGCGACGGGCGTCCGAAAACACCTCCTGCGACCTGAAATTCTCGAAGAAATCGACCAGCCCCTTGCCGCTTTCGCCCGCGGCTTCCAGCGCCCGAGCGCCCGAAATATCGGCCTCGCCCTCCTGGCTCTGCATGTAGCGGAGCGCGCCCAGGGTGCCGAAATACTGGCTGTTGGCCATCAGCATGGCCCCCGCACCAGGCTGTCCGACGGCGGCGGCCAGCGCGCCCAGCGCCATGGTCATCAGGAAGGGCTGCATCCCCGCATTGGACGCCCCATCCCGCAACAGGTGGCGGTTCTTGATATGCCCGGCCTCGTGCGCGACGACGCCCAGCAGTTCATTGGGCGTATCCGTCTCCAGGATCAGCCCGGTGTTCAGACCCATGATCCGGCCCCGCAGCGCAAACGCATTGAGGCTCGGATCGTTGATCAGCAGGACCTCGACCTCTTCCGGGTTCAGCCCCATGGCCACAAAGACCGGGTCCGACCATTCGCGGATGATGCCCTCGATCTCGGTGTCGCGGATCGCGCTCTGGGCCGAGGCCTGCGCCGGGACCGTCAGGGCGATCGCGATGGCGGCCAGACCGACGCCGAGCTTGCCCGTCCGCCGATGCACGACGGTCAGGGACGATGCGAGGCGCGCCAGTCGGTTCAAGCAGAACTCCCTATTTCGCGCCGGCGGGTTCCGGCGACGGGATCGGAGCGCGACGCTGGCCCGGATCAGTGACCCTTTTGCGGCGACGCGCTCCGTCTCGTTCTATCTAGGCGCTGGCATTCAGCGACGCCACCATCCACGCTTGGGCTTCTCGGGGGGTGCGGCGATCTGGGCCGGGTCGTTGGCGATGATCGCCGACAGGTCCGCCTCGGGCTTCGGAGCCGGGGCGTGGGCGACCAGTTCGGGCTCGACATGGACCGGCTCAGGCTCGGCCACCGGCTCCGCTTCGACCTCGACCGCCGCTTCGGCCTGAGCCTCGACGACGTCCTCGATCCGTTCGGCCTCGGCCTCGGCCGGGGTGACGTCCAGCACGACGGGTTCGCCGACCGGCTCGGCCTCATTGGGCTCGACGCCAGTGTCCAGATCGACATCGAGCGTCGCCGCCGAAGCACTGGCAGGCTTGCGCCGCACGCGCCGACGCTGGGGCTCGGCCGGGACCGCCGGTGCGTCCGGATCGGCGTCGGGCGACACCATCACGGCCATCGGCGATTCGGGTGAGCCGCCGGCCGGCATCCCCTCGTTGGTGGCGCGCGCCTCGACCTTCAGGTCATGCGGCTGGGCCGTGCGCTCGCCGCGACCCCGTCCGCGACGACGCCGACGCGAACGCCCGCCGTCACGATCGCCCGCGATCTCGCCCTCGGGCCGTTCACCGATCGGCTCCTCGACATCGGCGGCAGGACCGTCCGAGGCCATGGCCGGTGCCCGCTCGGCGCGGGGTTCGGGATTGATCGGGTCGAACCAGACATAGGGGTCGTTCAGGTCAGGCGTGCGGCCGCGCACCCAGAAGAAGGAGCCCGCGCCATCGCCGTCCTCACGGACG
The DNA here is from genome assembly GCF_027912515.1 of Brevundimonas sp. NIBR10. Lineage (NCBI taxonomy): Bacteria > Pseudomonadati > Pseudomonadota > Alphaproteobacteria > Caulobacterales > Caulobacteraceae > Brevundimonas > Brevundimonas sp. NIBR10. The sequence continues at coordinate 3,371,393 of NZ_CP115464.1, forward strand.
CGACGTCCGCCACGACGACCGCGACGACGGCGACGACCGGCTTCGGAGTCATCATCGTCGTCACCGGCGACCAGGATCGGCGCCTCGACGGCCTCGGCATCGCCGACCACGGCGACCTCCTCGTCACGACGTCCGCCGCGACGGCGCTTGCGACCCCGGCCACGATCGCGGTCACGACCGCCCTCGACCCGTTCGGCCCGCTCGCGCGGCGCATCGTCGTCCCCATCTTCGCGGTCCAGCTGGACCTCGTCCTCGTCGTCGACGATGTCGTCATCGTCCTCGTCTTCGTCCTCGTCGTCATAGGCGCTGTCGTCGAAGTCGTCGTTCAGGTCGAGGCCCTCGGCCGGATTGACGACGACGAAGTCCTCGTTGGTCTCGGTGCGCTCGATCGCGCTGTCGCCCTGGCCCAGGCTATCGTCGATCTGGATGATGACCGCCAGCCCACGCCGTTCCAGCAGCCGCTGCAGATAGTCGCGCTTGTGGTTCAGGATATACAGCGCCACGGCGGTCGAGACGCGCAGGTTGATCGACCCCGCCCCGTTCTTGCCGGCCTCGATGTCCACGGCGCGCAGCACCATCAGGGCGGCGGATTCAGCCGAACGGACGCGACCGGCGCCCTGGCAATGCGGACAGATTTCGGTGGCGCCTTCCAGCACGCCCAGACGGCGACGCTGACGGCTGATCTCCATCAGGCCGAACGGCGAGATCCGGCCCATCTGGATGCGGGCGCGGTCTTCCGACAGGGCGTCCTTCAGGATGCGTTCGACGGTCCGGTTGTTCTTGGACTCGTCCATGTCGATGAAGTCGATGACCACCAGCCCGGCCAGGTCGCGCAGGCGCAGCTGGCGCGCGGCCTCGACGGCGGCTTCGCAGTTGGTCTTGAACGCGGTCTGTTCGACGTTGCGTTCCTTGGTCGCCTTGCCCGAGTTGACGTCGATCGCGACCAGAGCCTCGGTCTGGTTGATCACCAGATATCCGCCGGACTTCAGCGTCACCACCGGCTGGTGGATGCCGGTCAGGACCTCCTCGATGCCGTTGGCCGCGAACAGCGGCCGCGAGCCCTGGTACAGATGCACCTTCTTGGCCTGCGAGGGCATCAGCACCCGCATGAAGTCGCGCGCCTCCTTGAAGCCCTCGACGCCCTCGACCTGGATGCCGTCGAAATCCTTGTCGAACATGTCGCGCACGGCGCGCCGGACGAGGTTCTCTTCCTCATAGATCAGGGACGGGGCGTTTGACGCCAGGGTCGTCTCGCGGATCGTCTCCCACAGACGCAGCAGGTACTCGTAGTCGCGCTTGATCTCGGCCTTGGTGCGCTTGGCGCCGGCCGTGCGGATGATCAGCCCCATGCCGCGCGGCACGTCCAGCGCCGCCGCCGCCGCCTTCAGACGCTTGCGGTCCGAGGCCTGGGTGATCTTCCTCGAAATCCCGCCGCCCTTGCCGGTGTTGGGCATCAGCACGCAGTAGCGGCCGGCCAGCGACAGCCAGGTGGTCAGGGCCGCGCCCTTGCCGCCCCGCTCGTCCTTGACGACCTGCACCAGCAGGATCTGGCGACGCCGGATGACATCCTGGATCTTGTAGCGCCGCATCAGGCGACGCTTCAGGCGTTCCTCCTCGGCCATCCCGCCTTCGGAATCGCCGTCGTCGGAATCGCGAGCGTGTTCGTCGTCCTGGTCATCATCAGCCGACGCGGCCTCGGCCATGATGGCTTCGCGGTCGGCGGCCGGGATCTGATAGTAGTCGGGGTGGATCTCGTTGAAGGCCAGGAAGCCGTGGCGATTGCCGCCGTACTCGACGAAGGCGGCCTGAAGGCTGGGCTCTACGCGGGTGACCTTGGCAAGATAGATATTGCCGCGAAGCTGGCGCTTCGTCTTGGATTCAAAGTCGAATTCTTCGACCTGGCGTCCGTCCACGATCGCGACGCGGGTTTCTTCCGCGTGCGCTGCATCGATCAGCATTGTCTTTGACATTGAAGGACTCTCTCTGGCGCGCTCTGCCGGTCCGTTGGAGGACAAGGGCGGCTCGCCGAATGGGATTGCAGGCCAGGGCGAGCGTCTTCCCGTCGAATCTCTCGACGATGGCCGTTTCCGGCCGGATGGGAGCGCAGGCGAAAAGGCCCATGGATTCAGTCGGTCCTGGACCCGGACGCGCCGTGATAGAGGCAGCGTCTTGAGGCCCGGTCTTCGATCCGTCGGCGCGAACGCCGGCCGGGTCTAGGATAGGTGAAAGTCGAAGCCGGCGGAGGTGGACGCGTCGGGGCCCGATCAGATCGGCCGACGCGGACGTTTCCGCGAGCAGACAAAGCATAGGCACTGTCAGGGGATAAGGAAAGGCGAACGTCGCCAATCTGTCGCCCGCCGCCCGTCGCTTAACGCATTCCACACCGCCGTCTGTCATCGTGGGCCCAACAAAGAAGGTGGGTGTCCGTCAGAATGTACGGTCGGTGGCGTTCCGAAATCGCACGGTGGGGGGCTCGCGAATGGGCCATGACCGCCATGGCCCTGGTCGTGCTGTGCGCCGGCCTGTTCGTCGGCGGGCGCGGTTTCGCCGGCGCGGCGGCCGACGTCCTGCGCGTGAGATTTGGCGGCGACGCCGAGCGGACCCGGGTGGTCGTCGACCTGGGTGGCACGGCGCGCGGCGCGGTGGTCGAGACCGGCGTTAACGGCAGCGTGGTCCTGACCCTGTCCGGCGTCGCGCCCCGCCGCAACCTGTCCGGCGCCGGCTCCGGCCTGGTGCGCGGCTATGAGGTCGACGCCGTCGGCACCGCCTCGCGCCTGGAACTCCAGCTGGCCAGCGCGGCCGAGATCGAGCGCCGCTTCCTGCTGCCGCCCGGCGACGGCGTCGCCACCTGGCGCTATGTCGTCGATCTGAAGGCCACCGGCCCCCGCCCTTCCAATCCCCGCCCGGTCGCGCCCCGCATGGAGCGCAACGCCCAAAAGCCCCTGATCGTCATCGATGCGGGCCACGGCGGACGCGATTCCGGTGCCCTCGGCGCCCGCCGCCGCGAAAGCGAACTCACCCTGGCCGCCGCCCTGGCACTGAAGGCCGAGTTGGACGCCACCGGCCGCTATCGCACCCAGCTGACCCGCGCCAACGACACCTATGTCGATCTGTACCAGCGCGTCCGGATCGCCCGCACTGCCGACGCCGACCTGTTCATCTCGCTGCACGCCGACGCCGGGGCCGACCCGGCCACGCGCGGCGCCTCGGTCTACACCCTGTCCGAACAGGGGGCGTCGCGCGCGGTTCGAGAGGTCACGCGGCGCGACGACTGGCACCGCGACCTGCATCTGCCGGGCCGCGACCCGTCGGTGGACCGCATCCTGCTGGACATGACCCAGCGTGCGACCCAGAACCGCTCGGCCCAGTTCGCCCGCGTCCTGCTGACCCATATCGAGGCCGCCGACCAGCCCCTGTTGCGCCGCAGCCACCGCGACGCCGGCCTGGCCGTCCTGCTGGCTCCCGACGTCCCCGCCGTGCTGCTGGAGATGGGCTTCATCACCAATCCCGACGACGAACGAGCGCTCGGCGACGCCACCCGCCGCCGCCGCCTGATGCGCGCCGTCGCCGAAGGCATCGACCGCTACTTCCGCGAACCCCCCGCCAACCTCCAGCTCGCCTCGACCGGCGTCGGCGCGGGCGGGCTCTGATCGAACGGCGCTCCGCCTCCCTTCCTCCTTGCCCCTCCGCCCCTTTTCCCCTATATGCCCCCGCTTTCCAGGGCTTCGGTCCTGATGCGGAACACCAAAGGGTTCGGGAAGTCATTCCGGCCGCCGCTTCAGGAGCCATCGCAGGCGCGACTTACCCGGTCCGCAGGCGCCGATGCCCTACAAGGGAGACGAACCCATGGCTCTTTACGAGCACACGGTCATGTCGCGCCAGGATATCAGCGCGCAACAGGCCGAAGCCCTCAATGACCAGATCAAGGACATCATCGTCGCCGGCGGCGGCTCGGTGGCCAAGATCGAATACTGGGGCCTGCGCAACCTGACCTACCGGGTCAAGAAGAACCGCAAGGCGCACTATTCCCTGCTCGCCATCGACACCCCCCCGGCCGCGATGGCCGAGGTCGAGCGTCAGCTGGGCATCAACGAAGACGTGCTGCGCTGGCTGACCGTCAAGGTCGAGGAACTCGATCTGGAACTGTCGCCCCTGCTGGCCCGTCGTGAGCGCGAGCGTGAACGCGATCGCGAACGTCCCGCGCGTGAAGACGCCGTGGTCGAAGCGTAAGGATCAGAACCATGACCGATACCACTGCTCCCCGTAACGTCCCGGGCACGCCCGCCGGCTCCGGCGGTTCCGGCCGTCGTCCGTTCAATCGTCGCCGCAAGACCTGCCCGTTCACGGGTGAAGGCGCGCCGAAGATCGACTACAAGGACGTCAAGCTGCTCCAGCGTTACATTTCCGAACGCGGCAAGATCGTGCCCTCGCGCATCACCGCCGTGTCCCAGATCAAGCAACGCGAACTGGCCAAGGCCATCAAGCGCGCCCGCTATCTGGCCCTCCTGCCCTACGTGGTGAAATAAGATGAAGGTCGTTCTGCTCGAACGCGTCGAGAACCTCGGCGCCATCGGCGACGTCGTCACCGTCAAGGATGGCTTCGCTCGCAACTTCCTGCTGCCGCGGGAAAAGGCCCTTCGCGCCACCTCCAAGAACCTGGAGAAGTTTGAACTCGACCGCGCCGCCATCGAGGCCCGCAACGAGCGCAACAAGGGCGAGTCGCAGAAGATCGCCGACAAGATCGACGGTCAGTCCTACGTCATGATCCGCCAGGCCGGCGAAACCGGCCAGCTCTACGGATCGGTCGCCGGTCGCGACGTCGCCGAGGCCATCCAGGCCGAAGGCGGCAAGGTCGAACGCTCGCAGGTCGTCCTGAACACCGCGATCAAGACCCTGGGCGTCCACGAGGTGGTGATCCGTCTCCACGCCGAGGTCTCGGCCACGGTCAAGATCAACATCGCCCGCTCGGCCGACGAAGCCGAACGTCAGGCCAAGGGCGAGGACGTGATCAAGTCGGCTTACGACGAAGATCGCGAACTGGCCGCCGAACAGGCCAACGACATGCGCGAAGGCGGCGCAGGCCAGCAGGACGGTCTCGGCTCCGAAGCCTGAGACCCCACTCCGGTCGAATGATTGAAGGGCGCGTCCTCACGGGCGCGCCCTTTTTCGTGTCCGTCGCGCGTCGGCTCTATGTCAAAAATGCAACGACGGGCCGCGAAGCGCAAAGGCCGTCCTTGACCGTCCCGGGTCGCGCACCCAGCTTGCAGCCAAGGACGGCATGGGGGCCGGCTCAGGCAAGAATTTGCCGCCGCCTCCGACAGACCGACCACGGGGATGAAGTCGGCGGCCAACGTCGACAGCTCAGGAAGCCCGCAATCGGCCCCGTCGCCATTCGGCGGCGGCTCAACATCTGGTCTGTCAGGCGCACATGCACATCCGTTCTACCCGCACCCTCCTTCTGGCGTTCGCCTCGGCCGGCGCCCTTCTGGCCCTCCCGATGGTCGCCTCGGCCCAGACCGCGCCGACCCCAGAGGAAGAGGCCGCAGCTCTCGAAGAGATCGTCGTCACCGGCACCCGCACCGTGGGCCGATCGCGCCTCGACACCATCGCACCCGTCGACGTGATCCAGGCCGAGACACTGACCCGCAACGGCACGGGTACCGAACTGGCCGCCGCCCTGGCCAACACCGCTCCGTCGCTCAGCTTCCCCCGCCCGGCCATCACGGACGGCTCCGACCACGTCCGCCCTGCGACCCTGCGTGGCCTGGCCCCCGACCAGACGCTCGTCCTGATTAACGGCCAGCGCGGTCACATCGGCGCCCTGGTCAACGTCAACGGCGCGCTCGGCCGTGGCTCTACCGCCTTCGACCTGAACACCATCCCCTCGGTGACCCTGGGCACCGTCGAAGTCCTGCGTGACGGCGCCTCGGCCCAGTACGGTGCCGACGCCATCGCCGGCGTCATCAATCTGCGCCTGCGCCAGGCCGACAGCGGCGGCGGCCTGACCCTGAACTACGGCATGTTCGACACCGAGTACGACACCGGCCGCGGCAAGCATTCGGAATCGGACGGCGAGCAGACCTCCCTGGCCGGCTGGATCGGCCTGCC